>NZ_CP039888.1:2687500-2949438 GCF_005221325.1 Agrobacterium tumefaciens | reverse complement strand
GGCCGATTTATCCCCTGCCGCATCTGAGCAAGCTGCATCACATGCCTTTGGTGCGCGGTCCCCATCAGCCACCGCACCCATCGCCAAATTCAATTGCATATTGCCGCCTTTCAAATTGCCAATCATAGCCTGACGATCAAAGATCGACCGCCAGGGATCCCCCTCGTTTATTTCTGCCCCCAGCGTTCCCCTCGAAAGAACGTCAAAGGCGACTACCCGTTTGCGAGTCGGTTATCCCATTTCCCTCTCCCTCATGGAGAGGCCTGCGACACGCTAAAACGCTCCTTTCGTTACAACTTTAAGGCGCATTCTTGAGGACAAAAAGCCCCCGCCCGTTCCGAGACCGAAACGGCACAAAAAGCTCGATGACCTGAAAAAACGGACCTCGAAAGACCCGCCAGCAAGAAGGTGAATATCGTCGATATGTTCATCGAGATAATCTGTGGACTGAGATCCGCACCCCTTGTTGAAATGCATTTAGGCAGGATCATGGGGAGAGATCAATGGCGTTTTTTCTGCAAAAACGTAGATCGGCCATTGACTCACAAAGGCCGTTTTGCATCACCGACGAGGTGCGAAGCAGAATCGCTTATGAATCAATGAGATTCAATTTTGGCAATTTTTGAGAGCCGATTTTACCAAAAAAATAAAAATCTGCTTGACTCAAAACTAGCCGCGACTTCCGTAGAGAAAGCTTCCCATTTTCGGGGAGACCTCCTACAAGTATTTGTTTTTATTGCAATTTTCCTGTCGTCCATCTGACATGCATTTGTCACGTTACGGCAGCAATGGTTAACGGGCAGTTAGAATCACAAAAAGCCCGGTCAAAAGACCAGGCTTTTTGAATAATTATTTGTGATTAGCCGGATTAGGCGGAAAGAGCCTTAACGCGCTGGGCGAGACGCGACACCTTGCGGGATGCGGTGTTGCCGTGCAGAACGCCACGCGTTGCTGCGCGCTGGATCTCAGGCTGAGCTGCCTTCAGAGCTTCGGTGGCGACTGCCAGATCGCCGGTAGCGATTGCTTCCTCGACCTTGCGGATGAAGCCGCGAACGCGCGAACGGCGAGCCTTGTTGACTGCGGTACGGCGAGCGATCTTGCGGGTCGCCTTTTTCGCCGAAGTTGTATTGGCCATGTATGCCTCTCTTCGAATTCAAACCAAATTCCGCAACCAGAGGATCGGGTCGTTCGACGACCTCAGGTAACCCAAGAATGCGGGAGTAATTTCGGACAAGCCGGATGGCTTTCCTTAACCGTGGGCGGGCATATACCGCTAAAGCGCACCCCCGTCAACGCGCAAAACGCTTAAAAGCGCCGATATTCCGAATCCTTAGCGATTCCGGAAAGCGGGTTTGCGCTTTTCGACGAAGGCCGCCATGCCCTCCTTCTGATCCACTGTCGCAAAGAGCGACTGGAAGGCACGTCGTTCATATCTCAGCCCCTCGGCGAGCGGCACCTCAAAGGAGCGGTTAACGCTTTCCTTGGCCATCAGAACGGAAGCACGCGACAGCGAGGCAATGCGTGTCGCGGCCTCCACGGCGACGTCCATGAGGTCTGCAACCGGCACGATCCGCGACACGAGGCCGGCGCGCTCGGCTTCCGCCGCATCCATCATCCGGCCGGTCAGAACCAGGTCCATAGCCTTCGCCTTGCCCACCGCCCGCGTCAGCCGCTGCGATCCGCCCATGCCGGGAATGACGCCGAGGGTGATTTCCGGCTGGCCGAACTTCGCCGTATCCGAAGCGATAATGAAATCGCACATCATCGCCAGCTCGCAGCCGCCGCCGAGCGCAAAACCGGAAACGGCAGCGATAACAGGCTTGCGAGTGGCCGCGACCTCATCCCAGCCGCCGAGGAAATCGCCGACATAGGCATCGACAAAATCCAGTCCCTGCATTTCCTTGATGTCGGCACCGGCCGCAAATGCCTTTTCCGAGCCAGTGATAATGATCGCGCCGATGGAATCATCGGCGGAGAAAGAAGAGAGAATGTGCCGCAGCTCTTTCAGAAGCGCCGAATTGAGGGCGTTGAGCGCCTTGGGGCGGTTGAGCGTGATGACGCCCACCTCATCGCGTTTCTCGACCAGTATCATTTCATAGTCCACGGCAATCTCCCCTTCTCCGTAACTGCTGGCACCGCTATTTCTGGCAGGCGGCGCAATAGAATGTCGAACGACCGGCCTGTACCACCCTTTCAACCGTACCCCCGCAGCCGGGTGTCCGGCAAGGCTGGCCTTCCTGATCGTAGACCGAAAAGGAATGCTGGAAATAACCGAGCGTTCCATCCGTCTGTATATGGTCGCGCAGGGAGGAGCCGCCGGCAGCAATCGCATCCGCGATCACGTCGCGGATTTTCTCCGTCAGATCGATGAGCTGCGCTTTGGGCTTGCCACCTTTCGTCACCAGCGTTCCCGCCGCCCGCAAGGGAGAAAGATGGGCGCGCCAGAGCGCCTCGCAGACATAGATATTGCCGAGGCCGGCAATGACCTTCTGATCCAGCAGCGTGCTTTTCAGGGGCTGGCTTTTGCCCTCAAACCGGCTTGCCAGATAATCGGCGCTCAGCGCGTTGCCTGTCGGCTCCGGTCCAAGCTCCGCAAAGGCGGGGTAGAGGTCAAGCTTGTTGCGCTCCACCAGATGCATGAAGCCGAAGCGGCGCGGATCATTATAGATGACGCAGACACGCTCCTCTCCTTTATCAAGATGAAAGACGACATGGTCATGCTTGCCATCTTTCGAGCGAGCATAATGAAACGCGCCGGGCGCTTCGCCACCCTCGCCCTTTTCCGCCTCGATACGGAACGAGCCCGACATGCCGAGATGGGAAACGATCGTCAGCCCGCCCTCCAGCTCAATGAGAAGATATTTCGCCCTGCGTCCGAGCGAGATGATCGTCTTTCCCTCAATAAGCCCCGCGAAATCCGCTGGAAACGGAAATCGCAGATCCGGACGGCCGAGATGGAGCTTGCGGACCTTTGCGCCTTCCATGGCGGGTGCGAGGCCGCGTCTGACGGTTTCGACTTCTGGCAATTCTGGCATCTGGCTTATCCGACAGTTTATCGTTAGGACCATGTGGTCTATACAGTGCACGCGAAATGTCGCGCCCAGGCGATGCGGCAACAGATAGCGTTGCCATGGCGTTTCCGCTATGGTCCGCCACGCAATAAATATGGAGACAGATGATGACCGACGCCCGTACGACCGCAGAAGGTGGCATGGAAACGTCCTATGGCTTTCACAAGGTGGATGAAGGCAAGAAGCAGGGGCTGGTCAACGAAGTCTTCCACAAGGTCGCCAAGCGCTACGACATCATGAACGACGTGATGTCGGCCGGCCTGCACCGGCTATGGAAGGACGCCATGGTCTCCTCGCTTTCGCCGCGCAAGGATCCTTCCTACAGGATTCTGGACGTGGCGGGCGGCACCGGCGATGTCGCCTTCCGCATCATCGAAGCCTCCAACCGTCTGGCGCATGCCACCGTTCTCGATATCAACGGCTCGATGCTGGCCGTGGGCGAGGAGCGCGCGGCGAAAAAGAAGCTTTCCGACAATCTGACCTTCATCGAGGCCAATGCCGAGGAACTGCCCTTCGACGCGAATACATTCGATGCCTATACGATCGCCTTCGGCATTCGCAACGTGCCGCGCATCGATGTCGCGCTGAAGGAGGCCCACCGCGTGCTGAAACGCGGCGGGCGGCTCCTGGTGCTGGAATTTTCCGAAGTCGATATGCCGCTGCTCGACCGCGTTTATGACGCCTGGTCGTTCAACGCCATTCCGCAATTCGGCAAGATGATCACCGGTGATGCCGAGCCTTATCAATATCTGGTCGAGTCGATCCGCAAATTCCCCAATCAGGAGGATTTTGCCACGATGATCCGCACCGCTGGCTTCTCCCGTGTCACCTATACCAATTACACCGGCGGCATCGCCGCCCTGCATTCCGGCTGGAAACTTTGAGACCCATGGCCGGCAGACGCAGGAGACAAGCATAAGCATGAGCACTTTGGGCGCATATTTCCGCCTCGCAAGGGTTGGCTGGGTTCTCGTGCGCGAAGGCGTCGTGCTGGCTTTGCCGTCCGATGACCTGCCCGCCCCGGCGCAATTGTTGAAAGCCCTGTTGAAGCCCTTCGCCCGCAGCAAGGCCAAGCGGGCGCAGCGCAGCGACCGGCTGGCCGTGGCCGTCGAGCGGCTCGGGCCTTCTTATGTGAAGATGGGCCAGTTTCTCGCCACCCGGCCGGATGTGGTGGGCGCCGATTTCGCCGACGATCTTGCAAGCCTTCAGGACCGCATGGCCTTCTTCCCGGCCGCCGCGGCGAAGGCCAATATCGAAGGTTCGCTCGGACGGTCGGTTTCTGAGCTCTACAGGGAATTCGGCGATCCGATCGCCGCCGCCTCCATCGCCCAGGTGCACCCGGCCATGGTGGATACGCCAAAGGGACCGCGCAAGGTGGCCGTCAAGGTCATTCGCCCCGGCGTGCGCCAGCGTTTCCAGAACGATCTCGAGGCGATGTATCTGATCGCCGACCTGCAGCAACGTTTCGTCCGTTCCGCCCGTCGCCTGCGCCCGGTCGAGGTGACGCGCACGCTGGAGCAGACGACCAAGATCGAGATGGATCTGCGGCTCGAAGCCGCTGCCCTTTCCGAACTTGCCGAAAACACCAAGGACGACCCCGGTTTCCGTGTCCCCGAAGTGGATTGGGAACGCACCGGCCGCGATGTCGTCACCATGGAGTGGATCGACGGCGTCAAGATGTCTGATATCAAGGGGCTGAAGGCCGCCGGTCACGACCTGAACAAGCTGGCCGACACCCTCATCCAGTCGTTCCTGCGGCACACGCTGCGCGACGGCTTTTTCCATGCCGACATGCATCCCGGCAATCTCTTCGTCGATGCTCAGGGCGAGATCGTCGCCGTCGATATGGGCATTGCCGGGCGGCTTGGCAAAAAGGAACGCCGGTTCCTCGCCGAAATCCTCTACGGCTTCATTACCCGCGACTATATGCGGGTGGCGGAAGTGCATTTCGAGGCCGGTTATGTGCCGGGCCACCACGATAAAGCCAGCTTCGCCCAGGCAATCCGCGCCATTGGCGAGCCGATCCACGGCCAGCCCGCCGAGACGATCTCCATGGGCAAGCTCCTGACCCTGCTGTTTGAAGTCACCGAACTCTTCGACATGGAGACGCGGCCCGAACTGGTGATGCTGCAAAAAACCATGGTGGTGGTGGAAGGTGTGTCCCGCATGCTCAATCCGCGCTTCAACATGTGGAAAGCGGCCGATCCGGTCGTCAGCGGCTGGATAAGGGACAATCTCGGCCCGAAACGCGTCGTCGCCGATCTGAAGGACGGCGTGAAGGCGGCTCTCAAACTTGCCGAGGCGGCCCCCGAAATCGCCGCCAAGACGGAGAAATTGCATTCCGATCTGATGTATATGAGCGAGAACGGCTTGCGTTTCGACGCACAGACGGCAGAAGCCATCGGCAAGGCCGAGGCGCGTCATAGCAAATGGGGGCGGGTCGCTCTCTGGGTCATTGCGCTGACACTTGTTTACATTGCGATCAGGGTGAGTTGACCCTGTGAAGGTTGGCATGCGCCATGTTTATGTAATGTATTGGAGCGATAAGGGCCTGATCTTCAAGCGAGACAGGTGATCGATGCGGGTAAGGGCTGCTTTGACGCCTGCGCGGAATTGTGCCGGTGGTTGAGAGCCGAATGATGCCGGACGGGATTTGAGTTTCATGGCAAAAGCGCAGGTAATAAAACAGGCCCTTTCCTATTCTTCGTGGCCGCTCGTCTTTGTGGGCGGCCTCGTGGGATCCTATTTCGCTTTCGCGAGTAGCCATCCGATCGCGGCTTTTCTGGCCGTTTATGCGGGCGCGGTTTTGAGCCTGTTTCTTCTCGAGCGCTATATTCCCTATGAAGTCGAATGGCTTGAGGGTGACGGCGAGACCATGACCAGCATCGGTCACACGCTTTTGACCAAGGGGCTCGTGCAACTTGCTGCCGCCGCAGCGGCAATCTTCCCGATGCTGGCCGCCAATGTGCTGCAGCCGCTCGCGGCCATGCGCTTCGACCTGTGGCCATCGCATCTGCCAATGGTGGTTCAGGTCGCGCTTGCGGTGACGATTGCCGAATTCGGTCTCTACTGGGCCCATCGCATCGCGCATGAAACCGTGTTCTTCTGGCGCTTCCATGCGCTGCATCACAGTGTCGTGCGGCTCTGGGTCGTGAATACCGGCCGGTTCCATGTGGCCGATTCCCTATTCAAGATCGCGCTCAGCCAGATTCCGCTCTATTTCATGGGTGCGCCGCTGCAGGTCTTCTGGTGGCTGGGCGCCGTTACCGCTTTCATCGGCATTTTGACCCATTGCAACGTCGATATGAAAACGGGGCTGCTCGATTACGTCTTCAGCACCCCGCGCCTGCACCGCTGGCACCACTCCAAACAGCTTCCGGAAGGCAATACCAATTACGGCGAGAACCTCGTCATCTTCGATATCATCTTCGGGTCCTACCATAACCCCGACCGGCCCTCGCCCACCGATATCGGCATCAAGGGTGAGATCGCGAAGGGTTTTGTGCCGCAGCTCCTGCAGCCCTTCACCAAAGAGGGCGTCCGCCAGATCATCGGCAAAGACAAGAAGGTGAACTGACGGAAATTATGGGCGAGGCGCGGTATCGATCACGATGCCCAGCTCGCCCCGTAGTTTTTTTGTCAGGCCGGCTGAGACAAGCTCATAGGAACGGCGCACATAGTGCACCAGTTCTTCCTGTTCGAGCGGCGAGTGATCGCCAATCGACACCCATTTGCGCTTGGCAAAATAGGGTGCCTGAGCGATGCCCTCAAGCGAGGTGAGGATTTCGAAGCTCTCTTCGGAGCATTTCACCACCAGCCGCCAGTCTTCCCGTTCGCCCAGTACGGCAAAAACCTTGTCGCCCACCTTGGCCACATGCGAATCCCATTGATCGACAAAACGCACGCCCGGCCATTCGCCAAGCACCCCGTCGAATGTCTTGCGATCGTAAAGGGTCATGCGAGTTTCTCCGCGATAAGGGCTGCCAGACGTTTTGCAACTTCCGCCTTGTCGAGATCGGGCCATGTTTCGACACCATCAGCCGAAATGATCTTCACACTGTTGCGGTCTCCGCCCATGATGCCGGTTTCCGCCGACACGTCATTGGCGACGATGTAGTCCGCGCCCTTGCGATCCCGCTTGGCGCGGCCGTTTTTCTCCACATCCTGCGTTTCGGCGGCGAAACCTACCACCAGCTTCGGCCGCTTTTCATGGTGCCCGACGGTCTTGAGGATATCGGGATTTTCCGTCAGCTGGAGCGCCGGCGGTGCATCACCCGGCTGCTTCTTGATCTTTTGTTCCGAGGAACCCACCACCCGCCAGTCGGCGACGGCGGCGACCATGACGGCGATATCCGCAGGAAGCCTTGAGATTACCGCATCGCGCATCTCCTCGGCCCGCTCGACATGGATCGTCGTGACCCCGGTGGGATCGGCGATGGTCACGGGGCCGGAAACCAGCGTAACCTCCGCCCCCAGTGCCGCGAGAGCCGCTGCAATGGCATGGCCCTGCTTGCCGGACGAGCGGTTGGCGATATACCGCACCGGATCGATCGGCTCATGCGTAGGCCCTGACGTGACGATCGCCGTTTTGCCCTTGAGCGGCTTGGGGCTGCCATCCAGCAGCGATAAGACGGCATCGACGATCTGCAAAGGCTCTGCCATGCGGCCAAGACCGGCCTCGCCCTTCTCCGCCATCTCGCCGGCCATGGGCCCGATGAAAAACACGCCATCCTTCTTCAGCGTTTCGACATTGCGCGTCGTTGGTTTCGCCGACCACATTTTCGGATTCATGGCCGGTGCAACAAGCACCTTGCGATCCGTCGCGAGAAGGACTGCGGAGGCAAGATCGTCAGCCAAGCCATGCGCCATCTTCGCCATCAGATCGGCAGTGGCGGGTGCCACCAGCACGAGATCGCAATCGCGCGCCAGCCTGATATGGCCGACATCCTGCTCGTCCTGTCTGGAAAAAAGTTCGGTAAAGACATGGGTGGCGGAGAGTGCCCCGACGGCAAGCGGCGTGACGAATTCCTGCGCGCCCTTCGTCATGACAGGCGTGACCTTCGCGCCGCGCTCCTTCAGGCGGCGGATGAGATCGAGGCTCTTATAAGCCGCGATACCGCCTGATATGATGAGGAGAATATGTTTGCCTGAAAGCGTCATGATGCCGGACCAGTTTCCCGTTTCACCCGGAAACTAAGCCCTTGGCATACAAAGTGCAATCCGGCTGACGTCACGCCGCCTTGGCTACATGATATTCCTTGATCGCGACCATCTTGATCGCTGGAAAACGCTCGGATTCATAACGCAGCGAGAACGCGTCCTGCGCCAGAAACACCGGATCGCCATCGAGATCGCGGGCGATATCACCGCGCTTGACGTTGAGGAACTTGTCCATTTCCGCCGGCTGATCGGAAGAAATCCAGCGGCAAACCGAAAAGCGCGACATTTCGAAGGAGACCGGCAGGCCGTATTCGCCCATCAGCCGTTCCTTCAACACGTCGAGCTGCAGCGCGCCGACGACGCCGACGATGGCCGGCGAGCCGTCTTCCGGCGAGAAAAGCTGCACGACGCCCTCTTCCGCCATCTGCTGCAGGGCTTCCTTCAGCTTCTTCGCCTTCATGGCGTCCTCTAGTCGCACGCGGCGCAGGATTTCCGGCGAGAAGTTCGGTACACCCTGAAAGACGAGGTTTTCACCCTCGGTCAGCGTATCACCGATGCGCAGCGTGCCGTGGTTGGGAATGCCCACCACATCGCCCGCAAAGGCGGTATCGGCCAGCTGGCGCTGCGAGGCGAAGAAAAATTGCGGCGCGGTGAGCCCCATCAGCTTGCCGGTGCGTGCCAGGCGCGCTTTCATGCCGCGCTCCAGCTTGCCGGAGCAGATACGGGCGAAAGCGATGCGGTCGCGGTGGTTCGGGTCCATATTGGCCTGAATCTTGAAGACGAAGGCCGTCATCTTGTCTTCGGCCGCATGCACGGTGCGGGTATCCGCCACCTGATCGCGCGGCGGCGGTGCGAAATCGCCAAGCGCATTGATGAGGTCACGCACACCGAAATTGCGCAGCGCCGAACCAAAAAACACCGGCGTCATATGGCCTTCGAGAAAAGCCTGGCGGTCAAAGGGACGGCAGGCTTCCAGCGCCAGTTCCGTCTCCTCGACAAAAACCTTGCGTTCGTTTTCCGGCAAACGGTCGGCAACTGCCTGCGGGCCGTTGACCGAAAGGCCTTCCACCTGCGTATCATTGCCGCGAAAGGTGTTTTCGGCGAGATTATAAGCGCCACAGAAGCTCTTCGCCCGACCGACCGGCCAGGTGATCGGCGCGGTATCGAGCGCCAACTTTTCCTCGACCTCATCCAATATCTCGAATGGGTCGCGGCTTTCACGGTCCATTTTATTGATGAAGGTGATGATCGGAATATCGCGCATGCGGCAGACTTCGAAAAGCTTCAGCGTGCGCGGCTCGATGCCCTTGGCAGCATCGATGACCATGATCGCCGCATCCACCGCCGTCAGGGTGCGATAGGTATCGTCGGCGAAGTCTTCGTGGCCGGGCGTATCGAGAATGTTGAAGACCCGATCGTTATATTCGAAGGTCATGACCGAGGTGACGACCGAAATGCCGCGTTCACGCTCGATCTTCATCCAGTCCGAACGGGTCTGGATGCGGTCCTTCTTCGCCTTCACCTCGCCGGCAAGCTGGATCGCTCCGCCGAACAGCAGCAGCTTTTCGGTAAGCGTGGTCTTACCCGCATCCGGGTGCGCGATAATAGCAAAGGTGCGGCGGCGGGAGACCGCCTCGGCAAGTGTTTCGGCCATCTGACAAATCCTGTGAATTGCGGGCTATCTAGCGGTTCAGGCCCGCATTTGCAATTGACCTCGCCGCGATCTCGGCAAACTAATGCCGCATGACCATTCAAAACGACAATCGCCCCCCTCTTCGCCTCGTCCGCCTTGCCCATGGCGCTGGCCTCGATCTGCCCTCTTATGAAACCGGCGGCGCCGCCGGCATGGACCTGCGCGCTGCGGTGCTCGCAGGTGAACCGCTGACTTTGCAGCCGGGCGAACGGGCGCTGGTGCCGACCGGTTTCGTTTTCGAGGTTCCGCAAGGCTATGAGGCGCAGATCCGCCCCCGCTCCGGCCTCGCCATCAAGAACGGCATCACCTGCCTCAATTCCCCTGGCACGGTGGACAGCGACTATCGCGGCGAGGTGAAGGTCATTCTCGCCAATCTGGGGCAGGATGATTTCACCATTGAGCGCGGCATGCGCATCGCGCAAATGGTGATCGCGCCGGTGACGCAGGTGACCGTTCTCGAGGTGACGGAAACTTCGGAAACCGCGCGCGGCACCGGTGGTTTCGGTTCGACGGGGCTTTAATCTGCAAGCCCGCATGATCCGATTGTTTTGATCCGGCAATTTCGCTATGGATTCAGCGGATTTTCTGGGAATACGATCATGACGCTGACGACCATTCTTGCCTACGCCACCGCCCTTTTCATCGCCGCGGCCATTCCCGGTCCAGGCATGACGGCGATTGTGGCGCGGGCACTCGGCTCGGGCTTTCGCGAAACCTTCTTCATGGGCCTCGGTTTGATACTGGGCGACATGATCTACCTCACCGCCGTGATTTTGGGGCTCGCCTTTGTGGCGCAGACCTTTCAGGAAGCCTTCATGGTCCTGAAATTCGCCGGCGCGGCCTATCTGCTCTATATCGCCTGGAAGCTCTGGACCGCCGGTCTGCTGCCGCAGGATCTGAAGGCCAAAAAAAGCTCCAGCATCTCCATGTCTTTCCTGTCCGGCCTTTTGATTACGCTCGGCAATCCAAAAACCATGCTGTTTTATGTAGCGCTGGTGCCGACGCTGATCGATATCCGCATGATCGGACCATCGGAATATGCGACACTTCTTGCCCTCACCTTCGTTGTGCTGATGGCTGTTCTCCTGCCTTACATTCTGCTTGCGGCCAAGGCGCGCAACCTGTTGAAACGGCCGAGCGCCTTGACGATCCTCAACCGTACGGCGGCCGCCATTCTGGCCGGAACGGCGACTATGATCGCAATCCGCAGCACGTAAAACAAATTCGTGCATTTGTGCGATTTATCGTGAAATTATTCCCGCAATTCAGAGATATTAGGACGAACGTTCGCTAGCTTGCGGAAGCTATTGCTCCTATTCTGCCGCTCACTTCTTGCGGTAGTTTCACAGGAGAGCATCATGCCCGAAGCCAGAAAGCCCGGACGCGGACGCGTCTATTCCTCGATCACGGAAACAATCGGCGATACCCCGATCGTGCGGCTCGACAAGCTGGCAAAGGAAAAGGGCGTGAAGGCCAACCTGCTCGCCAAGCTGGAGTTCTTCAACCCCATCGCTTCCGTGAAGGACCGCATTGGCGTTGCCATGATCGAAGCACTCGAGGCGCAAGGAAAGATTACCCCCGGCAGGACCACGCTGGTGGAGCCGACCTCGGGCAATACGGGCATCGCGCTCGCCTTCGCCGCCGCCGCCAAAGGTTACAAGCTGATCCTCACCATGCCGGAAACCATGTCGGTTGAACGCAGGAAGATGCTGGCGCTGCTGGGTGCCGAACTGGTACTGACCGAAGGCCCGAAGGGCATGAAGGGCGCCATCGCCAAGGCGCAGGAACTGGCAGAGACCCTGCCCGACGCCATCATTCCCCAGCAATTCGAGAACCCTGCCAATCCGGATATTCACCGCAGGACAACGGCGGAAGAAATCTGGAACGACACCGACGGCACGGTCGATATCCTCGTTTCCGGCATCGGAACCGGCGGCACGATTACCGGCACAGGTCAGGTTCTGAAATCCCGCAAGCCCGAAGTGAAGGTGATCGCGGTCGAGCCCGCCGACAGCCCGGTTCTTTCCGGCGGCAATCCCGGCCCGCACAAAATTCAGGGCATCGGCGCCGGCTTTGCACCCGCCATCCTCGACACCGGTGTCTATGACGAGATCGTCACCGTGACCAATGACGAGGCGTTTGAAATCGCGCGTCTGGCGGCACGGCTCGAAGGCGTGCCGGTCGGCATCTCCTCGGGTGCGGCACTGGCGGCGGCCATCAAGGTTGGCGCGCGTGAGGAAAATGCCGGCAAGAACATCGTCGTCATTATTCCCTCCTTCGCGGAACGCTATCTTTCGACCGCGCTTTTCGAAGGACTTGGGCTTTAAGTTACTTTGTCGAGCGCGGCGCGGTTGCGCCCAATTAACCGATATCCCGATGTGCCGCCCGCCCCGCTGGCGGCACATCGCTTTTTGCGGGTAAGACCCGAAGGGCAAGCCTCTAGGCCGCGGCCGTCAACCTTTCCCCCGCGATCCGGTAGGACACGGCTTCCGCCACATGAATACGGCCAACCGTCTGCTTGCCGTCCAGATCGGCGAGCGTGCGGGCAACCTTGAGAATGCGATGATAACCGCGTGCGGAAAACTTCAGCCGCTCGGCGGCGTCGCGCAGCAATTGCAGCCCGGATGCATCCGGTTCGGCATATTTTTCGATAAGCGCCGTTGTGCAGCGGGCATTGGTGCGGAGGGACGGGAACCCCGCCGCCGCATAGCGCTCCTGCTGCGCAAGTCGCGCCTGGGCGACACGGGCGGCAACCACTGCACTCGGCTCGGATACGACGGGTCGGATGAGATCGGTAGCGGAAACGGCGGGAACGTCGATGCGAATATCGATGCGATCCAGCAGCGGACCGGAAATGCGGGCCTGATAATCAGTCACACAACGCGTACCTCTGGCACAGGTGAAGCCCGGCTCTCCTGCCATGCCACAGCGGCAAGGGTTCATGGCCGCAACAAGTTGGATTTCTGCGGGATAGCTGACGCGATGATTGGCCCTTGCGATGATACATTCGCCGGTTTCCAGCGGCTGGCGCAGCGCATCCAGCACCTGCGGCGAAAATTCCGGGAATTCATCCAGAAACAGGACGCCGTGATGGGCAAGCGAGGCCTCACCCGGTCTGGCGCGCAACCCACCGCCGATCAGCGCCGCCATGGTGGCGGAATGGTGCGGCGTGCGGAACGGTCTGCGGTCCGAGAGCTTACCGCCCGATAATTGGCCGGCGATGGAATGCACCATCGACACTTCCAGCAGTTCCGCCACCCCCAGCGGCGGCAGGATGGAAGGCAAGCGGGAGGCGAGCATGGACTTGCCCGAACCGGGCGGCCCGACCATCAGCAGATTATGGCCCCCGGCAGCCGCTACCTCCAAAGCGCGCCGCGCGCTTTCCTGTCCCTTGATATCGGACAGATCCGGCAGATTGACCGGATTGGCGCGGATGGCGGGTGAGGGGCGTGACAGAAGCTGGGTGCCGCGAAAATGATTGGCGAGCGCAATGAGGCTGCGCGGCGCGAGAATATCGATGCCGGCGCCGGCCCAGGCAGCTTCGGGCCCGCTTTCAGCCGGGCAGATCAAGCCCTTGCCAAGCGCATTGGCGCCGATGGCCGCCGGCAGCGCACCCGAAACCATGCCGATCGTACCATCGAGATTGAGTTCGCCGAGAACCACATATTGGCTGAGCGCTTCCGCCGGTATGGCGCCCAGAGCAGCCATGAGACCAAGAGCAATGGGAAGATCGAAATGCGATCCTTCCTTGGGCAGATCGGCAGGAGCCAGATTGACGGTGACTTTTTTAGCCGGCAAGGCCAGACCCGAGGCATGCAGGGCGGCCTGCACGCGCTCGCGGCTTTCAGCCACCGCCTTGTCCGGCAGGCCGACAATCTGGATGCCGATCTTTCCGGGCGCGACCATGACCTGCACCTCAACGGGCACGCCCTCTATGCCCTGAAATGCGACCGTATTGACCCGTGCCACCATGGCCTGCCCCCGCAAACCGGCCGCATCATCGGAACTTCATGTTCCATGGCGACCACCCGCAAGCAACGTGCCACAGAGCAAAGAATAAAACAAGAACACCTAGAGAACAATTTCTCGCAGGCGATGTATTTTAGTTGTATCGAGTTGTACGCATGGAACAAACCGGGAGCGATTGAAATCGCTTCAGAAATCCTGAGTGTCGCGTTTTTTCTCGATCGCGTCCCACAGCAGGCTCGCCACATCGGCGCCGCCGAATTTGCGCACTTCACGAATGCCGGTCGGTGAGGTGACGTTGATTTCCGTCAGATAATCGCCAATCACATCGATACCGACGAAGAGGAAACCACGCTCGCGGAGGGCGGGACCGATGCGGCGGCAGATTTCCTTTTCCCGCGCCGTCAGTTCCGTCGGCTCCGGCCGGCCACCGGCATGCATGTTGGAGCGGGCGTCGTTTTCCGCCGGCACGCGGTTGATCGCGCCCACCGGCTCGCCATCCACCAGCAGGATACGCTTGTCGCCCTTGCGGACGTCAGGCAGGTATTCCTGGGCGATATAGGGTTCGCGGAACATCTGGCCGAACATTTCCAGCAGGGAAGAGAAATTGCGGTCGTCACGCGCCGAATGGAAGACGCCCGCGCCGCCATTGCCGTAAAGCGGCTTGAGGATGATATCACCCATCTCATTGCGGAAGCGGGCGATCTCAGACACGTCCTTGGTGATCAGCGTCTTCGGCATCAGATCGGCGAATTCCGTGACGAAGATCTTCTCCGGCGAATTGCGCACCCAGGCGGGATCATTGACCACCAGCGTCTTGGGATGAATACGCTCCAGCAGATGGGTAGAAGTGATATAGGCCATATCAAAAGGTGGATCCTGACGCAGATGGATGACATCCATGGTCGAAAGATCGACCCGCTCCGGCTCCGACAGCGAGAAATGGTCGCCCTTGATGTCGCGCAGTTCCATCTGCTCGACGGTTGCGTAAATCTTGCCATCACGCATGGAAAGGCGCTCGGGCGTATAATGGAACAGCCGGTATCCGCGCGCCTGCGCCTCAAGGCTCATGGCGAAGGTGGAGTCGCCGGCAATATTGATGCCGGAGACATGATCCATCTGGATCGCGACGTTCTTGATCTTCGCCATGCACATGTTCCTCTTGCAGCATGCGGACGCTTCGCTGGTCCGCCCTGCCCATTGCTCCGTCTTTTCAAGCTTCCCGGCAGGACCGGAAAAGACCCCGGAAATGCTTCAGAAAACCCTGAAGATGTAGGGCAGCGACCGTTCAAAGGCAACTGCTGCAAGCGGTGGTTCGTGTGAGTTTTATTGAACCTTCACAATTCCGCCGGCGGAGCCGCGCAGACCCGCCGGCCGGAGGTAAAAACAGGGTTCAGGCCGCGAGCTTGTAGGAGCGGCCGGCAAACAGCTTGTTCTTGACGCGATAGGCGAAAGCCAGTGCAGTGGGGAAAGGACGGCGCATGAAGGCGACCTTGCGAACATAATCGTCCACCCGCCAGGTGGCCCATGTTCCAGCCGGGAAATAGGCGACGTCCCCGACCCGGAGGATGCTGACCGAACCGTCTTCGGCGGTCACATGCACCTCGCCTTCCAGAATATAGACGGTTTCATCCCAGCCGAAGAACCAGCGGAATTCGCCTGCCGTGCAATCCCACATGGCGGTGCTGGAGGCACGGTCGCCACTTCGGGAATGGTCCGCCGCGCGGGCCAGAGGGGCGCCGGAGATGATCCATTCGGGATTGATGGGGGCCGGCTGAAGCCGCAGATCGGTGCAGGAGGCGCTGACGACCGTTTCGTCTTTTCGTCTGCGCAGATAGGCCGGCAATATCGGCACCGTGCGGATTGCCATGGTTGCGGCCGCAGCGAACATCATTTTGAACGACATATGAGAAAACCCCCGTGAAATATTGGAGGTCTTCTATCATCGGGATCGTAACAAAGCGGTTTTGACAATAGGCGCAATTTTAGTCATCGCGCCGATTTCGGCGATGTGCTCAGGCCGTCGCCAGCTGAGCGGACTGCACACCGAGCTGCTCCGCCTTGCCGGCAATGCGCTTGCCGGTTTCGCTGGAGAAGAAATGCAGCTTTTCAGGCGCGATCGTCACCGAAAGCGCGGCGGGAACATCGACATCCGGCGGGAAAGCAATTGTCAGGTTCTGGTCGCCGATCACGCCGTGGATGAGGCGTTGGGAACCCAGCTCCTCGGTATAATCAACCCGGAGTGCAAAACCCTGCTCACCTGCCGCAGCGAGACGGAAATCCTCCGCCCGCATGCCCACCGTCACCGGCCCGGAGGCGGGCGCGAAACCATTGAGCGCAAATAGCGACGGGCCGATGGCGAGGCTATCACCATGCAATTCGGCATTCAGCAGGTTCATGGCGGGGGAGCCGATGAAGCTTGCGACGAAGGTGGAGGCAGGAGTGTGATAGACATCGAGCGGCGCGCCGATCTGTTCGATGCGACCGCCATTCAGCACGACCAGACGATCGGCCAGCGTCATGGCCTCCAGCTGGTCGTGAGTGACATAGATGGAAGTCGTGCCAAGGCGCTTCTGCAGACGCTTGATTTCACCGCGCATGGAAACACGCAGCTTGGCATCGAGGTTGGACAGGGGCTCATCGAACAGGAAGGCGGCAGGCTTGCGCACGATGGCGCGCCCCATGGCGACACGCTGCCGCTGACCGCCGGAAAGAGCGCGCGGCTTGCGGTCCAGATAGGGTTCGAGCTGCAGCATGCGCGCTGCTTCGGCCACACGCGCATCGATTTCCGTCTTCGCTGTCTTGCGGTTCTTCAACCCGTATTCCAGGTTCTCGCGCACTGACATATGCGGATAAAGCGCGTAGTTCTGGAATACCATGGCGATATCGCGATCGGCCGGATCGGTCTGGTTGACGACCCGATCGCCGATCTTCACCGTACCCTCGGAGATATCCTCAAGGCCGGCGACCATGCGCAGAAGCGTGGACTTGCCGCAGCCGGAGGGGCCGACGAGAACGATGAACTCGCCGTCCCGGATGTCGATATCGACGTGATGCACGGCGCGCACGCCGCCATGGTAATCCTTGCAGACCTGACTGATTTCTATCGCGGCCATTTCGGTCTCCTTATTTATCGCTTTCGGTCAGGCCCTTGATGAACCAGCGCTGGAAGATGACGACGATCAGCACCGGCGGCAGCATGGCCAGGACGGCGAGCGCGAAAGCTTCGTTGTAATCGGGAATTTGCGAACCGACCCAGACCTGCAGGATCGACTTGATGCCGCGCATCAGGGTGAAGAACTTCTCGTCCGTCGTCATCAGCATGGGCCAGAGATACTGGTTCCAGCCATAAACGAACATGATGATGAAGATCGCCGCCATCATGGTGCGCGAAAGCGGGATGAGTATGTCGATGAAGAACTTGACCGGACCCGCGCCATCAATGCGGGCGGCTTCCAGCAATTCCTCCGGAACGGATTTGAAAAACTGCCGGAAATAGAAGGTGCCGGTGGCCGAGGCGAGAAGGGGCACGATGAGGCCGGTATAGGAATTCAGGAGGCCGAGTTTGCTCATCACCTCATAAGACGGCATGATGCGCACTTCGAGCGGCAGCAGCAGCGTGGTGAAAATGATCCAGAAGGCAAGCGTCGCAAACCGGAACCGGAAATAGACGATCGCATAGGCCGCCGTCATCGACAGGACGATCTTGCCGACAGCAAAACCGATGCCGAGGATCAACGAATTGAGCACCATATTGAGACCGGTGACCTGCCCGGTGAAGCCGCCCTTCTGCGTCAGGACCTTCTCGTAGGTCTCCACGAAGTTATTACCCGGCACGATCGTCAGACCACTGCGGTGGATTTCCGCCGCCGTATGGGTGGATGTCATGAATGCCACGACAACGGGCAGTATCAGGAACAGCGCGCCAATGATCAGCACCAGATGGTCGAGGGGTTTTGTCTTGTACATGGTCTTTTCCCTCAATTGTAATGGATACGCTTTTCGATGAAGCGGAACTGGATGATCGTGAGCACGAAGACGACCAGCATCAGGATGACGGACTGGGCCGAGGAACCACCGATGTCATTGCCGCGGAAACCATCGAGAAACACCTTGTAGACCAGCGTGATAGGATTATCCGCCGCCTTATCCTTCACCATCACGTCGATGACGCCGAAGGTATCGAACAGCGCGTAGGTGATGTTGATGATGAGCAGGAAGAAAGCCGTGGGCGCAAGAAGCGGCATAATGACGGTCCAGAACCGTCGGAAACCAGAGCGGCAATCGATGGCCGCGGCTTCGCGCACGGAAACCGACACGCCCTGAAGGCCGGACAGAAAAAAGATGAAATTATATGGGATCTGCTTCCAGACAGCGACGACGATCATGGCAAAGGCGGTATCGAAGTAGTTGAGACCGACCTTCATGTCCCAGCCGAAGACCGCGGCCAATTTGACGAACGGCCCGATATGCTGGTCGAAAAGCATCATGCCGATAAGACCCGCGACCGGCGGTGCAATGGCATAGACGGAAATCAGCAATGTCTTGTATGTCGAACTGCCGCGAATGACCGCATCGGCCTTGACGGCAAGCAACAGGCCGAGCGCCAGCGAAAAGAAGGTCACCAGCACGGTGAAGACCACCGTAAATTTGGCGATGCTGAGATATTCCGGGTTGAATATCGCGTCCGAATAATTGGCAAAACCCACAAAGGATGCGCCGAAGCCGAAGGGATCTTCGATATAAAATGATGATTGCACGGCCTGAACGGATGGCCAGTAAAAGAAGATGAAGATCACCGCGAGCTGCGGCGCCAGAAACAGATAGGGCACGTAGG
Source organism: Agrobacterium tumefaciens (assembly GCF_005221325.1). Taxonomy (NCBI): domain Bacteria; kingdom Pseudomonadati; phylum Pseudomonadota; class Alphaproteobacteria; order Hyphomicrobiales; family Rhizobiaceae; genus Agrobacterium; species Agrobacterium tumefaciens. The sequence continues at coordinate 2,930,711 of NZ_CP039888.1, read as the reverse complement.
ACGAGGAGAACTGCACGCGCTTCATGCCGGCTTCAGCGGGCCTGGCGGGTTTTCCAGCCTTTGCGGACCAGCCGGACAAAAACCGGCGCGGTTGAGACGATGTATAGGCCACGCTTGCGCCTCCTTATCCAGAAGCGAGCCTCCCTTCGTCGGAAAGGAGGCTCGACAACGATCATTGGTTTCGAAAAGATCGATCAGCCGGCCGTCTTGGCGAAACGGGCCAGCAGGTCGTTGCCTTCCTTCTCGATGATCTCGAAAGCAGCCTTCGGCGTCACTTCGCCCGAGAAGATGCGGTTATATTCACGTTCCATGACGGCGCGGATCTGCGGGTAGAAACCGAGGCGGTAACCCTTGGACCACTCGCCACCCGGCAGCGATAGCTGCTGGATACCGACTTCGGCGACCGGCTTCTCCTTGTAGTAGCCTTCAGCCTTGGCCTTTTCGTAAGCGGCCTTGGTGATGGCGACGTAACCGGTTGCCTTGTGGTAGAAGACCTGGATTTCCGGCGAGGTCAGGAACTGGAAGAAGTCGGCCACGCACTTGTTTTCGGCTTCAGACTTGCCCGACATTGCGAAAAGAGCAGCGCCGCCGATGAAGGAGTTGGTGCCAGCGCCCTTGATGGAACCCCAGTAGGGAAGGAAGGTTGCCGAGAACGGCATGGTCGCCGTCTTCTGCAGGCCGCCGAAGGAACCCGAAGAACCGATCCAGAGCGCAACCTTGCCTTCTTCGAAGGGCTTCTGGTTATCGTTCCAGCCGGCGCCGTAATAGGCGAACAGGCCCTTGTCCTTCCAGTCTTTCAGCTTTTCGAACATCATGACGAGGTTCGGGTCGGTTACCTTGAGCTTGGTGTCGGTGACGCTGTCGTAACCGTTATTGTTGCTGGCGAACTGGATGTTGTTGCGGGAGAAGAAGTTCTCCGTGAACTGCCAGGTCAGCTGAGACTGGACGAGCGGGATATAACCGGCTTCCTTCAGCTTCGGTGCAACCTTTTCGAACTCTTCCCAGGTCTTCGGCGCCTCGACGCCGGCCTTCTTCAGGGCTTCGTCGTTGATGTACATGATCGGAGCGGAGGAGTTGAACGGCATGCCGACAAATTTGCCGTCAGCGGCAGCGTAGAAATAACGCACGCCGTTGATGAAGGCGTCACGGTCGAACTTGTAACCGGCCTTGTTGATGAGGTCTTCGGCAGGAATGACCGCGCCCTTGGCGTTGATGATGGTGGCGGCACCGGCGTCAAAAACCTGGAGGATGTTCGGTTGCTCGCCCGAACGGAAAGCAGCGATGCCGCTGGCCAGCGCTTCTTCGTAGGAGCCCTTGGAAACCGGCGTCAGAGCGCATTCCTTCTGGGCTTCATTGAACTTCTGTGAAACTTCGTTGATGACTTCGCCGTTACGGCCACCCATGCCGTGCCACCAGGTGATGTTGGTCGCAGCCATAGAAGACGTTGCCGAAATGCTGACCGCCACTGCGGCCATGGAAATCTTCTTCAACATTACTAATTCCTCTCCACCATTTATTGGGATGAGGATGCGAATAGAGGGGTTCCATGACGCCTCTTTGACAGTTCCGTGTCAGATTTATTACAGCGCGTGCCGACAATCTCAGCCGGCTATACGATTTATGGGTCGTGCTGGATTTCCCACGACCGTTGCACCCGCCGGCACATTGCGCGTCACCACCGAACCGGCGCCGACAATTGCACCGTCACCGATGGTGATACCGGCCAGAATGATCGCTCCGCCGCCGATCCAGACATCGCGGCCGATCGTGACAGGCTTTGCGATTTCAATCCCCTGCGCGCGCGGAACCGGATCAAGATGGTGTTCCGCACAATAGATCTGTACGGAGGGGCCGAGCATCGCGCCATCGCCTATCATGACCTTCGCAGAATCGAGAATGGTGCAGCCGGCATTGAGATAGACATTCCTGCCGAGCATAATGTTGAAACCGTAGGCGCAATGAAAAGGCGCCTCGATAAATGCACCTTCGCCCACGGAGGCAAAAAGTGCGCGCAGCAGCGGCCCGATGGCGCCGCGCTCATCCGGCGGCATGGTATCGTGCTGGTGAACCGCCCGGCGCGCATGCCAGCGCAACACATCCAGCTCGCCATCCATGCAGCTGTACCATTCGCCCGCAGCCATCTTTTCCCGCTCGGTAGGCATTGCGTTCCCCCTCTGCCTCAAAAAGCGTCGATAAAATGCTGCGGCAGGCGTCGCGGCAGAATGGCGATGATATCGAAGCGCAGCGAAAACCGCGCAGCATCCTTGCGACGAGAGAGCCAGAGACCGGCAGCCGCCCGGATGCGCTGCTGCGAATGGAAACCGACGGCATCCACCGCGCTGCTACCGGAAGCGCGCGCCTTGACCTCGATGATGGCGACAAGATCCTTCTTGCGGGCGATGAGGTCGATTTCCCCCAATCGGGTTCGATACCGAATGGCGAGAATGCGATACCCCTTCAGCAGCAGATAGAGTGCAGCCCAATATTCGGCAGCATGGCCGCGCCGCTCGGCTTTCCGCCTTTTATCGCTCTGCCCGTCAGCGCCCATCCATTTCCTTCATATCCAGCAGCCTTTGATAAAGCTCCTTGCGCGGCAGGCCAGTCAGCTTTGCCGCTTCGCCGGCAGCCTTGGCGGCGGACATGGTTGCGACGAGATCCTTCAGGAGCTTCTCGACATCCTCGATATCGGGAATTTCGTCATAGGACGGAGGCTCCACCAGCAGCACGATCTCGCCCTTCACCACGCGGTCGCCATCGTAATAATCCGCAAGCTCGCCGAGCGTACCACGCCGGAATTCCTCGAACGTCTTGGTCAGTTCGCGACAAACCACGGCGCGACGGTCGCGGCCCAGCACTTCCGTCGCCACCTTGAGGGACGCGCCGATGCGACGCGGCGATTCAAAAAAGATCAAAGTCGCGGGGATTTTGGCAAGCTCGGCAAAACGGTCGCGCTTGCCGCGATCCTTGACCGGCAGGAAACCCGCAAACAGGAAAGCGTCGCTCGGCATGCCCGAGCCGACAAGGGCGGCAAGCGGCGCTGACGCCCCCGGCACCGGCACGACACGATGCCCGGCCTCAAGCGCCAGCTGGCCGAGGCGGTAACCGGGATCGGACACCAGCGGCGTTCCGGCATCCGATACCAGCGCCACGGATTTTCCGGCCTCCAGCGCGGCGACGAGCTTCGGCCCCGCTTCATTGGCATTGTGTTCGTGATAGGCGAGCGGGCGCGTGCGGATGCCGTAGCGTTCAAGCAGGATGCGGGTGACGCGGGTATCCTCACAGGCGAGAACATCGGCCGAGGCCAGTGTTTCCAGCGCGCGGATGGTGATATCGCCGAGATTGCCGATAGGGGTGGCGACGAGGTAAAGCGCCGGCTCCAGCGGCCGGGCCGGAATGGTGGCCGGGCCTATCCTGAATTCCTTCGCTGCCTGTCTGGCATCGCTGCTCGATATTTCCTGCGTCACACGGCTTCCAATCATTCTGGCCGATCCTTGCCGGCCGGTCGCTCCGGTTTTCCCCTTTATGGGCAATAGAAAACCGGCGAACAAGGTCCATCGGCGGCCCCAACCTGTGGATCATGTTGTATAGCAGCAAAATGAGCCGAGGCAGATGCACTCGGCTCTTGCATTTTCTGCAATAACTCTGCCATTTTGCCCGTCCACATTGTCCGGCTTTTTGCCGGTGAAGACTCTTCTTGCCGATCCGGCGGTGGCCGGTTCGCAACGGTTGAAAGCGGTAGCGTCCATGCGTATTACTCTTGAGCGGTCGAACCTTCTGAAATCGCTGAACCACGTCCACCGGGTTGTCGAGCGTCGCAACACGATCCCGATCCTGTCCAACGTGCTGCTGCGCGCCTCCGGCGCCAATCTGGACATGAAGGCGACCGACCTCGATCTCGAAATCACCGAAGCGACACCAGCCATGGTGGAACAGGCGGGCGCTACGACCGTTCCGGCGCACCTGCTTTACGAAATCGTGCGCAAGCTGCCGGATGGTTCCGAAGTGCTTCTGGCCACCAACCCGGACGGCTCCTCCATGACCGTTGCCTCCGGCCGCTCGAAATTCTCGCTGCAATGCCTGCCGGAAGCGGATTTCCCTGACCTGACCGCCGGCACCTTCAGTCACACCTTCAAACTGAAGGCGACCGATCTGAAGATGCTGATCGACCGGACGCAGTTTGCGATTTCGACCGAAGAGACACGTTATTACCTGAACGGCATTTTCTTCCACACCATCGAAAGCAATGGCGAGCTGAAGCTGCGCGCCGTCGCTACGGACGGCCACCGCCTGGCGCGCGCCGATGTGGATGCGCCCTCCGGCTCCGAAGGCATGCCGGGCATCATTATTCCGCGCAAGACCGTCGGTGAACTGCAGAAGCTGATGGACAATCCGGAACTGGAAGTCACAGTCGAAGTCTCGGATGCGAAGATCCGCCTGGCCATCGGCTCGGTCGTGCTGACCTCGAAGCTGATCGACGGCACCTTCCCCGACTACCAGCGCGTGATCCCGACCGGCAACGACAAGGAAATGCGCGTCGATTGCCAGACCTTCGCCCGGGCCGTGGACCGTGTTTCGACGATTTCGTCCGAGCGCGGCCGCGCCGTGAAGCTGGCGCTAACTGACGGCCAGTTGACGCTGACCGTCAACAATCCCGATTCGGGAAGTGCTACCGAAGAAGTGGCCGTTGGTTACGATAATGATTCGATGGAAATCGGCTTCAATGCCAAATACCTCCTCGACATCACGTCGCAGCTTTCCGGCGAGGATGCGATTTTTCTGCTGGCGGATGCGGGTTCGCCGACGCTGGTACGCGATACCGCCGGCGACGATGCACTGTATGTTCTGATGCCGATGCGCGTTTAAAACGGCTGTTTTTTGCCAATTCAAACAAAAACGCCGGTGGATCGCTCCCTCGGCGTTTTTTTGATTCGGTTATCGCGCGTTTCAAACGATAACCGAATTTTTCCAGTTACGACATTTTGCCTTGTTTTTGCGCCAAATGGGATCAACAGTACGTAACCGTTTTTTGACAATGACCAAAATGTATCCGAGGGGAATTATGGCACTTAACCTGAAGCAACGCCTTGAACAAAAATTTGAAGAAGAAATCCGCTTTTTCAAAGGCATGGTCAGCCAGCCGAAAAAAGTCGGCGCCATTGTCCCGACATCGTCCATCACCGCAAAAAAAATGGCGAGTGTCATCAATCCCCATTCCGGCCTGCCGGTTCTGGAACTCGGTCCCGGCACCGGCGTCATAACCAAGGCCATTCTGGCGCGCGGCATCAAGCCGGAGAACCTGACAGCCATCGAATATTCAACCGATTTCTACCATCAGCTGCTAAGAAGTTATCCGGGCGTCAACTTCGTCAATGGTGACGCCTTCGATCTCGATGCGACCCTTGGCGAGCACAAGGGTCAGATGTTCGACAGCGTTATTTCCGCCGTGCCGATGCTGAATTTTCCGATGGCTGCCCGCATCAAGCTTCTCGACGAATTGCTGAAGCGCGTGCCGCACGGCCGACCCGTGGTGCAGATATCCTACGGTCCGATTTCCCCGATCGTCGCGCAGCCGCACCTCTACCATATCCGCCATTTCGATTTCATCGTGCGCAATATTCCGCCAGCGCAATTGTGGACCTATACGCGGGCCTGACCACTCGACAGAATGGGTAAGACCGTCATTTCCCGGTCGTGACGGATGGTTAGGGTGTTGGTTTGCCCTTTCCATTGCCTTTGAGGATCGGTTTCATGCATGCGCTCTACATCACCCATCCCCAGGTCAAGATCGATCCGGCAGTTCCCGTCCCGGAATGGGGGCTTTCGGAAAGGGGTGCTGAACGGGCGCGCGAGGCGAGCCGCCTCCCCTGGGCGAAGGCATTGCAGCGCATCGTTTCCAGCGCCGAAACCAAGGCGATCGAAACCGCCCGTATTCTTGCCGAGACATCGGGCGCGGAGATAGAGATCATCGAGGCGATGCATGAAAACGACCGGTCCGCCACTGGTTTCCTGCCGCCGCCGGAATTCGAGAAGGCGGCGGACTGGTTCTTCTCTCACCCTAAGGAGAGTTTTCACGGCTGGGAGCGGGCAATCGATGCGCAGGCGCGGATCGTCGGGGCTGTCAAAGCCGTTCTCGACCGGCATGACCCATGGCAGCCGATCGCCTTTGTCGGCCATGGCGGTGTGGGCACACTTCTGAAATGCCACGTCGAGGGCTGCGGCATCAGCCGCACCAAGGACCAGCCGCCGGGCGGCGGCAATCTTTTCCGCTTTTCCATCGCCGAGTTTTCACTTGCAGCCGCGTCCCCCACATGCGACTGGACGGCAATGGAAACATGGCAGGGATAAGACAATGACCGCGCGCGAAAAACTCATCATCGGGCTCGATGTTCCGACTGTGCAGCAGGCCGAAGACATCGTGTCGAAAATCGGCGACGAGGTTCTCTTCTACAAGATCGGCTATCAGCTCGTATTTGCCGGCGGTCTCGAATTCGCGCGTGATCTTGTCCAGAGCGGCAAGAAGGTCTTTCTCGACATGAAGCTGCTCGATATCGACAATACCGTCGCATCCGGTGTCGAAAATATCGCCCGCATGGGCATGTCGATGCTGACCCTGCATGCCTATCCCAAAGCCATGCGCGCTGCCGTCAAGGCGGCGGAAGGCTCCGGCCTTTGCCTATTGGGCGTCACCGTGCTGACCTCCATGGATGACAGCGATCTCGCCGAAGCCGGTTACGCCTCCGACGCCCGTTCGCTGGTGTTGCGCCGGGCGGAACAGGCGCGCGAGGCGAGCATGGGCGGCATCGTCTGTTCGGCGGAAGAATCGACCGCCGTGCGCGAAATTCTCGGCCCCGACCTTGCCGTGGTCACCCCCGGCATTCGCCCGGCCGGCGCCGATCTCGGCGATCAGAAGCGTGTGATGACGCCCTATGACGCCATCAAGGCCGGTTCGAGCCATCTGGTCGTCGCCCGCCCCATCGTCAGGGCAGAAGACCCGAAAGCGGCGGCTCGCGCCATTCTGGACGATATGCTGCGCGCCAGCTTTCCGGCCAATCAGTAACGGTAACTGGAGGAGACGACATGCCCAAGGGATATTGGATCGCCCGCGTCGATGTGCGCGACAGCGAGCGCTACAAGGACTATGTCACCACGGCAAAGCCGGCTTTTGAGCGGTTCGGCGCCAATTTTCTGGCACGCGGCGGTTCGGTGACCGAGTTGGAAGGCAAGGCGCGCGCGCGAAACGTGGTCATCGAATTTCCGTCGGTACAGCACGCCATCGATTGCTATAATTCTCCCGAATACCAGGCGGCCGCCAAAATCCGCCAGGAAGTCGCGGATGCGGAGATGATGATCGTCGAAGGAATTTGACGGTCGTCAACCGCATTTGCCAAACTTGCCTCAGGCCTTGCGACAACCTCTCTTCACGCGCGCGCGGCTTTGGGCTAAGAGACTGAAAAACGCTTTATCGACAGCTTCTGAGGAGCCTCCCATGACCTTGGCCAACCTTCCACCCCTCGTCACCGTTTTCGGCGGTTCGGGTTTTGTCGGGCGGCACGTCGTGAGAATGCTCGCCAAGCGCGGTTATCGCATCCGCGTCGCCGTGCGCCGCCCCGATCTTGCCGGCTTTCTGCAGCCGCTTGGCAATGTCGGCCAAATTTCCTTCGCCCAGGCCAACCTGCGTTATCGCGACTCCATCGTAAAAGCCGTTGAAGACGCGGATCATGTGGTCAATTGCGTCGGCATCCTGGCGGAAAGCGGCCGCAACACTTTTGATGCCGTGCAGGAATTCGGCGCGAAAGCCATTGCCGAAGCGGCCCGCGACGCCGGCGCCACGCTGACGCATATTTCCGCCATCGGTGCAGACGCCAATTCGAAGACCGGTTATGGCCGTACCAAGGGCCGTGCCGAAGCCGCCATCCATGCCGTGCTGCCCGGCGCCGTGATCCTGCGTCCGTCGATCATTTTCGGACCGGAAGATGATTTCTTCAACAAGTTCGCCAAGATGGCCCGCAACCTGCCGTTCCTGCCGTTGATCGGCGGCGGAAAAACAAAATTCCAGCCTGTTTATGTCGAGGATGTATCTGAAGCCGTCGCGCGCAGCGTCGATGGCAAGCTTAAGCCCGGCGCAATTTATGAACTCGGCGGCCCTGATGTCATGACCTTCCGTGACTGTCTCGAGGCCGTTCTAGCCGCGACCTATCGCGAGCGTTCCTTCGTCAACCTGCCCTTCGGCGTGGCCTCGATGATCGGCAAGCTCGCATCGCTGGTGCCGCTGATTGCGCCGCCCCTGACGCCCGATCAGGTGACCATGCTGAAAAAGGACAATGTCGTTTCCGCTGAGGCAGAAAAGAACGGCCTGACGCTGGAAGGCATCGGCATCACCCCCGTTCGTGTCGCTTCGGTTCTGCCGTCCTATATGGTGCAGTATCGTCCGCACGGCCAGTTCTCGAATGCGGGCAAGGCTGCCTGAAGGCCGACCTGTAGCGTCAATGATTTAAATGAAAGCGGGAGCCATTCCCGCTTTTTGTTTTGGTGCAATTCAATTGCAACCAAACCGCTATTCGTGCATTTCCCCCTCAACTACGGGGGAGGTGCAGACTGGGCGACGGCGGAGTTGGAAGGCCGGGGAAAAGTTAACGTCCGTGCGGTCTCGGCACGCAAGCGTGGCACAAGCGCAACTGTGGAAAAGACTTCGCATTAACCCGGTATTCAACAAGCTGCTTTATTGATATTCGCCACATTCCAAACATATCCCGAACCCTCAATTCACACACGGCGGCATGATCCGCGCGAACGAACGTCTGAAAGGCAATCATAAAATGGGCAGATCTATCGCACTCTTTTTTGCGTGTGCGGCTTTGGTGGTTCTGGCGGGTTCTTTCATGGCGCCGGGAACGGTTGCGGCAGGCAAGAGCGGTTGCGCTCCCGCCTATGGCGTCGACCCCTGCGCAACGGCTTCGATCAGCGCCAACTGATCGGCCTTTACAGGTTTCAAACAAAAAGCGCCGCCGGTTCTCCGGGGCGCTTTTTGTTTTTCGGTTCGATATGAAAATTCGGCTCAGCCGATAACCAGAAGCGCGACAAGACCCAGCGCACCAATGACGATACGCCACCAGGCGAAGGGCGCAAATCCACGTCGCGATACGAAATCCAGCAGCGAGCGCACGACGAAGAGGCCGGAAACGAAGGCAGCGATGAAGCCCACGGCAATCAGGGCACTGTCATCAAAGCTCAGCGCATCACGGTTTTTGTAGAGATCGAGCACAAACGCGCCGAGCATCGTCGGCATCGCCAGAAAAAACGAAAATTCAGCGGCGGAACGCTTGTCCGTGCCCATCAGCAGCGCTCCGACAATGGTGGCGCCGGACCGCGAGGTCCCGGGAATCATCGCAAGGCACTGGAAAAGACCGATCTTGAAGGCGAGAGACGGCGGGTAGTCCATGATGTCGGTATATTTCGGCTTTAATGGCATGCGGTCGACCGCGAGCAAAATGAAGCCACCGATGATCAACACGACGCAAATGAGCATCGGCGTTTCGAACAGCACCGTCTTGATGAAGTCATGGGCGAGAGCGCCGATCACCGCCGCCGGCAGGAAGGCGACGAGAACCGCAAGCACGAAACGGCGCGCCTTGGCACTGGTCGGCATCGCCACGGCGATCGATACAAGCTTTTGAAAATAAACAAGAAGGATCGCGAGGATCGCACCGAGCTGGATGAGAACGGCGAAAGTGTTGCCCGGCGACTTGAAGCCAAGGAAATGCCCGGCCAGCAGCACATGCGCCGTGGAGGAAACGGGAATAAACTCCGTCAGACCCTCGATAATGCCCAGCAGAAGCGCGCTGATGATCGATTGGTCACCCATGAGGTATCCTTCTTTTCAGGGGGAAAGCGTGAATGGAAAGCAATTGCGTTAAACTTGTTTTAAAGTAGCCAAGCTCTTATAGCGTCTTGATGAAGCGAAACTGAAAAAGTTTTCCGGCAAATGCCGATCATGACAACCAATCGTAAAAATTGAGTACCGATGCCAACTCTCTATCACTCCCCGATGTCGACCGCATCCCGGTTCGTTCGTCTGATCCTTGCAGAATACGGGTTCCAGACCGATCTCGTGGAGGAGCAGCCGTGGGAAAGACGGCGGGAGTTTCTGGCGCTCAATCCGGCCGGCACCCTGCCGGTCTATCTCGATGACAATATGCGCTCCCTCAGCGGGCCTTACGTGCTGGCCGAATTTCTTGACGAAACGCATGGGGTTTTGAAGCGCGACCGGCGGCTTCTGGCGGAAGACCCGTTTCAGCGCGCGGAAATCCGCCGCCTGACGGAGTGGTTTCTGCAGAAGATGGAAAATGACGTGACCCGGCCGCTGGTGCGCGAAAGGGTCTATAAATTGCAGATGACCGCGGCACAGGGTGGCGGGCCGCCGGATTCCAAGCTGCTGCGCACCGCCCGCAACAATATCCGCCAGCACATCAAATATCTGGAATGGCTTGCCGGTTCCCGCACCTGGCTTGCCGGCGATCGGTTGAGCTATGCTGATCTTGCTGCGGCTGCCGCCGTTTCGGTGCTGGATTATCTCGGCGAGATCAACTGGCTTGAAGCGCCTATTGCCAAGGAATGGTACCAGCGGCTGAAATCCCGGCCCTCCTTCCGGCCGTTTCTCAGCGAACGCATTCCACGTCTTGCCCCCTCTTCCCACTACGCCGATCTGGATTTCTGAGGTCCGGCCTTCCGGTTATTTGCTGCGGCGTGCGGCTGTATTTAAAGCATGTCGTTTTCCCGAAACCGCTGCACACTTTCGGGCGACATGCACTATATATGCCGCAGAATAAGCCTCGGGAGAAACGACCATCGACGTTGCCAGCGACAAGCAGCGGATACGCGCACGCAAACTGACGGATTTCGTTCGTCAGGAGGCGCTTTCGCTCGGCTTCGATCTGTGTCGCATCACGGCGCCCGACAGCATTCCGCTCGCACCGGAGCGGCTGCGGCAATTTCTCGACAATGGCTACCACGGCACCATGGCGTGGATGGAGGAAACCGAGGCGCGTCGGGCGGAGCCAAAAACGCTTTGGGGCGATGTGCGCTCCATCGTCATGTTCGGCCTCAATTACGGTCCGGACGAAGACCCGCGCGGCCTGCTTTCGAAACCGGACAAGGCGGCCATTTCGGTCTATGCCCGCAACCGCGATTACCATGACATCATCAAGGGGCGGCTGAAGGAAATCGCCACGCGCTTTGCCGCCCGCGCCGGTGAGGATGTGAAGGTCTTTGTCGATACCGCGCCAGTGATGGAAAAGCCGCTTGCCGCCGCCGCCGGTCTTGGCTGGCAGGGCAAGCACACCAATCTGGTCAGCCGCACCCATGGCTCATGGCTGTTTCTGGGCAGCATGTTCACCACCGCCGAGCTCTGTCTTGATGAGGCGGAGAAGGATCATTGCGGTTCCTGCCGCGCCTGCCTCGACGCCTGTCCCACGGCGGCCTTCCCCGCCCCCTATCAGCTGGATGCACGCCGCTGCATCTCCTATCTCACCATCGAGCACAAGGGACCGATCCCGCACGAATTCCGGCCGATGATCGGCAACCGTATCTATGGCTGCGACGATTGCCTTGCCGCCTGTCCGTGGAACAAGTTCGCGGCGAGCGCCTCCGAGATGAAGCTGCAGGCGCGCGAGGATCTGAAGGAACCATCCATCGCCTTTCTGCTGACGCTTGACGATGCCGCCTTTCGCAGCTTTTTCAGTGGCTCCCCCGTCAAGCGCATCGGCCGCAATCGCTTAATCCGCAATGTGCTCATCGCGGCGGGAAACTCTGCCGACCGGCAATTCGTGGAGCAATGCAAGGCACTTGCGGAGACCGACCCTTCTGCGGAAGTGCGCGGCATGGCCGCATGGGCTTTGTCGCGGCTTATGGACAGGGACGAATTCCGTACATACTCTGCCGGTCGCGCCCCGGAGAGTGATCCGGAAGCGGAAATGGAATGGCAACTGGCAGAGGCATGAACCATGCATGTGATGATTTTCGGCGCGGGATATTCGGGGAAAGCCATTGCCAACGCGCTGAAAACTGAAGCCGCAAGTATCTGCGGCACCACACGCAGCCAGGACAAGTTCGCAAACCTTGCCGCAGCAGGCCTGACGCCGTTACTCTTCGACGGCGCCCATCTCGATGACGATCTCATCGCCGCGATGGGTAAGGTCACCCATCTCGTGCAATCCATCGCTCCGGGCAAGGATGGCGATCCGCTGCTTGCGCTTCTTGGCGACGATCTGAAAAGGCTCCTGCCCAATCTGAAATGGGTGGCCTACCTTTCCACCGTCGGCGTTTATGGCGACCATCACGGCGCCTGGGTTGACGAGACGACACCCTGCCGCCCGGTTTCCGCGCGCTCCGTGGAACGGGTAATCGCCGAGGCCACCTGGACTGTGACAGCCCAGAAGGCAGATATGCCACTTTCCATCCTGCGCCTATCCGGAATTTATGGACCGGGACGCAATGCCTTCATGAATTTCGAGAAGGGAACGGCGCGACGGCTTGTGAAGAAGGATCAGGTGTTCAACCGTATCCGGGTCGAGGATATCGGCGCGGCACTCGCCTTTCTGGCACTGAAGAACGAACGCGGCATCTTCAACGTGACCGACGACGAACCCTGCCCACCGCAGGATGTGGTGAGCTTCGCGGCCGACTTAATGGGTGTTGTCCCCCCTGCTGAACAGGATTTCGAGACCGCCGATCTGACGCCGATGGCGCGCTCATTTTATGGCGAAAACAAGCGCGTTTCCAATGCCAAAATAAGGGAACTCGGCTTTGATTTCCGCTTTCCGGAGTATCGACAATCGCTGAAGCAATTATGGGAAAACGGCCTCTGGCGCGGCTGAAAACAACCCTGTCAAAAGCGATGAAAAATCCATCCAACGCCGTTTTGGCGGATAGTTTTCGTTGTATTTAAGAGAATTAAGACTTAATTAACTACGCCGAATCGCTAAAATCCTACTCATTGGAAAAATATTTCACTCACATTTCGTGAAGTGGATTCACGAAGCCGTGACTTGCAATAGCATTTCCTTTGATCGTTGATTTTGCATTATTTTTTCCGAGAATTGACTGGAACGGCCCTGCAACGCCTCTCCAGCTAATGATCACGAATGTTACGGCCTGTAACAGTTCGTGATTTGAGATCAGCTTTTTTTCGCCATTTTTCCCTCGCCCTACAATCTCGCATCAAAAGGCGTTCAGGCCAGTTCATGGCCGTTTAGCAAGGGCACAATCAATCGGCGCGGGGCCGATTTTCAGGGAAGCACAGTTTGTTGAATATCCGTCGTATAACTTTCACCGCTGCAACTATAGCCGCCTGTTCCATCATCGCGCCTCTTCAGGCGAATGCGGCAAATGGTTGTGGAGGCGCATCGTGGTATGCGTTGTCCTCCAAGACTGCTTCGGGCGAGCGCATGAACGCCGCCAACCTGACCGCCGCCCACCGCTCCCTGCGGTTCGGCACCAAGGTCAAGGTGACGAATGCCCGCAACGGCAAGGCCGTTGTGGTGCGCATCAACGATCGCGGTCCGTTCATCAAGGGTCGCGTTCTCGATCTCTCCAAGGCTGCAGCCAAGAACATCGGCATGATCAGCTCCGGCACTGCCAAGGTCTGCTACGAGATCGTCAAGGCCGATTGAGCCTTGCCCTCGCCGCCATTCGCGTCTACCAACCGGGCTTATCAGCAAGAAGAGGTAGACAATGCGTTTGGGCGGGCGTTTGGCCGGAGCAATCGAAGTATTGGCGGATATTGAGGGACGCAGGCGTCCAGTCGCCGATGCTCTGAAGGATTGGGGCCTTGCCCATCGTTTTGCCGGCTCCGGCGACAGGGCCGCCATCGGCAACATCGTCTACGACGCGCTGCGCATGAAACTGTCGCACGCCTGGCTGATGGATGACGACAGCGCCGCCTCGCTTGGTTATGCTGTGCTGCTGCGCCAATGGGGCAAAAGCTTTGCGGAACTGACGGCGGAATTCGACGGCGACAAATTCGCCCCCGCCACACCAGACGAACAAAGGCAACAGGCCTTTCTCTCCCGTTCTCTTGGTGACGCACCGGCCCATATTCAGGGCGATATTCCCGAATGGGTTCAATCCTCCTTCGAAACGGCTTTCGGGGAGCGCTGGCTCGCCGAGGCGCAGGCGCTGAACGAGCGACCGACGCTTGATCTGCGCGCCAACACGCTGAAAGCAACCCGCGACAAGGTTCTGAAGGCGCTTGAGGAAAGCGGTGCGGAAGCCACGCGGATTGCCCGACAGGGTGTGCGCATCCCCGCCGGCGAAGGCCCTTCCCGCCTGCCGAATGTCACAGCCGAACTCTCCTTCCAGAAGGGCTGGTTTGAAGTGCAGGATGAGGGATCGCAGATCGTTGCCGATCTCGCCGGCGCGCATGAGGGCGAACAGATTCTCGACTATTGCGCCGGTGGCGGCGGCAAGACGCTGGCCATGGCGGCCAGCATGAACAACAAGGGTCAGGTTCACGCCTTCGATGCCGACCGCAAGCGGCTCGCGCCGATCATCGAGCGGCTGAAGCGGGCCGGCACGCGCAACGTGCAGGTTCATGACCGCGCCGCCGGGCTTGCCCCCTTCCAAGGAAAATTCGATCGCGTTCTGGTGGATGCACCTTGCACCGGCACCGGAACATGGCGCAGACGGCCAGACACCAAATGGCGGCTGACGGCTCGCAATCTGGAGGAGCGCGTGCAGCAGCAGGGCGAAGCGCTTTCGCAAGCCAAGGGTTTCGTGCGGCCGGGCGGTGAGCTGCTTTATGTCACCTGTTCCGTTCTGCCCGAGGAAAATGAACAGCAGGTCAGGCGTTTTTGCGAGGAAAACACCGAATTCTCCATCGGCTCCGCTCTGGAGCGCTGGCAGACGACTTTTGGCGGTAATGCGAACAAACCGCACTCCTCCGATGGAAAGACAGTCACGCTGACGCCTGCAACCACAGATACGGACGGTTTCTTCTTCTGCTTGATGAAACGCAAAGCATAAAAGCCTATTTGCACGCAGCGATTTTACTTGGGAAATACCGGCCGAGCTTGTTTCAAAGCGTTCTAAACTAGAATGTTTGACACAAGTTTGTGATTGGGTCAGAACTCGCTTGCCGCAGCCTGAAGTCTGTTCATGCTGCCCAAGGAGAGGGATCATGATCCGCAAAACCATTCTCAGCGCGTCTTTCGCGCTTTTGGCCGCATCGGCGGCTTTCACCGCGCTTCCCGCGCAGGCTGCGACCGACGCTGCCGCTGTCATCAAGCATTATGCCGATGTCGCACATGCCAAATACGAGGATTCGCTGACCACGGCGAAGACGCTGGACAAGGCCATCGATGCGCTGATCGCAACGCCGAGTGAAGAGACCCTCAAAGCCGCGCGCGAAGCCTGGATCAAGGCCCGTGTTCCCTATCAGCAGTCGGAAGTCTACCGTTTCGGCAACCCGATCGTCGATGATTGGGAAGGCAAGGTAAACGCCTGGCCGCTGGATGAAGGCCTGATCGACTATGTCGACGCCTCCTACGGCACAGAAAGCGACGAAAACGAACTTTACGTCGCAAACATCATCGCCAATCCGAAGATCAAGATCAGCGGTGAAGAGGTCGATGCCTCCAAGATCACCCCGGAGCTGATCGAAAGCCTGCACGAGGCAGGCGATGTCGAAGCCAATGTGACGACCGGTTATCACGCCATCGAATTCCTGCTCTGGGGCCAGGATCTGAACGGCACGGGACCGGGCGCCGGCAACCGCCCCTATACCGATTATGACAAGGCAAAATGCACGAACGGCAATTGCGACCGCCGTGCCGATTACCTGAAATCCGCCTCCACGCTGCTGATCAAGGATCTTCAGGAGATGGTGGACGCCTGGGCGCCGGAGGGTGAAGCCACGAAGACGGTGGAGGCCGATCCGAAAGCGGGCCTCACCGCCATTCTGACCGGCATGGGCTCGCTCTCCTATGGTGAGCTGGCGGGCGAACGCATGAAGCTCGGCCTGCTGCTTCACGATCCGGAAGAGGAGCATGATTGCTTCTCCGACAACACCTATAATTCGCATCTCAACGACGCCATCGGCATCGCTTCGGCCTATACCGGCAATTATACCCGTGTGGACGGCACGAAGATGACCGGCGCCTCGTTGTCGGAACTGGTCGGCGCCAAGGACAAGGCGCTGAACGACGAAATGGCCGGGAAGCTGAACAAGACGCTCGACGCCATGCACGCAATGGAAAAGCGCGCCCAGACGGTGGAAGCCTATGACCAGATGATCGGCGAAGGCAACAAGGAAGGCAATGCCGTGGTTCAGGCGGCCATCGACGGTCTCATTGACCAGACGAAGACCGTTGAACGCGTCATCGCGGCGCTTGATCTCGGCAAGATCGATCTTGAAGGCTCCGAGAGCCTCGACAACCCGAACGCCGTCTTCAAATAAGCGGCAAGGCGGGCCGCAATTCACTGCGGCCCGCCCACCAAATGTGCCTTCCGACCGCCATGGAATTGTCGCTGTCTCCGATCCGCAAGCCGTTTTTCTTCGCCGGGGCAGCCTGCCTCGTGGCGTGGGCGACGCTTGCCGCGCCGCTGCGTGACGACCTGACGGAGAAAGACCGAAGCCGCGTCTCGGCCGTCACTACGCCAACGACCGATTTTACGAGGCCGGAGCCCTTCGAGGCCATGTCCGGTGGGGCGACCACGAGCACCGGCAAGGCCGATGGCAACGCATTTTCCCAGCCTTCCGCCACCATGCCTTTCGAGCGGAAACAGGATTTCAAGCTTGGCAACGCGCTGTTCCAGAAGCTCTGGGTCTCCTCCCCCTCCTCCACGCAGGCCTCGGACGGGCTTGGCCCCTTCTATAACGCCCGATCCTGCCAGACTTGCCATGTGAAGGATGGCAGGGGCCGCCCGCCACTTGCAGGCGAAGACGCCGTTTCGCTGTTTCTGCGGTTGGCGCGACCGGCCCGGGACGAGACGGAACGGGCCGCGATTGGGCGCCATGAAGTGTTGAATTTTCCCGACGCTACCTATGGCCGGCAGTTGCAGAATCTTGCCATCCCCGGTCTCTCCGCCGAGGGCAGGCCGGTCATCACCTACATTGAAATGCCGGTGCACCTTTCGGATGGTGAGGTGGTGATGCTGCGCAAGCCCACCTATGCCGCAGCGGAGCTGAAATATGGTCCGCTTGGCACCGATACGACGCTTTCGGCGCGGATCGCCATGCCCACCCTCGGGCTTGGCCTGATCGAGGCGATCAGCGAGGCCGATATTCTGGCCAACGCAGACCCCGATGACAAAAATGGCGACGGCATTGCCGGGCGCCCGGCCTGGGTCAGGGATCATCGCGCCGGCGAGGTGAAACTCGGACGGTTCGGCTGGAAAGCGCAGAATGCGAGCGTTCGTGACCAGAGCGCCAGCGCCTTTTCCCACGATATCGGCATTTCCACCCCCGATGCGCCGAATGCCTATGGCGATTGCACCAATACTCAGAAGGACTGTCTGGCCATGCCGACAGGCGTGCAGCCGCGGCTGGGGCCGGTGGAAGCGCCGGACCCGGTTCTCGATCTCGTGACCTTCTACACCGAAAACCTCGCTGTGCCGCAGCGGCGCAATGCCGGGGATCGGGCCGTTCTTGAGGGCAAGCAGCTTTTCTATACATCCGGCTGCACGGCCTGCCATACATCGAAATTTGTCACCCGCCGCGATGCCGCCGATCCGATGCATTCTTTCCAGCTGATCTGGCCCTATTCGGACTTCCTCCTGCACGACATGGGAGAGGAGCTTGCCGATGGCCAGCAGGTCGGCGAAGCGAGCGGTCGGCACTGGCGCACCCAGCCCCTCTGGGGCATCAGCCTGACGCAAAGGGTGAACGGCAACGGTTTTTACCTGCATGACGGGCGGGCGCGCAGCCTGACGGAAGCCATATTGTGGCATGGCGGCGAAGGGCAAAAAGCGCGCGACGCCTTTGCCGCCTTGCAAAAATCCGACCGGCAGGCTTTGCTGGCCTTTCTGGAGTCTCTTTGATGAACAATGCCATGCGAAAAATTTCCGGCGTCATCTCCGTGCTGCTGCTTCTCACCACGCCGCCGGCAAGGGCGCAGGATGTGGAACTGTTGCCGCCGCCACCGCTCGACCCCGCGCAGGTGCGGAGCGTGATGGAAAAAGCGGTGAACGGCTTCATCCGCCCCGGTTATGACCACTTCCGGCAGTCTGCGGAGACGCTGGAAGGCAGCATGAAGGCCTTCTGCGCAGCACCCTCCAAAACAACGGAGGCGGCAGCGCAGGCGGCTTTTACTGAAACGGTCTTGAACTGGTCGACAATCGAAATCATGCGTATCGGCCCTGTCATCGAGAAGAACCGCTTCGAACGCGTGCTTTATTACCCCGACAAGAAGGGTCTCGGACTGAAGCAGGTGCAGCGTTACCTTGCCGACAAGGATGAAAGCGTTACCACCGCCGACGGCCTGAAAGGCAAGAGCGTCGCGGCACAGGGACTCGGCGCGCTGGAGTTCGTGCTTTACGGCACCGGCGCGGATGAGCTTCTCGACAAGAAGGGCGATTTCCGCTGCCGTTTCGGCGCCGCCATCGCCGGCAATATCGCCAATGTGGCGGCAGAGCTTTCCGACAGCTGGAACGCACCTGACGGTGCGCAGAAAAACTGGACACAGCCGGGACCGGACAACCCCGTCTTTCGTGACGAGCGCGAGGCGCTGGTTGCCCTGCTCGGCATTCTCGTGCACGGCGCAGAGGCGATCCGCGACCAGCGGATCGAAACCTTCTACAAGGGGCCGGACAAGGCGAGATTTCCCCGCACCGCCATTTACTGGCGCTCAGGCCTGACCTGGAAGAGTATTTCCGCCAATATCAAGGCCGTGCAGACTCTCCTGCATACCGCCGATATGGTCGAACTCGTACCGCCCGATCAGCGCTCCATCGTCAATTCCATCGACTTCATCGCCAAATCGATGATCCGGGTTGCCGGGACGATCGATACGGATGTGGAAAAGGCGCTGGACGAGGACGACCAGCGCGCCAAGGTGGACTATCTGCTGCTCAACGGCAAAGACCTGATCTACCGCCTCAACGACCAGTATGGCGGCGCGATCGGCCTCAGCTCCGGCTTTTCCTTTGCTGACGGAGACTGAGCGATGATTTCCGGCAGCAAGCGGATGCTGATCGACCGGCGCAGCTTCATCAAGGCGGCGGGTATTCCCTTCCTTGCCGCCCTTGCCCCGCAGTCGCTCCATGCGCTGGAACGCACCGACGCCGTCTTTGCCTCCGCCTTCCGCGCCCGCGATGGCTCCTACGGCATTGCGACGGTGAGCGAGCGTGGCGAGATCATCGATCGCGTCGCCTTGCCCGCCCGCGCCCATGGAATGGCGATGAGCCATGCGACCGGCATGACGGTGGCCTTCGCGCGCCGTCCCGGCACTTTCTTCATGGCCTTCGATCCCATGCGGCGTCAGGAGCCTGTCGTGATGCACGCGCCTGAGAACCGGCACTTTTATGGCCATGGGCAATTCTCGCCCGATGGCGCAATCCTCTATGCCAGCGAAAACGACTTCGACGGCAATCGCGGCGTCATCGGCCTTTACGACACCCGGAACGGTTTTATCCGCATCGGTGAATATGACGCGCATGGCGTCGGCACCCATGACATGACGGTGAGCGATGACGGGCGGCTGATCGTGATCGCCAATGGCGGCATTGAGACCCACCCGGATTTCGGCCGCACGAAACTCAATATCGACAGCATGGAACCTTCCCTCGTGCTACTGGATGCCGCCACCGGTCAGCTGATCCAGAAACATGCGATGCCGGAGCAGCTGCGGCAGCTTTCCACCCGCCATGTCGATCTCGGCGATGACGGCCGCATCTGGTTCGCCTGCCAATATGAAGGACCGCGCAACGATCTTCCGCCGCTTGTCGGCCATTTCTCGAAGGGCGAGGATCTTGCCTTCGTCGATCTGCCGCACGAAACGACCGTACGGCTTGCCAATTATGTCGGGGCCATCGCCGTCAACCGGCGCGAAGGGCTGGTGGGCCTGACCTCGCCGAACGGCAACGCCGCCGTGACACTTGATGCGAAGACAGGACGCGTGGTCTCGGAGGTTAGCGTGCGGGAAGCGGCGGGTGTTGCGGCGGCTACCGGCGGCATTGCGGTTTCCTCCTATGACGGATTTTTCGAGGCCATTCGCAGCAACGTGGCCTGGGACCAGCATATCGTGCGCCTTTCCGGCTAAAATACTGAAAAAGCAGGGGAACCAAAGCGTCGGCCGCGCATTGGATGCGTAATGAAGAATCTGGCCGTGCATATTGTTTTTGTGGTTGTCGTTGTCGCTATCGGGGCATTGATCGGCGTCAACAATGTGCCGGGCGAATGGTACCAATCGCTGCAGAAACCATTCTTCAATCCCCCCAACTGGAGTTTCGGGCCGGTCTGGACTGCGCTTTACATCCTGATCGGCATCGCCGGCGCGCGGACGTGGATCAGGAAACCGATGGGGACGCGCATGCGCCTCTGGTTCACGCAGATGGTGCTGAATTTCCTGTGGTCACCGATCTTTTTCGGCATGCAGAGCCCGGCCGGCGCGCTCGTCATCATCGTCCCCATGCTGATCTGCATCATCGCCTTCATGGCGCTGACCTACCGTCGCGACCGCATATCCATGTGGCTTTTCGCGCCCTATGCCTTGTGGGTCGCCTTTGCCACGGTGCTCAACGCAAGCATCGGTTTGCTGAACTAATTCGCGGCAAGCCCTTGCCTTGCCCAGCGCCACGCGCCATGTCAGTCTGCGACAGGGCAGAAGGCAGGCAGGTAGGCCATGGAGATCACTGATCCCGGCGATTTTCGCCAGCGGATAGAAACTAGCTTCGCGCGGCAGGGCGTGGTGCAGGCCATCAATGCCGAGATAAGCCGCATCGAACACAGGCTGGTGGAAATAGAGCTGCCTTTCCATGAAAAGCTGACACAGCAGCATGGCATATTGCATGCGGGCGTCATTGCCGCCGGCCTGGACACGGCCTGCACTTACGCGGCCTATACGATCATCGAACCGGAAGCCTCGCTGCTGACCATCGAATTCAAGGTCAACCTCATGTCGCCGGGACGTGGTGAGCGGTTCCTGTTTCGCGGCGAGATCATCAAGCCCGGCAACAATCTGATCGTGGCGGATGGCCGCGCCTATGCGCTCTCCGATGGACCTGCAAAGCTCATCGCCTCCATGACGGGCACTATGATGGTAGTGAAGGGGCGCGAGGATATTAGCGGATGAGCTATCGGCTTTCGCATGTTGCGGATAAATCCGTTCTTTTCGTCATGGCGGCTTCCGCAGAATACGGCCCCCATCTGCAGGCGCGCATCACGCCACTCATGACCGGGGTCGGCCCGGTCGAGGCGGCTATTTCGGTGACGGCCATTCTTGCCGGTCTCGATGCGGCCGACCATCTGCCCGATCTCGTCGTTTCGCTTGGCTCCGCCGGTTCGCGGACATTGCAACAGACGGGTATCTATCAGGCGATTTCGGTTTCCTATCGCGATATGGATGCGTCCGCCTTCGGTTTCGAGAAGGGGCGCACGCCGTTTCTCGATCTGCCCGCTGAAGTGGCCCTGCCTTTGCGGATACCCGATATTGCCGAGGCAAGACTTTCCACCGGCGGCAACGTCGTTTCTGGAGAAGCCTATGGGTTGATCGATGCCGATATGGTGGAAATGGAGACCTTTGCGGTCTTGCGCGCGTGCCAGCGCTTCGGTGTGCCCCTCATCGGCCTGCGCGGTATTTCCGACGGCAAGGCCGATGTGAACCATGTGGACGACTGGACGGAATATCTTGATATCATCGATGAAAAGCTCGCCGATGCCGTCGACCGGCTCTGCCGCGCCATCGAGGATGGTGTGATTGCCCTTTGAAACCTTGCGATTTTCGCAAATTTCCGCCGTTTGACGCCCGCTTCCGGGTTGCCTAAAGCCCCGCTTTTCTTTAAAGGCTCGCCATGACCCAGATAGCCCATCCCGACAGCATTCTCATCATCGATTTCGGCAGCCAGGTGACGCAGCTGATTGCGCGCCGCATCCGCGAAGCCGGGGTCTATTGCGAAATCCACCCGTTCCAGAATGCCGCAGAGGCGTTCGAGAAGCTTCAGCCCAAGGGCGTGATCTTCTCCGGTGGCCCCGCATCCGTGACGGCGGAAGGAAGCCCTCGCGCGCCGCAGGCGGTGTTCGACAGCAAGGTTCCGATCCTCGGCATCTGCTACGGCCAGCAGACGCTCTGCACGCAGCTCGGCGGCGTGGTCGAGGGCGGCCATGCGGCGGAATTCGGCCGGGCCGATATCGACATCAAGAAGGCAAGCCCGCTGTTCGACGGTTTCTGGGAACAGGGCAAGAGCTATCCGGTGTGGATGAGCCATGGCGACCGCGTGACGAAGCTGCCGGAAGGTTTCGAGGTCATCGCGACCTCCGAGAACGCACCTTTCGCCATCGCGGCCGACGAGGCGCGCCACTATTACACCACGATGTTCCACCCGGAAGTGGTGCATACGCCTGACGGCGGCAAGCTGCTCTCCAACTTCGTTCACAAGATCGTCGGCCTCAAATCCGACTGGACGATGGCTGCCTACCGCGCCGAGATGATCCGCAAGATCCGCGAGCAGGTCGGCACCGGCCGCGTGCTCTGCGCTCTCTCCGGCGGCGTCGATTCCTCGGTTGCGGCGATCCTAATCCATGAGGCGATCGGCGACCAGCTGACCTGCGTTTACGTTGACCACGGCCTGATGCGGCTTGGCGAAAGCGAGCAGGTCGTCGGCATGTTCCGCGACCATTACAACATCCCGCTTGTTCACGTTGACGCCGCCGACATGTTCCTCGGCGAACTCTCGGGCGTTTCCGATCCGGAAGTAAAACGCAAGACCATCGGTCGTCTGTTCATCGAAGTCTTCGAGGCCGAAGCGGCCAAGATTGCCGCCGATGGCAAGGGCGCACCGAAGTTCCTGGCGCAGGGCACGCTTTATCCTGACGTCATCGAAAGCGTTTCCTTCTCCGGCGGCCCTTCGGTCACCATCAAGAGCCACCACAATGTCGGCGGGCTTCCCGAGCGCATGAACATGCAGCTCGTCGAGCCGCTGCGTGAGCTCTTCAAGGATGAAGTGCGCGCGCTTGGCCGCGAACTCGGCCTGCCGGAAAGCTTCATCGGCCGTCACCCCTTCCCCGGCCCGGGTCTGGCGATCCGTTGCCCCGGCGCGATCACCCGCGAGAAGCTCGATATTCTGCGCAAGGCGGATGCGATCTATCTCGACGAAATCCGCAAGGCCGGTCTCTATGACACCATCTGGCAGGCCTTTGCCGTGCTGCTGCCGGTACAGACCGTCGGCGTCATGGGCGATTACCGCACCTATGACTTCGTCTGCGCGCTGCGCGCCGTGACGTCAGTGGATGGCATGACGGCGGATTTCTATCCCTACGACATGAACTTCCTTGGCCGCGCGGCAACCCGCATCATCAACGAAGTGCGCGGTATCAACCGCGTCGTTTATGACGTGACGAGCAAGCCGCCCGGCACGATCGAGTGGGAATAAGGACTATAATCGATGCCGTGACGTTGCTGCCGCAACGCCCGTATCGAAGGCAGTTTTAAAGATGACGCCGCGACTAGTTCGCGGCGTTTCTTTTTTGTCGTGTGAGATAAATCATCTGGGCGGTCAGGCCAACCACGAGGATTGCCAGCAATCCTGCCTGAGCGCCGAGAAGCAGCGGCGATTTTAGGTCCGTAACTATCGGGTGACCATCGGGGACGCGACGCAGAATTTCGCTAACCGTTGGCACCATCAAAAGAAACGCAGTGATGCTGAGACAGATGGTTTCAATATATCTGGCGATACGCGTTGAACCCAGAACGCGTTCTATTCCATAACCCGCAAGCAGGAACAGGATAGTCAGGACACCAACGCCGTAGCTGACCGGCTGATGCGCCACGAGGAAGACCGTCGCAGCACCAATCAGCATGGAAACGAGATAGATTGCACCCGGCGTGGATCGGGGAACGATTCGACCGTGACGGGCAAACATGTAGATGGCCACGGGAATGGCCGGGAGGCTGCCGAGTGTGTGGACCCAGCCAAGCGGAGAAATACCGAACATGCGAGATTGCCTTTCTCTTCCAGAAAGTTGGGGTGGTCCGGGAAGCAGGATGTCACCGACATATCTGCAAGCGGTGTGTTGTCTGTTGATTGGTCGGCAACTCGCTCGGGTCCTGCGTGCACTCCCCTCGCAAGGTGCCGTTTCAAGCGGTGATGCGCTCCAGCATGGAGCGGGTTACCGCGCCAAAGGTCGCGGCATCGCCGTGTGCACGCGCCGAAAGCATTGCGCCGTGCACCGTGGCCATGAAGATTTCAGCATTGGCCCGCGCTGTTCCCGTTAGTACAAGGCGCCCTTGAGCAGCGCCGCGTTCCAGCACGGTGGTGAGCCAGTCC
Organism: Agrobacterium tumefaciens; assembly: GCF_005221325.1. NCBI lineage: Bacteria > Pseudomonadati > Pseudomonadota > Alphaproteobacteria > Hyphomicrobiales > Rhizobiaceae > Agrobacterium > Agrobacterium tumefaciens. Next base: position 2,906,237 of record NZ_CP039888.1, on the reverse strand, counting down.
GAGAGACTTCGAAAATGCGCACGTACTTCAAGAACGACCGTTTCAGGAAGAACCGGTATCTCGCTGGCAAGCAGCGCACAGACGCAGAAGGGATGAGTAGCGTCAGCGATACAGCCTTCCCAATAGCCGATATAGGCGCGAAGCTGTTCCAGCGGATCAGAGATGTTTCGCTCCAGCCCGGCGATACCGGCTTCAGCTTCCTGCCTGTATTGTGCAACCAGTTTGCGGACCAAATCCGCTTTGCTGGGAAAATGGTGGTGGATACTCGCATTGCGAATGCCGACCACATGGGAAATATCGGCGTAGCTGAAACTGTTGTAGCCACCTCTTATAATCAGGGTGCGCGCGCACTGGAGAATGTCATCGGCTTTGCTTTGCAGATTTTTCATGTTCATGGCCTACCAACTAGTAGGTAGAATGTCAACTCGTAGCGAGTTCGCACACTGGGCGATCGATCCTCTCTCCTATATGCCGTGCCTGACGCAATATGTTCTCTTTTTGTTCTTTCAATTTTTCCCGCCGATGATAATATCGCGGCCTTGGCATGGCCGTGGAGCATCGTCATGGGTTTCGAGTTGACGGATAAAGGAGGGTTAAGGCAGCTTTTCCTTGAAGGGTTTGAGCCGGAGAAACAACGCCGGATCAATCCGCGATTTAGCAGCAAGGTCTTGATCGTGGTGAAGCCGCCGGCGGCCCTGGCGGGGAGAATTTTTACCGATGCGTCGAGCCATGCCGCAGGGCGAACGAAGCGTGAGGCCTATCCGGCGGAGCTTCTGCACATCACCCTGCTCTGTGTCGGATGTTTCGACACCGTGCCTCGCGGCCTGGTAAACCGGCTGAAGGCGGCACTGGGGGAGATAAGGGCGCGGCCCGTTCCAATCACATTCGATGGGAGTTCGCTTTTCGGCAATCGCAACTGTCTGGTACTGAGCAGCCGCCGCGAGATGCTGGAGCTCAGGGCCCTGGCGAAGATGGTGCAGCGCGCCCTTTGGCGGGCAAATCTTCCCTACATCGCCGCATCATCGTTTACGCCGCACCTCACCATGATCTATGGCTGCGGGAAAATCGAACCCATGCCTGTTGAAAAACCCTATAGCTGGCTGGCGGGCAGTTTCGAACTCATCTTCAGCCATAATGGGGAAACGCGGCACGAATCTCTGGGACGCTTCGCGCTTTCGGCGAAGGCGGACCGCTACGAGCAGCCAGAGAGTCAATTATATCTGCCGGAAAAAATATTCAGCCTGCCGAAACGACCGGCCCGAAAGTTAGCGGCGCGATAACGTGGGCCCGAAAGGCATGGTATCCATGCCCGAAACTATCTGCTGCTGGGAAGCAGCAGGAACGCGCCTAGCAATATACGACAGAGGCGCAGTTCAAATCATCCGCGGCACCCGCCGAAAACCGAGCGGATTTCGGTAACAGACGCAAGCGAGGCGATTTCGCCTCGCTACAAACGATAAACAGCTTAGAGCTGGACCTTGTCGAAAGCCTTGCCGTCGATGCCAAGGGCTTCGAGATCGGCGCGGGCGGGCTTGCGATGTGCGCGAACAGCGGCCGAAACCGATAGCGCTGCACCGAGAACGGCGAAAGTTTCACCGAAGAAGTTACGCGATGTCTTTGCAACCTGACGCATTTTTCTCTCCATCTTTGATGCCCAGATAATGGGGATTTCCGCCCTGTTCTACAACTCATGATGTAGCAGGGAAGCCATGCAGCTTTGCTCGCGCTCGTTCGGATATCAGCTACTTCGATTTTGCATGGCTCAGGCGTCATGCTTCAAAAATGGCGCAAGGCACATCAGGCGGCGGCTTGAATAAGATGGATATTTTGTTATGCCGGAAGGTCTAAAGACGAAGAGGCGATAGCATGACGGTCACGATTTACGGCATCAAGAATTGCGACACGATGAAGAAGGCTAGAAGCTGGTTGGAGTTGAACAGCGTCGATTATTCTTTCCACGACTACAAGGCAGCCGGCATCGACCGCAACCATCTGGAAACATGGTGTGATGCCGCCGGCTGGGAAACGGTGCTCAACCGGGCCGGTACGACCTTCAAGAAACTCGACGATGGCCAGAAGGCCGATCTTACCCGCGAAAAGGCCATCGGACTGATGCTCGCGCAGCCCTCGATGATCAAGCGCCCGGTGCTGGAGACGAAGGGCAAGATAACCGTCGGCTTCAAGCCGGAAATCTACCAGACCCTTTTTGCCTGAACGCAGCCCTCCATGTCCAAAACGACCCGCGCCACCCAGATGCTGACCAAGGCCGGTATTGCCTTTACCGCCGTCACCTATGATTACGATCCGAATGCCGACCGCATCGGTCTACAGGCGGCCGAGGCGATCGGTGAGGCGCCGCATCTGGTGCTGAAGACGCTGATGGCGGAGCTGGACGGCAAGCCAGTTTGCGTCGTAGTCCCCTCCGACCGCGAGGTGAGCATGAAGAAGCTTGCCGTCGCCTTCGGGGGCAAATCCGCCAGCATGATGAAGCCCGCCGATGCGGAACGGGCGACCGGTTACCATGTTGGCGGCATCAGCCCTTTCGGGCAGAAGAAACAGGTGCCGACAGCCATTGAAGCCGATGCCATGGCGCATGATTACGTCTACATGAATGGCGGGCAACGTGGTTTGCAGGTGAGGCTCTCGCCCCAAGATGCCCAGAAAGCGCTTGATGCCATTGTCGCACCGCTGGTTGCGGAATGAGGCGTAAGGAGCGTTCCTGAAAGCATTTGGCTTTCGGAAGGAATGGGCTATGGTCGGCGCCTCCTATGAAATAGACGAAGGCAGATCATGACCGTTTCCCCCATCGATCCCGTCAAACTCGAAAAACTCGCGGAAGTCGCCGTCAAGGTCGGCCTGCAATTGCAGAAGGATCAGGATCTGGTGATCACTGCGCCGCTGGCGGCCCTGCCGCTGGTCAGGCTTTTGACCAAACATGCCTATATCGCGGGCGGCGGGCTGGTCACCACTTTCTACTCCGACGAGGAAACCACGCTTTCGCGCTACCGCCATGCCAGCGACGCGAATTTCGACCGGGCTTCCGGCTGGCTCTATGAAGGTATGGCGAAGGCCTATGCCAATGGCGCGGCGCGGCTGGCGATTGCCGGCGACAACCCCATGCTGCTGGCCGAGCAGGACCCAGCCAAGGTGGCGCGCGCCAACAAGGCCAATTCCACGGCCTATAAGCCCGCGCTGGAGAAGATTTCCAACTTCGATATCAACTGGAACATCATTTCTTATCCCAACCCCTCCTGGGCAAAACAGGTCTTCCCCGGTGTCTCTGAGGACGAAGCGGTTCGCAAGCTCGCGGACGCCATCTTCGCCGCCTCGCGGGTGGATGTGGCCGATCCCGTCGCTGCATGGGCAGAGCATAACGCCAATCTTGCCAAGCGCTCGGCATGGCTGAATGGCGAGCGCTTCTCATCACTACACTTCACCGGCCCCGGCACGGATGTAAGGATCGGGCTGGCAGACGGCCATGAATGGCATGGCGGCGCTTCCACCGCCAAGAACGGCGTAACCTGCAACCCGAATATTCCGACCGAAGAAGTATTCACCACGCCGCATGCGCTGCGCGTGGATGGTTACGTTTCCAGCACCAAGCCCCTTTCGCATCAGGGAACGCTGATCGACAATATTCAGGTGAAGTTCGAAGCCGGCCGCATCGTCGAAGCCAAGGCTTCCAGGGGCGAAGCTGTGCTGAACAAGGTGCTCGACACCGATGAGGGTGCGCGGCGTCTCGGTGAAGTGGCACTTGTGCCGCATTCCTCACCGATCTCGGCAAGCGGCATCCTGTTCTACAACACGCTGTTCGATGAAAACGCCTCGTGCCACATCGCGCTCGGCCAGTGCTATTCGAAATGCTTCCTCGACGGCGCCTCGCTGTCGCAGGATCAGATCAAGGCGCAGGGCGGCAATTCCAGCCTCATTCATATCGACTGGATGATCGGCTCCGACAAGGTGGATATCGATGGCGTGAAGCCGGATGGCTCCACGGTTCCGGTTATGCGCAAGGGCGAATGGGCCTGAGGATGCCTACTTCGGCAACTGGCTGCGCTGACTGAGCCAGATGCTGAAAAGCACGGCAATGAACCCGGCGATCTGCGCTGGCGCAAGGCTTTGGCCAAGCGCCAGCCAGCCCAGCACGGTCGCCACAACAGGACTTAAAAAACCGAGCGATGCAGCCGCGGAAGGTTCGATGCGGGCTAGCCCACGAAACCACAGAAGATAGGTGAGCGCCGCACCGATAAGGCCTAAATAGGCCATACCGAGAATATTGGCGGCCGTTGGCGCCGGCAGGGCCGGCTCCAGAAAATAAGCGACCGGCAGAAGAAGAATGCCGCCCGCCGTCAATTGCCAGGCGGTGAAGGTGAGGTTCGAGACCGGCGGTCGCCATTTACGGGTCAACACGGTTCCGAAGGCCATGGAGACAGCACCGGCCAGACCTGCGGCAATGCCGATACCATCAAGCGCCGCGCCGGGCGTCAGCACCAGAAGCGCAACACCGGCAATGCCGAGAAAACCGGCGACGATGGCGAGTGGCCGCACGGCTGTTGAGAGAAACAGCCGCGACAGACCGATGACGATGAGCGGCTGCACCGCGCCAACCGTCGCTGCGACACCGCCGGGCAACCGATAGGCCGAAACGAAAAGCATCGCCCAGAAAAACGAAAAATTCAGTGCGCCGAGAATGAAGCTGCGCGGCCACCAGATGCCCTGCGGCAGCTTTCGGACGAGAAGCAGCAACAGGACACCCGCCGGCAAAGCACGCAACATGGCGACATGCAGAGGGTAGCCCTGCGGCAAGAATTCCGTGGTGACGAAATAGGTGGTTCCCCAGATGGCGGGGGCAAGCGCGGTCACCAGCACATCGGCGGCATAGGTCGTATTTTTCTTCATTTCAAGAATCTCTATATCAAGATAAATCCAACTTAGTCGATTTTATCTTGACGTCAAGATATCAATTGTTATGCCTTGGTGATGAGCAAGGAACCCATGGACCACGTCGACCATATTCTCGCGCAATGGCGGAGCGAGCGCCCCGATCTCGATGTCGGCCCCATGGGGCTGCTAGGGCGCCTGCACCGGCTCAGCACACATCTCGGCCGCGAGGTGGAAGCAGTGCTCTTGAAACACGGCCTCTCCTCCTCCGCTTTCGATGTGCTGGCGACGTTGCGGCGCGCGGGCGCACCCCATCGGCTCTCTCCCGGCGATCTTCTGGCCATGACCATGGTCAGCTCCGGCACCATGACAAACCGGATCGACCAGCTGGAAAAAGCCGGGCTGGTGGAGCGCATTCACAATCCACAGGACCGGCGCAGCGTCTTGATATCGTTGACAGAGCGCGGCTTTGCCATCGTCGAGGAAGCGGTTGGCGCGCATGTCGAAAACCAGCACCGTCTTGTCGCTCATCTCACCGAAGAGGAGCGCCTGGCGCTTGATGGGCTGCTGAAGCGGTTCCTGCAGGACTTCGAGGAATAGATTTACGCCGCGGATGGAACCGGTAATCACGCGGCAAGGGCGCTTGTTTCCGCAGAAAAAATCCTGTAAGCAATTTTCCATAAACCTGTACTACAGGTTGGAGGAAAAATGTTAAACGCCATTTCACATGAATCCGGCCTCGTCAGCAGCACGATCGGCGCGATCACCCGTCATATCCGCGAAAACGAACTTGCCCCCGGTGCGAAGCTGCCGAGTGAACTTTCGCTCTCGCAACAGCTCGGCGTCTCACGCACCGTCGTTCGCGAGGCTTTCCGGTCTCTGTCGGCCATGCGGCTGATCGATGTCAGCGCCGGCAGACGCGCAACCGTGGCGACGCTGGACCATGGTGCGATGTCGCTGATGTTCGAACATGGCATTCACACCGAGCAGATCAACATCCAGCAAATTTACGACGTGCGCCGCACCATCGAAGTCAGAACCGTGACCCTTGCGGCCCTGAGGCGCACGGGTGCGGAAGCGCTTACCGTCCTCGATCACGCGAACAATATGGAGCGGGATTTCAGTGACAATGACAAGGTGATGGAGCACGACCTTGCCTTTCACCTTGCCGTTGCCAGAGCCTCCAAGAACCCGGTTTTCGAACTCATTCTCGGCGCTTTCCAGAATGTGACACGCCAGACCTGGCCGATTGGCTGGAAAAGCCGCACCTCGGATGCGCAGCGCCTTGCCGCGTGCGAACTTCACATCGCCATCGGACAGGCCATTGCCGCGGGCGATCCGCAAACCGCCTCAACGCTGATGGCGCGGCATTTCGATGAAAGCGTGCATGCGCTTCTGGCGGCCGGTATCGCCTGATTTTTTCAACGCAGTCCCAGATGGAAACTGACTGCCTCTGGAGGAGACATCATGAAAATTACGAAACTCGAGACCGTCCGCGTGGCGGAACGGACAAACCTGCTCTGGGTTCTGGTCCGTACGGATGAGGGCATTACCGGGCTCGGCGAAACCTTCTTCGGAGCGGAGACAGTGGAGACCTATGTGCATGAATATATCGCGCCGCGCGTGATTGGCCGCGACCCGCTGCAGATCGACCTTCTGGCGCAAGACCTTGTCGGTTATCTCGGCTTCCGTTCATCGGGCGCAGAAGTGCGCGGTAATTCCGCCTTCGACATCGCGCTGTGGGACATTTTCGGCAAGGCCACCAACCAGCCCATCGCCCAGTTGCTCGGCGGCTTCAGCCGCAAGGAAATCCGCACCTACAATACCTGCGCGGGAACCGAATACATCAAGAAGGCGACTGGCCAGCAGACGGCCAATTATGGCCTCTCCGACGGCAAGGATTATGACGATCTGAACGGCTTCCTGCATCGGGCCGATGAGCTGGCCCATTCGCTGCTGGAAGACGGTATCACCGCCATGAAGATCTGGCCCTTTGATGCGGCGGCGGAAAAGACGCGCGGGCAATATATCTCGATGCCGGACCTGAAGACCGCGCTCGAGCCGTTCGAAAAAATCCGCAAGGCGGTGGGCGACAAGATGGATATCATGGTGGAGTTTCACTCCATGTGGCAGCTTCTGCCCGCCATGCAGATCGCCAAGGCGCTTACCCCCTACCAGACCTTCTGGCATGAAGACCCGATCAAGATGGACAGCCTTTCCAGCCTGACGCGGTATGCCGCCGTGTCGCCCGCTCCGATTTCCGCGTCCGAAACGCTCGGTTCCCGCTGGGCCTTCCGCGATCTCCTGGAAACCGGCGCGGCCGGTGTGGTGATGCTTGATATCAGCTGGTGCGGCGGCCTTTCCGAGGCGCGCAAGATTGCCTCCATGGCGGAAGCCTGGCACCTACCGGTCGCGCCGCATGATTGCACCGGGCCGGTGGTGCTGTGCGCCTCCACCCATCTGTCGCTCAACGCGCCGAATGCGCTGGTGCAGGAAAGCGTGCGCGCCTTCTACAAGACCTGGTATCGCGATCTCGTCACCGCCTTGCCCGAGGTGAAAAACGGCATGATCACCGTGCCGCCGGGTGCCGGTCTCGGCATGGAGCTGCATCCCGATATCGAAAAGACCTTCACCGTCAGCCGCCGTTTCTCAGATGCAGCGTCGATCTGATCAGAACAGGTTGCCCTGATTACCCGGGTCAGAAGAAGCCGGTTTCGCCGGCTTCTTTTTCGGCGCGGCGGCAGCATCCGGGGCGGGTGTCCCCTCTCCCGTCGTGATGGCGGAAACGCGGCCATCGGCAAATTCCATCGACACCACAGCACCGGAGGCGATGGCGGCAGCGCGGGTCAATGGCCGGTTTTCCTCATCGCGGATCACGGCATAACCGCGCTTCAGCACGTTCTTGTAGGACAGCGATTGCAGGATACGATCATGGGCGGCAAGACCGGACCGGTTCTGCGCCATGCGGTGCAATACGGCGGTATCGGCCCGGCGCGATGCTGTGACGACCCGTTCCTTCTGCCGTTCCAGCTGGCCAAGCAGGCGGGCGGGAAGCGAACGCAGGGCCGAATCGAAGGAATCGACGCGGCCTTTGCCCTGCAACAGACGGCGCTCCACCAGGGTCTCGGCCCGGTGCATACGCTCGGTGACGCGCTGCCTGTGGTGCTTCAGACCATTCAGCAAGGTTTCCGGTCTCAGTCCCGAGGCGGAACGTTCGAAGGCGCGGCGCTTGTTCAGCGTCGTCAATTCCAATCCACGGCCAAGACCGCTCGCGGCCTCATCGAAGCGGCGGCGCGGCAGGGCCAGAAGCTGATCGAGTGACGGCAAAGCGCGCACCAGCGCCCGCACACTCTGACGTCGATTATCCATCTGCCGCGAAACCGAACCGGACAGGCGGGCAGCAAGACCGGAAAGCTGCGCTTCGAGTTCGGCCCGCACCGGCACCGCCATTTCGGCAGCGCCTGTCGGCGTCGGCGCCCGCACATCGGCGGCATAGTCGATCAATGTCGTATCGGTCTCGTGCCCCACGGCGGAAATCAGCGGGATTTCGCTCTCGGCCGCCGCGCGCACGACGATTTCGTCATTGAAGCTCCAGAGGTCTTCCAGACTGCCGCCGCCGCGCGCAACGACGAGCACATCGGGACGGGCAATCTCGCCACCGGGCTTAAGCGCGTTAAAACCGCGAATGGCGTTCGCCACCTCCTCGCCCGAGCCTTCGCCCTGCACCTTGACCGGCCAGACGACGACGTGGACCGGAAACCGATCCGAGATACGGTGAAGAATATCGCGGATGACTGCACCCGTGGGCGAGGTGACAACGCCGATGACACGCGGCATGAATGGCAGGGAACGCTTGCGGGCCGCATCAAAAAGCCCCTCTGCCGCCAGACGCCGGCGGCGATCTTCCAGAAGCGCCATCAGCGCGCCGGCACCGGCAGGCTCGAGGCTTTCTATGACGATCTGGTATTTGGAAGACCCGGGAAAGGTGGTGATCTTGCCGGTGGCGATCACTTCCATACCCTCTTCCGGGCGGAACTTTAGGCGAGAGAAGGTGCCTTTCCAGATCACCGCGTCGATACGGGCACGATCATCCTTCAGCGAAAAATAGGCGTGGCCGGAAGAATGCGGACCACGATAGCCGGAAATCTCGCCGCGCACCCGCACCTGCTCGAAAGCCGTCTCCACCGTGCGCTTGATGGAACCCGACAGTTCGGACACCGAAAATTCGGCAAGATTGCTCAATGCGGCGTGGGAGAAGATATCGCTCATGACCGTTTGTAACCAAAACCCGTCGATTCGGAAATGCCGACATCGGCTCACCGATTTTAACGGCGATGAAACCATATCCTCAACTAACGAGTTAGGAAAACAGGGATTGGAGGAGACAACAAGGGTTCATTAGGGAAGGAGACGCTACGTCTTGTTCCAGACCCGGCAACCAAAGAGGAGGCGGCATCATGATTTTTCTTACCGCCACAGTGCTTGGCGTAACCGCAGTTGCGTTGCGTTCTGTCTTCAGCATCGTTTTCATCTGCATGCTGATTATCGGCGCCTACGGTATTGCAATGGTGCTTTCTTCCACGGCTGTGCCGCTGATGTCGCTGCTTTTGGCGCTCGCGGGTTATAATTTCGGCGTCGTGGGTGTCGTTATCGGCCTTCTCGTGCTGCAGCGCCCGCGCTCCACACAGCCGACACTTTAAAAGCCCACCCCGTTGAAACTTCCGCACTTCGCGCTGACCGAAATTTGCGGATTGGCCGTCGATCTTGCCATTACCTGCTTACTTATTTTCTATCTCGACATCGATCCGCTGGCAGCCCGTTTGCCGGGTGCGGCGGCGGGACTTGCGACGAGCTGGCGGCTGAACCGCTCAAATGCAAATGCACCTGACGCATTGAATGGCTTTCTTATGAACGCCGTCACGCTCATCTCCCGCTTCGTGGGCGTTGGGCTATTTGCCCTGCTGCTATGGCGCAACCCGCTGCTGCAGCCGCTTATCCCGCTTGCCCTCTCGGCGCTCGCCGCACTGTTGCTGGCGCTTTACGGCTATCGGCGGCTGCGGAGACAGCAGCGGGATCAGGATTAAACCGCTTCCCAACCGTCCTTTTCCGCCGCCCGGTAGATGGCGTCGATGAAAAGCTGGTTCTTCCTCGAATTCTCAAGCGTGACGACCTCGCCCTCGCCCCTCACCGCACGGGCAAAGGCCTCCGCCTCGAGCTTGTACTGGCGGCTATCCTGAAACCGGAAGACCTGCGACTGGTTGTGGGCCTGATTGGTCAGTTCGATTTCTTCCGCACCCCAGCGATTGGCGTTGAACGGCGACTTGATCTCGATGTATCCATCCGTGCCGTGGAAGACCATGAGCTGGCGGGCGGCAAGCTGGGTTGCCAGATAGAAGCTCAGCTCGAAATCGCCGAAATCGGCCCGGACGCTGGAATAGATATCGGTGCCGAATTCCCTGTCACGCTCGACGGTGGCCTGCACGCGTCTGGGCTCGGCGCCGGTGGCAAATCGGGTGACGATGGTCGGGTAGACGCCGATGTCCGGCAGCGCCCCGCCACCCAATTCAGGAATATTGCGCATATTGTCGGGATCACGATTGAAATAGCTGAAAGCGCCCTGCACATGTTTCAGCGTGCCAATGGCGCCCGAAGCCAGCAATTCCTTCACCTTGGCCCAAACAGGGGAATAGGTGACCATGAAAGCCTCGGACACGATGACGCCATTGCGGTCACGCACCGCGATAAGCGTATCGATCTCTTCCGCTTTCAACGCGATCGGCTTTTCGCAGAGAACATGTTTGCCGGCATCGGCGGCCTTGATGGTCCACTCCACATGTTGCGCAGTGGGAAGCGGAATATAGACCGCATCGATCACATCCGATGCCAACATCTCCTCATAGGAACCAAAGGCATGGGGCACGGAAAAACGCTCCGCAACCGCACGCGCTTTGGCGTGGTCGCGGCTGGCGACGGCACTGACCACGCAGTTCTGCGCATCCTGTATCGCCGGAATGACGTGATCCTGAGCGATTTTCGCCGTTGAGATTATTCCGAAACGCAACATTCCGTTCTCCCGCTCTGCAATTCTCCGGAAACTTATCACCGTCACACGGGCTGGCAAGCCGATGACTCACAATGAAATGAAGTATGGCCGAATTTGTCCCTCCTTTGTCTGTTCCGTTGCTTTTATCCCGATAAACAAAAGAGGATTATGCTATTCATGAACCAACTGGAGAACCATGAAATGTCCTCTTCCAACACCGCACTCCTCGTCATCGATGTTCAGGAATCCTTTCGGCATGCCCCTTATTTCGAAACAAGCGGGCTCGCCGCCTATCTGGAGAAGCAGCAGGCGCTGATCGATGGCGCCAAGGCTGCGGGAATCCCCGTCGTGCAAATCTTCCATGTCGATGGCGACCGGGCCTTCTCGGAAGGCAGCGGCTATATCCGCACGCTGGAGGGTGTGCGGATTGCCCCTGATGTGACCTTTCGCAAGAACCGGCACTCGGCCTTCGCCGGCACCGGCCTTGAAATCTGGCTGACGCAGAGAGGCATCAACCGGCTGATCGTTTCCGGCATCCGCACCGAACAATGCTGCGAAACCACCACCCGGCACGCTTCCGATCTCGGCTACAGCGTCGACTACGTAACCGAGGCGACGCTGACCTTTCCGATGACGCACACCTCCGGCACGGTGTTCAGCGCGGATGACATCCGCACGCGGACCGAGCTGGTGCTGGCTGGCCGCTTCGCGCGCATCGCCACCGTGAGTGAGGCGCTCACACCCCTGAAGGCAGCAGCCTGATGGATAGAGGCGGCACACACGTCATTCCCTTTTATACGCTTGTGCCGCCGCACGCGCTGCTGCTCGATATTGCGGGGCCTTTGCAGGTGATCCGCTATGCCAATGACGAGCAGAGCGATATTTTTTTCGACTGCCGCTACATTGCGGCACAGGAGAAGCAGCAATCCTCGATCGGCCTTGGCATTTGCGGGCTGGAGACCCTGCCTGACACCCTGCCGGACTATGCGTTCCTGCTGATCTCCGGCAGCACGTCGCGCTCCGAGAGCGAGCCGGAAACGCGACGGGAACGACAGGCATTGGCAGCATGGCTGCGCCGCGTCGTGCGTATTGACACGACAGTCATTTCCATCTGCTCCGGCGCATTGCTGGCGGGTGAGGCCGGGCTTTTCGACGGGCGAAGCTGCACCACGCATAGCGACTGCATCGATGCTTTGCGCCGCATCGCGCCACTGTCCCAGGTGGCCGAAAACCGCCTGTTTGTTGAGGATGGCAATCGATTTTCCAGCGCAGGCATCTCCACCGGCATCGATCTGATGCTGCATGTGGTTTCGCGGTTGACATCCCCCACTGTTGCGGCGCGAATTGCCCAAACCATGGTCATCTATCTCAGGCGCAACGGCAATGATCCTCAGATTTCTCCCTGGCTTACCGGCCGCAACCACATGCACCCCGCCATTCACCGGGTGCAGGACCGGGTAATGGGCGAACCAGCGCGGGATTGGTCGCTGGAGCGACTGGCCGATATCGCAGCACTCAGCGAAAGGCATTTGTCGCGCCTGTTTCGCGAGCATACCGGCATCAGCGTGATCGACTACGTCAATCTGATGCGGGTCAATCTGGCCCGCGACATTCTCACAAATAGCCGCCTCGATATGGAAGCCATCGCCGAGCGGGCGGGCTTTGCCTCCGCCCGGCATTTGCGACGCGTCTGGCAACAGCATAATCGTTTTCCGCCCAGCCACTATCGAAGCTTTCAGGCCTGATTTTCCCGGCCGTCGCCCGCTCGCTGATGAATGCCATCAAAGGAATTGAATGGTTATGCCGACGGGCAGTTGCTAACCTGCCGCAAACTCAGCAACAGGAGCACTCCCGTGGAAAAACGAAGCCTTGGCCGGACCGGCCTCTCCATCGCGCCGATCGTCTTCGGCGGCAACGTGTTCGGCTGGACAGCGGATGAGAAGACTTCCTTTGCCCTGCTGGACGCATTTTTCGACGCCGGATTCAACGCCGTCGACACGGCGGATGTCTACTCCGCCTGGGTGGACGGGCATGTGGGCGGTGAATCTGAGGCGATCATTGGCAAATGGCTGAAACAATCGAGCGTCAAGCGCGAGGATGCAGTGATTGTGACCAAGGTCGGTTTCGACAATCGCGGCCAGAAGACCGGCCTCAGCGCCAGATGGATCGCAGAGGCTGTCGAAGCTTCGCTGAAGCGGCTGCAAACCGACTATATCGACCTCTATCTCGCCCACAAGCCTGATGCGGACGTGCCGCTGGAAGAGACGCTTGCCGCCTTCGCAAAGCTGAAGGAACAGGGAAAAATCCGCGCCATCGGCTGCTCCAACTATTCCGCGAGCCAGCTTCAGGAGGCACTGGACGTGGCTCGGAAGAATGATCTTCCACGTTATGATGTGCTGCAGCCCGAATATAACCTTTACAACCGCGCGGATTTTGAAGGTCCTCTTGCCGACCTCTGCGTCAAGGAAGATATCGGCGTCATCAACTACTACAGCCTCGCCGCCGGCTTCCTGACCGGGAAATATCGCGCCAAGGCCGATACGGAAGGTGTCGCCCGCAGCTATCGGGTGGGTGAATATGTCAACACGCGCGGCCTTGCCGTTCTGGGCGCGATGGACGCGGTGGCGGTTGAAACCGGCGCAAGGCTCGCCGATATCGCGCTGGCCTGGCTTTTGCGAAAAAAAGCGGTGACGGCCCCGATCGCCAGCGCTACCAGCCTGTCGCAGCTTGAAAGCTTCAAACGCGCTGTCAACCTGAAGCTTACGGATGAGATGATGACCCTTCTCGACAAGGCAGGCGCTTAAGATGGAGCTTACAATTCGTGATGTGCAGCCGGCTGACCGGGCGGAATGGCTGCGCCTCTGGAGCGATTACCTTGCCTTTTATGAGGTCGAGCTTGCCGATGATGTGACGGAACACACCTGGGCGCGTATCCTCGATCCCGCATCCCGCGTTTCCATGCGCGTGGCTATGCTCGGCGAGCGCATGGCCGGTTTCGCCATCCACCATTTCCATGATTCCACCTGGGTGAAGACACCGGACTGCTATCTGGAAGATCTGTTCGTCGATGGCGCGATCCGCGGCAAGGGAACGGGCCGGGCGCTGATGGACGATCTCATTGTCATCTGCAAGGAAAAGGGCTGGTCACGGCTTTACTGGAACACGGACGAGCACAATCATCGCGCCCAGAAGCTCTACGACAGCTATGTCAAAAGCGATGGCCATATCCGCTATCGCATCACCTTCTGATCATCCCCGGAAACGGAAGAAGTCCACGAAAGCCCTCAGCGCCGGGCGCATCTGCCGGCGCGAGGGATAATAGATGTAAAAACCGTCGAAGGGTGCGCACCAGTCGTCCAGCACGCGGGTGAGCCGGCCTTCCCTGATATCGTCCTCAACGCGCTGCTCGAAAACAAAGGCAAGCCCTGCGCCGTCGATCGCAGCCCGGCGAATGAGGCTCTGGTCCGACAGGATCAGCGGCCCTTGAACATCGACCACCAGCGGCTTGCCGTTCTTCTCCAGTTCCCAGCGATAGATAAGGCCACTGGCGAAGCGCCGGCGAATGCAGCGATGCCGGATGAGATCTCTTGGATCGCGCGGCGGTGCTTTTTCTGCGAAATAGGCGGGAGCGCCGACAATCGCGCCGCGCCATGCGCCGCTCGCCTTCACCGCAATCATATCCGCATCGAGGTGCTCCCCGAGCCGCAGACCGGCATCAAAACCCTTCGCGACAATGTCTTCGAAGCGATCATCCGTTGAGATTTCGAGGGAGATATCGGGATAGATCCGCAGGAACTCGCCCAGCCGCGGCACGATGAGATCCTCGGCGGCCAGTCTCGGCAAGGTGATGCGCAGAGGACCAGCCGGCCTTCCACCATGCTCGGCAAGGGTCTCGATGACCGCATCGATGTCGGAAAGCGCCGGCCCCAGCGTTTCGAGGAGCCGCCTGCCCTCCTCTGTCGGTGAAACGCTGCGGGTGGTACGATGCAGCAGGCGCAGGCCAAGGCTCGCCTCCAGCGACGATACAGCATGGCTGACGGCGGAGGGCGCAATGGCCAGCTCAGCCGCGGCCTTGCGGAAGCTGCGGCCTTCGGCAACGGCGGCGAGAACGGCCAGCTGGGAAAGTTGTACACGGTTCATTGTTCTAAATGATAGAACAACCCAAGCGGATTTGCAGCGATTATCTTTGCCACCGCCGGACGTTATGTTTTGCCCATACCCGCTCCCAAGGGTATATTTAGCGTCTTGGATACACGCTCCGCGCAAACCACGGGACAGTTTTCAAGGCGTGCTCTGACAAAGGACAGGCAGATGAAACATAGAATTCTCGGAAAAGACCTCTCCGTCTCCGCACTAGGACTTGGCTGCATGGGCATGAGCGATGCCTATGGCCCTTCGAATGATGAAAGCGGCGCCATCGCCACGCTGCATCGCGCCGTCGAACTTGGCGTCACATTCTTTGACACGGCAGAAGTCTACGGCCCGTTCAAAAACGAAATCCTCGTCGGCAAGGCTTTGAAGCCCTATCGCGACCAGGTGACCATCGCCACCAAATTCGGTTTCCGCATCGATCAAAGCAAACCGTTGGCGGAGACGGTCCAGGGCGTTGACGGCTCACCCGCAAATGTGCGCGCCGTCGCCGAAGCCTCGCTGAAGAGACTTGGTGTCGATGTCATCGACCTCTATTACCAGCACCGCGTCGATCCGGATGTGGCAATTGAAGAGACGGTCGGCGCAATGGCCGACCTAGTGCGGGAAGGCAAGGTGAAGGCGCTCGGTCTTTCGGAGGCGAGCGCGGCGACCCTTCGCAGGGCGCATGCCGTTCACCCGATCGCGGCCATTCAGAGCGAATATTCGCTGTGGACTCGCGATCCCGAAGAAAATGGCGTGCTGGAAACCTGCCGTGAACTCAGCATTGGTTTCGTGCCTTTCAGCCCGCTCGGCCGCGGTGCTTTGACGGGTGCGCTGAAGACGCTCGATGGACTTGCCTCCGACGATTTTCGCCGCAGCCTGCCGCGCTTCCAAGGCGAAAACTTCGATACCAATCTGGCACTCATCAAGCTGCTGGAAGACATGGCGGTCGAAAAGGGTGTTACCGCCGGGCAGCTTGCGCTCGCCTGGGTCATGGCACAGGGCGACTTCATCGTGCCGATCCCCGGCACCACGAAAATCGCCAATCTGGAGAAAAACGTGGCGGCAGCGGATATATCGCTGACGACAGACGAAGTCGCCAGCCTCGGCGCGTTGCTCTCTCCGGCAAAGGTTGCCGGTGAACGTTATACGGAACAGATGATGCGATTGGCCAACCGCTAAAACAAAAAGCCGCGGTAACTGCCGCGGCTTTTTTATTCTGTCATCCGCTCGCAGCCTTTCAGGCGCGAAGAACGCCGCCCGTCGATTTCTCGACATTGCCGACGATTTTGGCCGTCAGTGCCTCGAAATCCTCGTCAGTCAACGTTTTGTCGACCGGCTGGATCTGGACCTCGATGGCGACCGACTTGCGGTCTTCCCCGAGCGATGCGCCCTCGAAAATATCGAAGACGTTGACGCCAGTGATCAGCTTGCGGTCGGCACTCGTCGCGGCCTTGATGATGGCCCCTGCTTCCACCGACTTGTCGACCACGAAAGCGAAGTCGCGCTTGACGGCCTGGAAGGGCGAAAGCTCAAGCGCAGGCTTGGTGCGGGTCGCTTTCTTCTTCGGCTCCTGCATGGCGTCGAGATAAATCTCGAAACCGCAATAGACACCGGAGACATCGAGTTCGGACAGCGTCTTCGGATGGAACTCGCCGAAATAGCCGAGCACAACCTTAGGACCCATCTTGATGGTGCCGGAACGGCCGGGGTGATACCAGGAGGGGGCGCCGGCCTCGATCTGCACATTGGCCATGGGCAGGCCGCAGGCTTCGAGCACCGAGAGCGCATCGGCCTTGGCGTCATAGACATCCACCGGCTTGCCGCCGCCCTTTGTGGCATTGGACCACATGCGGCCGCTGCCTGCGAGCGAGGCCGTGCCACGACGGACGCCGCCGGCAACACGACGCTGGCCTTCAGGGGTATCGCCCTCATAGGTGCCGGAAACTTCGAAGATCGCCACGTCACCATGGCCCTTGTCGGCGTTGCGCTGGGCCGCGGTCAGAAGACCGGGCAGCAGCGAGGGCCGCATATCCGACATGTCGGCTGCGATGGGATTGGCAAGCTTCAGCGCGGGCGAACCGCCGCCGAAAAGCTTCGCCTGAGCTTCCGGGATGAAGGACCATGTGACAGCTTCAAGCATGCCACGGCTTGCCAAAGCACGGCGCGCGGTGCGGGTGCGGATCTGCAGCGTCGTCAGGATACGGCCGTTGACCGCTCCGAAGTTTTCCAGCGGTTCCGGCTTGATATTGTCGACGCCGTGGATACGCATGACCTCTTCAACCAGATCGGCCTTACCATCGACATCCGGGCGCCAGGACGGCACGGTGACGGACACGCGCTCGCCCGTTCCTTCGACACCGAAACCAAGCCCCTTAAGAATGGCGAGGCTTTCTTCCGCCGACACTTCCAGACCGGTCAGTCGCTTCACTTCCGAGAGCGGAAAATCAACGACCTTGGGCTGATGACCCTTGTAGCCGACGACCTTGGCTTCGCCGGCAACGCCGCCGCACAGTTCGAGAACCAGCTCGGTGGTGCGTTCCAGACCCGGAACCATATATTCCGGATCGACGCCGCGCTCGAAACGATAACGCGCATCGGTGATGATGCCGAGCGAGCGGCCGGTCTTGGCGATGTTGATCGGGTCCCAGAGAGCGGACTCGATCAGCACATCGACAGTGTTTTCGTCACAGCCGGAATGTTCGCCGCCCATGACGCCGCCGATGGATTCAAGGCCATTTTCGTCGGCAATGACGACATTGTTCGGGCCGAGCTTGTATTCGCGCTGGTCGAGCGCGAGGATCGTCTCACCCTCTTTTGCGCGACGGACGGTGAGATCACCCTTGACCTTGGCGGCGTCGAAGACGTGCATCGGCCGGCCCTGATCGAAGGTCATGTAATTGGTGATATCAACGAGCGCATTGATGGGGCGCAGGCCGATCGCCATCAGGCGCTGTTGCATCCACTTCGGGCTCGGGCCGTTTTTTACACCGCGCACGATGCGCAGCGAAAAGCCGGGGCAAAGCGCCGTGTCATCCAGCTCCAGCTTCACGTCAACCGGGGTTGCGCCTTCAACCTTGAAGGACGGCGCAGCCTTCGTCTTCAGCTTGCCAAGACCGGAAGCGGCAAGATCGCGGGCGATGCCGTAGATCGAGGTGCAATCCGGGCGGTTCGGCGTCAGATTGATCTCGATGACCGGATCGTCGAGCCCGGCATAGGTGGCGAAGGAGGTACCAACAGGCGCATCTTCCGGCAGATCGATGATGCCGTCGTGGCTGTCGGAAATGTTCAGCTCCTTTTCGGAGCACATCATGCCGTGGCTTTCGACACCGCGGATCTTGCCGACGGCAAGCGTGACATCGATGCCCGGGACATACACGCCGGGACGCGCCAGCGCGCCGACGAGACCCGCACGCGCATTCGGAGCACCGCAGACGATCTGCACCGGCTTGCCGTCACCGGCATCCACCATCAGCACCTTGAGGCGGTCAGCCTCGGGATGTTTTTTGGCGGAAACGACCTTGGCGACCACGAAGGGCTTGTAGGCCGCCTTGTCGTCAACGTCCTCGACCTCGAGGCCAATCGCCGTCAGCCGCTCGCAAATCTCGTCCAGCGTCGCATCCGTATCGAGATGCTCTTTCAGCCAGGAAAGAGTGAATTTCATGTCTTTGCTCCTTGGCTAACCGGATTAAACGCTCAGACCGCCGAACAGCGTCGGCATGTCGAGCGGGCGGAAGCCGTAGTGGTTCATCCAGCGGACATCGGCGTTGAAGAAATCGCGCAGGTCCGGCATGCCGTATTTCAGCATTGCGATGCGGTCGAGGCCCATGCCCCAGGCAAAGCCCTGATATTCATCCGGGTCCAGCCCGCCGGCGCGCAGCACATTGGGGTGCACCATGCCGCAGCCGAGGATTTCCATCCAGTCCTTGCCTTCGCCGAACTTGACGATGGGGCCAGAACGGTCGCACTGGATATCCACTTCGAAGCTCGGCTCCGTGAAGGGGAAGAAGGACGGGCGGAAGCGCATGACGACACTATCGACCTCGAAGAAGGTCTTGCAGAATTCCTCAAGCACCCAGCGCAGATTGCCGACATGCGCCTTCTTGTCGATGACAAGACCCTCGACCTGATGGAACATCGGCGAATGGGTGGCGTCGGAATCCTGACGGTAGGTCTTGCCGGGAATGACGATGCGGATGGGCGGCTTCTGGCTTTCCATGGTGCGTATCTGCACCGGAGAGGTGTGGGTGCGCAGCACCTTACGCTCGCCGTTTTCATCCGGCTGGAAGAAGAAGGTGTCGTGCATTTCGCGGGCCGGATGGCCCTCGGGGAAATTCAGCGCCGTGAAGTTGTAATAGTCGGTCTCGATATCAGGACCTTCGGCGATCGAGAAACCCATATCTGCGAAGATCGCAGTGATTTCGTCGACGATCTGGCTGATCGGATGAATGCGGCCACGCTCGGCAGGCGACTGGCGCACCGGCAGGCTGACATCCACCGTTTCCGCCTTCAGGCGCGCGGCAATCGCAGCATCCTTCAGGCCGCTCTTGCGTTCGCCGATCAGGTCGGTGATTTCGGTCTTCAGCTGATTGATGGCAGCACCCCGGGTCTGGCGCTCTTCCGGTGTCATGCTTCCCAGCGTCTTCAGAAGCTCCGAAACCGAGCCCTTCTTGCCAAGCGCGGCGACGCGCACTGCCTCGATGGCCGGCTCATCGGCAGCGGCGGCGATCTCCGACATCAGTTGCGATTTCAAGGTATCAAGTTCAGTCATCTTTTCCTGCCTTGCCGGTTTTTTTGAGAGCGGCTTCGGGGTTCACAGCATTCATCAGATAGTCGGTCGCCATGATAAAGCGTCGCAGATCACTACCCATCCGCACGCGCCCGATCAACCGGGCAAACGGTAAAAATCGCCCGAGAATGCGGGTCAGGCGGCTTAATTCTTCGACAGCCCGCGGCGGGGCGTTTTCGAGCCAGCTTGAAAAGGCCGCGTCACGGGTTTTGGGGGCATCCGAAGCACGCGTCGCGACCTGCAGAAACAGCAGCCAGATATCGCGGGCCTGCGCGGTCTCAAGCGGCATGACATCCTGAGGGCGCTCCTCGAAATCCATGAAACCGACACGGCCGTCCTTCAAAAAGAAATCACGCACATGCGGGCGGCCGTGACAGAGGCCCGCAGCATGCAGCTCGCCGAGCGCTTCTGCGGATTTCACAAGCAAGGCGTCATGCTCCACCGGATCGGACGCCTTCAGCGCATCCATCCGCTCCATGAGCGTCGGACCAACGTCTCCCAGCACCACCGCCGTGCGCGACGCGTAGATGAGCGGCGGAACCGGGAAGCCCCGTTGCTGGAACTGCTGCAATGTTTCCAGTTCTCGCTGCATGAGGCCTGCGCCATCCAGCGGTTCGGAAGGGCGAAGAAAGGCGTAGGGCAGAAGTTTCGACAGCAGCTTCTGCATTTTCATCCACCAGGTTACACGTTCCGTGCCCTGCCGTTTGATCCACACCGTTAGTTGCGAAAGCTCAACCTTCTGAATACGGCGGTCACTTTTCAGGAGGACGCGCATCAGGGCTGCGATGTCACCGTCGTCAAGATGAACGCGAAAGCCTTCCGCTTCCACAACCTCACTTTTATTGACCAGCATGTCGTCCACCAAAGGTTTCGCTTCAAACGGCGTGAATACTCCATCTCTTCTAAATTTCTAAATTAAAAAATGCCGATCGAAATGTATAAGCAGCTCGAAACGAAAAACCCGCGCCGGTTTCCCGACGCGGGTTTTAAATGAACAACAGATTGTCCGCGCCGTAACTACTTTACAGCGGTTTCAAACTCGTTGGTCGTGCCAGCATCCTTGAGGTACTCAAGCGCCTTCTTCGCTGCTTCAACGAGCGCGCCGAATGCTGCCGGCTCATGGATAGCCATGTCGGACAGAACCTTGCGGTCAACTTCGATGCCAGCCTTGTTCAGGCCATCGATGAAGCGGCCATAGGTCAGGCCGAATTCGCGAACAGCAGCGTTGATACGCTGGATCCACAGAGCGCGGAAATTGCGCTTGTTGACCTTGCGGTCGCGGTAAGCGTACTGCTTGGAACGATCCACGGCAGCCTTTGCTGCGCGGATGGTGTTCTTGCGGCGGCCGTAGAAGCCCTTGGCTGCCTTGAGTGTCTTGGTGTGCTTGGCGCGGGAAGTTACGCCACGTTTTACGCGTGCCATGTCATGATCTCCTTAAAGTGTCCAAAAGTGCGGAAAAGTCTCAGAGACCGTTCGGCAGGTAGTTCTTGACGACTTTCTTGCCGTCAGCTTCGGCGAGAACCATGGTTCCACGCGCGTCGCGAATGAACTTGTTGGTACGCTTGATCATGCCGTGGCGCTTACCGGCGGCGGCTGCAACAACCTTACCGGTGGCGGTGATCTTGAACCGCTTTTTTGCAGCGGACTTCGTCTTCATCTTGGGCATTTTGCTACTCCGTTTTTTGTATCGAAACAGGCAGACGAGGCCTATTTCAAGCTATTCAGGAACGGCCTCGGCATGCCCTGCCGGACCGTTCGGACGCGCGCTTATAACCGCAGTCGGCTAAAAGCGCAACGGGGAATGAAAATTTCCCCTTGCGGCGGTGATTCACGCGGCCTTTAAAGGCTGGCGTAATTATCTAGGGGCGAGAACCATCATCATCTGACGGCCTTCCAGCTTCGGCTCGGCTTCAACCTTGGCAATCGCCTGGGTGTCTTCCTTCACCTGAAGGAGAAGCTTCATACCGAGTTCCTGGTGGGCCATTTCACGGCCACGGAACTTCAGCGTTACCTTCACCTTGTCACCTTCGTCAAAGAAGCGGTTCATCGCCTTCATCTTCACGTCATAATCATGCGTGTCGATGTTGGGGCGCATCTTGATTTCCTTGACCTCGACGATCTTCTGTTTCTTGCGCGCTTCGGCGGCCTTTTTCTGGGTCGAGTATTTCAGCTTGCCTAGATCGAGGATCTTGCATACCGGCGGTTCAGCGTTCGGCGAAATCTCGACGAGATCGAGACCGGCCTCCTCCGCCATTTTCAAAGCCTGATCCGTCGGCATGCTACCGAGGTTCTGGCCCTCTTCATCAATAAGCTGAACTCTGGGAACCCGAATTTCCCGGTTGGAGCGCGGGCCCTCCTTTACGGGGGCATCGGCTTTGAAAGGTCTGCGAATGGTCGTATTCTCCTGATCTGTTTCTGGATCACGTCAGCAAAAAACAGCTTGTTTGGTACAAGCGGCGGAAATGTCGTTATTGCCGCGGCGAAGTCAATAGCATATCTGCCCGAAAAGATCACCTGTTGCCACGGATTTTGCAAATACGCCGCCGATATTGCACTAAAATCAGGAGAATTGCATATACATGACCGAACAAGCTGCTGAATTCCTGCATATAGGAGTGGGCGACGACGCCCGCAACATCGCTTTCCTTCATCGACCCGCGACATCCCAGCCGGACGCGCCCACGCTCGTCTGGCTCGGCGGCTACCGCTCCGACATGACGGGAACCAAGGCGGTTGAGCTGGATCGCTTTGCAGCGGAAAACGGCCTTGCCTGCCTGCGGCTCGATTATTCCGGCCACGGGGCTTCCGGCGGCGATTTCAAAAAAGGCACGATCTCGAGATGGCTCGACGAGGCACTTGCGGTGGTGCGGGCAAAAGCACCGTCGCGTGTCGTTCTCATCGGCTCGTCGATGGGCGGGTGGATTGCGTTGCGCATGGTCGAGGAGCTGCGCAGGGCGGGTGGCGCGCCCTCCGTCGCCGGCCTGGTGCTTATTGCGCCAGCGCCCGATTTCACACAGGAACTGATAGAGCCCAGCCTTTCGGATACGGAAAAGACCTCTCTCATGGAACGGGGCTACTTCGAGGAGCATTCGGACTATAGCCCCGAGCCCAACATCTTCACCCGCGCACTGATGGAAGACGGAAAGCAGAACCGCGTGCTCACCGGCATCATCACCACCGGCTGCCCGGTTCATGTTCTGCAGGGCATGCGCGATCCCGATGTTCCCTATCAGCATGCGCTGAAGCTCATCGAACATCTTCCCGCCGACGACGTGGTGCTGACGCTGATCCGCGACGGAGACCACCGGCTTTCCCGGCCGCAGGATATCAAGCGGATGCTCGCGGCCGTCAAAGCCCTTGCAATATAGGCATTTGCGCAACGCTCTTAACCATATTCAACGAGTCTTGGGCGTCGCCGATTGCTAGAGATTGACTCAACCCCCTATCCCTCTTAACTTTTCGTTAAGAATTAAGGGACGGGTTTCATGATGAACGCACCGCTGGCGCGTGCTCTGCTGTTTGCAGTTGCTGCCGGGCTAATGACTGCTGCCTCCGC
Source organism: Agrobacterium tumefaciens (assembly GCF_005221325.1). Classification (NCBI taxonomy): domain Bacteria; kingdom Pseudomonadati; phylum Pseudomonadota; class Alphaproteobacteria; order Hyphomicrobiales; family Rhizobiaceae; genus Agrobacterium; species Agrobacterium tumefaciens. The sequence goes on along the minus strand of NZ_CP039888.1, from coordinate 2,882,837 downwards.
CATGGCGGAAATCAAGGGAAGCCCTTCCATGGTGACGGGCGGGATCACGTCCCAGCCAATCGGCCATTACGAGTTCTGTCAGAAATATGCCGACGAGTGCAATATCCGCAGCAAGGTGACGCCGCCGCCGCGCGTTACCGAATACGGCTGGGGCGTCATTCGCGAGATCAATGCTTCCGTCAATACCACCATCGTGGCGATGACCGACCAGGAAATCTACGGCAAGGACGAGGTCTGGGAATATCCGACAACCGCCGGCGACTGTGAAGATTTCGTGCTGCTGAAGCGCAAGAAGCTGATCGAGCGCGGTTTTTCCGTGGCCGATCTCCTGATCACCGTCGTGCGCAAGCCAGATGGCGAGGGTCATGCCGTGTTGACGCTGCGCACTACGGATGGCGATTATATTCTCGACAACCTCACCGACGACGTGAAGCTCTGGACCGACACCAATTACACCTATCTCAAGCGGCAGGCGTCCTTCAATACGGGCCGCTGGATTTCCATCGAGGATGGTCGCGACGTTCTGGTCGGCGCGTTGCGCTGACGCTCAAATTCCATGTCTGATAGATCGGAGCCCGCCGTCGCGGGCTCTTTCTTTTTTTCACGCGTTGCCGATGATGATACCGGCCGCCAGCACCAGCGAACCGCCTAGCACCACCTGAAACACCGCCCGCAGGAATGGCGTTTCCATGAAGCGGTTCTGAATGAAGGCGATGGCCCAGAGCTCCACAAAAACGACGACGGCGGCAATGCCCGTCGCTGTCCAGAAATGCGGGATGAGATAGGGCAGCGCGTGGCCGAGACCGCCGATAGCCGTCATGATGCCAGACGCCAGGCCGCGCTTCAGCGGCGACCCGCGGCCGGACAGCTTGCCGTCATCATGAGCGGCCTCTGTAAAGCCCATGGAGATACCCGCACCGACGGAGGCGGAAAGACCGATTAGGAAGGTCTGCCACGTATCCTGTGTGGCAAAGGCAGCCGCGAAGATCGGCGCCAGCGTCGAGACGGAGCCGTCCATAAGGCCGGCAAGGCCCGGCTGCACGTAAGTCAGAAGGAACTGCCGCTTTGCGGTTTCCTCCTCTTCCGTCCGATCACCCTCATCAAGATGTTTTTCTTCCAGCATTCGGGCGATGTCTTCGTGGCCCCGCTCCGCCTCGGCCAGATCGCCCAGCAGCTGACGCGTCGAGGCGTCGCTGGTGCGCTTGACGGCTTCATCGTAAAAGCGGATCGCCTGGGCTTCCATCAGTTGGGCCTGGGCGCGGATTTTCTCGAGCGACAGGTTCTTCACCAGCCAGTCCGGCGTGCGTTCGTAAAAGCCGCGCACATGTTCGCGGCGGATCAGCGGAATGGTTTCACCGAAACGACGGCGATGCATGTTGATCAGGATATTCCGATGCTGCTGCTCGACCTCGGCCATATCGTCGAACACTTTGGCCGATTGCGGATATTGCCCGCGCAGATGATCGGCATAGGAGCGGTAGATACGGGAATCGTCCTCTTCGGACGAGATGGCGAGAGCGAGGATTTCCTGTTCGCCTAGCGAGGAAAAGGGGCGTTTGGACAGGGAAAAAAGACTGCGAAACATGGCTGAAACCTTTTTTAGAATAATTCTAAATACATCTGTACTCCATCGCGATCAAGCCATTTTAGAATTATTCCAATAAGGCAAAGGGTCGCATTGCAGCCATCGGTGCGGCGGGGTAAATTTGCCAAAAAGGAAAGACGATGCAGGATCAAATTGCAGGGCGGGCCGCCCACAATGCGGAAATTCAGGACAGGGCGGAAAAGGCCATGGCCGAAATGGGCGTCGATGCCGCTTTCATCGACCTTCTGGTGGAGACCTTTTACGGCCGCGTTCTCGAACACCCGACGCTTGGCCCCGTTTTCGATGCACGGCTTGCCGGGCGCTGGCCGGAACATATGGCCCGGATGAAACAATTCTGGACGGCTGTCGCCTTCAAGAATGGCGGCTATCGCGGCAAACCCGTGCAGGCGCATCTGGGGGTAAAAGGCATGTCGGCGGAGCTTTTTCCGCAATGGCTCGCACTTTTTTCAGCGACGCTGGACGACATCGCGCCGAGCAGGAAGGCGCATGACTGGTTCATGGAAACGGCGGAACGCATCGCCAGAAGCCTGACGCTTTCGCTGTTTTATAATCCGGCAATGGATGACCCGGCGTTAAAACGCAGCATGTCCTAGGGCGGAGAAAGCCCCACAAGCAATAATCGGCAAGCACAGCGGAAGATCACGCAAGTTTCAAACATTCCCTCTTGATGGCTGTGGGGATAAATGTTTAGTAGCCGGCGGGAGGCGTACCGTGCGGTTCGCCCGTCATATGCAGACATAGCAGGGCTTATCGACATGGATCGCAGATCATTTATCCGCAAGGCAGGCGCTGTCGGCGCCGGTGTCACCGCAACGGCGCTTGCCGCTCCGGCCATCGCACAGGAAAACCCCAAGATCACCTGGCGCATGACGTCGTCCTTCACCAAGGGCCTCGACATTTTGTTCGGCGCAGGCCAGATCGTTGCCGATCATGTCAAGGAAGCCTCCGGCGGCAATTTCGTCATCCAGCATTTTGCCGGCGGCGAAATCGTGCCGGCGCTGCAGGCAGCGGATGCGGTGACGGCTGGCACCGTCGAAATGGCGCATACCTGCTCGTATTATTATGTCGGCAAGGACCCGACCTTCGCGCTTGGAACCTCCGTCCCCTTCGGTCTCAATGCACGCCAGACTAATGCCTGGTTCAACCAGGCCGGCGGCAACGAGCTGCTCAATGAATTCCTTGCGCAGCACAATATCTACTCGATCCTGCTCGGCAACACCGGTGCCCAGATGGGCGGCTGGTTCCGCAAGGAGATCAACACCATCGATGACCTGAAGGGCCTGAAGATGCGCATTGCCGGCCTCACCGGCCAGGTGATGCAGAAGGTTGGCGTGACACCGCAGCAGATCGCCGGCGGCGATGTTTATGCTGCGCTGGAAAAGGGTACGATCGACGCCACCGAATTCGTGGGGCCCTATGACGACCAGAAGCTCGGCTTCTACAAGGTCGCGAAATATTACTACTACCCGGCATGGTGGGAAGGCGGCCCGGCCGTGCATGCTTTCGTGAACCTGCAGAAGTTCAACGAGCTGCCGGAGAACTACAAGCGTATCCTGAAAGACGCCTGCGCCGCCGGCAGCGCCAGCATGCTGGAGCGTTACGATGCCCGCAACCCGAAGGCACTGAAGGAACTCGTGGCGCAGGGCGCCATCCTGCGCCCGTTCAGCCAGGAAATTCTCGACGTTTGCCACAAGGCGGCGCTGGAAACCTATGCGGAGATTTCGGCCAAGAACGAAAACTTCAAGAAGATCTATGAAAGCCAGCAGGCCTTCAAGAAGGACGCCTATCTCTGGGCCCAGATCGCTGAATATACCTATGACACCTACATGATGATCCAGCAGCGTAACGGCACGCTCTGATCCTTTTCATCATTTTCCGACGATCTTCAAAGGTTCTTCGGGCTTCAGACGGTCATCCGGCATCTGCCGGGTGGCCGTTTTGTTTGGCGACACCAGCTTCCACACTTCCCTTTCGCGCCAGTCGACCGGGCTCATGCCGGTGACACGCCGAAATTCCCGGTTGAAGTTGGACTTGGTCTGAAAGCCGGCGGACAACATGATCGCCGTCACCGATTGCTCCGTTTCCTCCAGCAACCGGCAGGCTTCGCGGATGCGGAGCTGATTGACATATTGCGAGACATTGACGCCAAGAGAGCGATTGATCGCACCCGAGATTTGCCGGCTGGGCAGGCCGAGGCGTCTTGCAAGTCGGGACAGGTTGAGGTTCTCGTCGCGATAAAGCGCCTGCGCCTCCATCAGCCGATCGACCCTTGCGACGATATCCCGGTCCTGTTCGGATGGTTCTGCCGGCGCAGATAAGTCCGAAACCGGCTCCGCGGCCGCTCGCGGTGCTTTGCTTTTACCGGCGAGAGCAGCCATGAGGCCGATCAACAGCAGTCCGAAAAGATTGGCGTTGCTGACAAGTGCTGCGACGTTTTCCCCACGTGCCCACTGGAAATCGAAAAACACCAGCAGATCGACAAGAGCAGAAACGCAAAGAGCAACCGCGGCGATGATAAGCGCCCGGTGTGCCGAGGCGACGCTGGCGAATTGCGCCTCATCCAGCCCATCCGGCCCCTTTCTTCCCAGAAGAAGCAGGGCGACAGCGTGGCCGACAAAAATGGTGATCAGCGCGAGGTCGATCGCCGCCGGGAATGTCAATTCCAGCACGACGATCAACAGTGGCGACAGGGCAAGACTGGCGAGCATCAACCTGCGGCTCTCCGTGCCCGCGCCCATCAATCCGCGAAAAGCGATGTAGATGAGAGGCGGCAGGCAGGCGGCAAGGATCGGCAAAGCATAACGCATTTCGCTGATGCCATAACCCCAACGCAGCCCGACGAGGACGGATTGCACGGCGCAAAGGGCAATGGACGCCAGAAAGGCCCGGTTGGTCCGCACATCGTCTCCGCTTCGCAGGAAGACGATGAACATGACGACCAGCAGAAGCGCCACGACAAAAGGCAGCGGAATGAACAGCACGAACGATATCCCCTGAGCGAGACCTATATTGCTCAGTCATGGACCAGATCGCGTTTCGGTACGACCTCAAACGCGATCAAGGACGCAAAAAACCGGTGACGACGCAGATTGCATTTCGTTCTTTTCACCGCACGAGGTTTTCATGCGTACCTTCACCACCACCACGACCTTACTGTTTTCCGCTCTCGCCACCCAACCGCTTTTTGCAGGCGAGGCCGTCGGCGTCAGCGACATCGCCATCCATTCGCCTGAACGGGGCAAGGAGCTTGCCGTGACGATCTGGTATCCATCCGACGGCAAGGGCACACAGGTGCTTTCCGGGGAGGATCGAATTTTTCAAGGCACGCCCGTTCTCAACGGTAGTGCGGTGCAGCCGGGCCGTCTTCCGCTGGTGCTTCTGTCGCACGGCTCGGGTTCAAGAGTTAGCGGCATGGCCTGGATCGCTGTAAGACTCGCGAGTGAGGGTTTCATCGTCGCCGGGACCAACCATCCCGGCACGACAAGCGGCGATTCCACGCCGGCCGATACCCCAAAAATCTGGGAGCGGACCAGCGATCTTTCCGCGATCGTCACGGCGCTCACCACACAAGGCAAATGGTCCGCCTCGGTCGACGCGGGCAGGATCGGCGTCCTCGGCTTTTCGCTGGGCGGCAGCGCCGCAATGGAGATATCCGGCGCACGCGCCGATCTCGAAGCCTATGCGCGTTATTGTGAAAATGAGGCCGCGATGATGGATTGCCAATGGTTCGCCGGCGGGCAGGCCTATGTCAATAACGAGCCGGTCAGCGTACCGAAGCTCGATCTCAGAACCATCGACAAGGCCCGTTTCGAACAACAGAATCGCGATCCCCGTATCCGTTCCGCCGTGCTGGTCGATCCCGGCCTCGCACTCGCCTTCCAGCCAGAGAGTCTGAGACAGATCGATATTCCGCTCACCTTCGTCAATCTCGGCAGCAAGGGAAAAATTCCGCCGGCAGTGCTGGCAGACAGGCTGGCGGCTGAGGTGCCCGGTTCAACCTACCAGCAGGTCGATGAAGCCGACCATTTCAGCTTCCTGCCCCTGTGCAAAGAGGGTGCCAGCGCATTTCTCAAATCCGTCGGCGAGCGGGATCCGATCTGCGAACCGGCCGGGCCGCGGGATCGGGCGGATATTCATGCCGAGCTGGAAAAGATGATCGTTGCCGCCTTCAACCGGACGCTGAAGCCCGGACAATAGGCAGCGGAAAGGTCTAGCCGATCCGCTTGTAAAACAGGGTCGTGCCGCAATAACGCCCATCGGGAAACAGGGCGTAATCGGGAATGACGCCGACCCGCTCCCAACCGAAGCGAGGATAGATCGTCTCGGCATCGCTACCGGTGGCCGTATCCAGCACCAGAAGGGTACGGCCACGGGCAGCCGCTTCCTCTTCCACCTTTTCCATAAGCTTGCGGGCGAGACCAAGGCCGCGCGCCGAGGGATGCACGAGAAGCTTCATCAGATCGCCGCGATGCGGCTGGTTGGGTTTGGAAGCAAGGCCGACCTGCACGGTGCCCACCACCCTGCCATCCACTTCCGCCACCACATGGATCGTACCGCCCTCACCGACATTGTCCGCCACTGATTGCCAGAAGGGTTCTGCATCCCGCGGGGAGAAGGGCAACATGAAACCGACGGATGCGCCGCCATTCACGCACTCGGCAAGGACGTCGCAGAGTTCGGGCAGGACGTCGATGGTCTCTTGCCCGTTCAATACGCGGATCGTGGCCATATGAACTCCTCTTGGGAAAATCAGCGCTGTCTTTGATCCAGCACGACGGCGTAACGGGCAGGTTTTTCGGAGGGATTGTGAAAGACATGCCCTTCGCCCACCGGCATGAAAAGGCAATCTCCGGGTTCCATCAGGTGCACGATACCGCCGCTCGTCATTTCCAGAACACCTTCAAAAAGCCAGACATATTGCGTCATTCCCCGGCTGGCCGCATGCGGCGGAAAACCGACACGCGCCCCTGCTGGAAATTCGACTTCAACGATATCAACGTCAGACCCCACGCGTGGCGGGGAGATGGCGCGGCGGACATAGCCTGTCTCCGGGTCTTTCCAGAGCTGCTGGTCGCGCTTCTTCACCAGCGGGGAAACCACCTCTTGATCTTCGGCGAAGAAACCGGAAAGCGACAGGCCAAGTGCTGCGCAGATGCGGGCGAGCAGCGACGCGGTGGGGCTCGCCTCGCCGCGTTCGATGCGCGAAATCATGGCGCGGCTGACACCGGATTCGGAGGCGAGCCGGTCCAGCGTCAGGCCGTTCTCAGCCCGCAGGGTTTTGATCCGCTCGCCGATCGAACGTTCGAGAATCTGATCTTCGTTTTCCATCATATGAGATTATGATTCTCATATGATGGAGTCAATATCCATGATAGTAGAAATCGTGATCGTCGGTTACCGCATGTTGCGCGCGGTAGACAACGTCTCAGGCGCCGACCTGAGCGATCCAGTCATTCAGATTATAGTAGTTTGTTACTCGGCTAACTTTCCCATCCTTCAGGTCGAAGAATGCCCCGGCCGGCAGCACATATTTCTGGCCATCTGCCTCCGGAAGCCCCTCATCGGTCTTGAGATATTCGCCGTTCACGACGAATTCGGCGGATGCGCGTTTGCCGTCTGCGCTCGCCATGATCACCATGTCGGTGAGGCTTTCCCGGTAGCAGCGGTTCATGTGATCCATGAAGGAGGCGAAGGCGGCCTTGCCGGTCTGGCGCTGACCCTGATTGATGTCATGCACCACCTCATCGTGAAGCAGCGCCAGGAAGGCATCCATGTCCTGACGGTTGAAGGCATCGTAATAGGCGCGGATGGTCTCGGCAGCGGTCATCGTCTTCTCCGTTCTTGCTTGCGCGGGTGTTCCATGACGGTATAACCAGTGCAACCGAGAGTGAAAATGCCCATGACCGTCGAAATCAAGTCTCTTTCCGGCATCGACGCCGCACCCTATTTCGATGACCTCGCACGCCTGCGGATCGAAGTGTTTCGCGCTTTTCCTTACCTCTATGACGGCTCGCTGGATTATGAGCGCAAATATCTCGCGACCTATGCCGATACTGACGGCGCGGTGTTCGTGCTGGCGCTCGATGACGGGCGCGTTGTCGGCATGTCCACCGGCATGCCGATGGCGGCGGAGACCGATGAGGTGAAGGCTCCCTTCGTCAAGGCGGGTTACGATCCGGACCGAATATTTTATTTCGGGGAAAGCGTGCTGCTGCCCGACTATCGCGGTCACGGGATAGGAGTGCGCTTCTTCGAGGAGCGGGAGGCGCATGCAAAGAGGCGCGGTTTCGACCGCTGTACCTTCTGCGCGGTCGAGCGGCCCGCCGACCATCCCCGCCGCCCGGCGGATTACGTGCCGCTCAATGCCTTCTGGGAAAAGCGCGGTTATCGCCACTATCCCGAATTGCGCACCAGCTTCACATGGCAGGACCTGGACGAGAGCAGCGAAAGTGCAAAACCGCTGTCTTTCTGGATGAAGAAAATCGCCGGAGATGGAAACGCATGACACGGTTAGCCGCCAGCCAATATGCCATCGAACTGATCGAGACATGGGAGGCCTATGCCGCGCATCTTTCCGCCATCGTCCGCGAGGCCAAGGAAAAGGGCGCGGAACTGCTGCTTCTGCCGGAATATTCGGCGATGGCGCTGACCGGGCAGCTGCCGCACGACGCCCGCTCCGATCTGCACCGTTCCATCGAAGAGATACAGCCGCTCATCCCCTCCTGGGTGGAGCTTTGCGAAGAGTTGGCGCGACAGCACCAGATGCTGTTCCAGCCCGGCAGCGCGCCGGTGAAGGACCCGGACGGCAAGTTTCGTAACCGGGCGTGGCTCTTTGGCCCGGATGGACTGATCGGTTATCAGGACAAGCAGATCATGACCCGCTTCGAGCGGGAGCAATGGAACATCCATGCGGGAGTGGAGGGTTTGAAGGCCTTCGAGACGAGCATCGGCAGGCTGGGCATTTTGATCTGTTACGACAACGAGTTCCCGATGCTCGGCCGCAAGCTGGCAGAGCTTGGCGTGGAACTGGTTCTTGCCCCCAGCTGCACCGACACTTTGGCCGGCGCTTACCGGGTGCGGATCGGCGCGCAGGCCCGGGCGCTGGAAAATCAATATGCCGTTCTTTCCTCCCCCACCGCGGGTGAGGCGCCGTGGTCTCCCGCCGTCGATGAAAATCGTGGCCGTGCCGCCCTTTACGTGCCGTCCGACTACGGCATGCCGGCATCCGGCATCGTCGCGGAAAGCGAAAGCGATGCGGTGACTGAGAGCACGCTGCTGATCGCCGATATCGATCTTGCCACTGTGGCGAGGCTCCGCACCGAGGGACAGGTTGCCACCCGCCGCGACTGGCCGGAGCAATTTGCGGTCTGAAAGCCCATTTTAAAGGGCTTTTAACCAAATTCCCGCTTTGCGGCATGACAAGCCCCTGCTATAGCGCGGAACATGAGCACAAATTCGACCCGCACGCCCCTGGACCATATCCGCAACTTCTCGATCGTTGCCCACATCGATCACGGCAAATCGACGCTGGCCGACCGGCTGATCCAGTCGACGGGCGGCCTTGCCGAACGCGACATGTCGGAACAGGTTCTCGATTCGATGGATATCGAGCGCGAGCGCGGCATCACCATCAAGGCCCAGACCGTGCGCCTGCACTATAAGGCAAATAACGGCGAGACCTATGTGCTGAACCTCATCGACACCCCCGGTCACGTCGACTTTGCCTATGAGGTGTCCCGCTCGCTTTCGGCCTGCGAAGGCTCGCTGCTGGTCGTGGACGCATCGCAGGGTGTGGAAGCCCAGACGCTCGCCAACGTCTATCAGGCGATCGACAATAATCACGAACTGGTCACGGTGCTCAACAAGATCGACCTGCCGGCGGCCGAACCCGACCGCATCAAGGAACAGATCGAGGAAGTGATCGGCATCGATGCCTCCGACGCCGTGATGATCTCGGCCAAGACCGGACTTGGCATTCCCGATGTTCTGGAAGCCATCGTCAACCGTCTGCCGCCGCCGAAGAGCGATGTCGGCGAAAACGGGCCGCTGAAGGCATTGCTGGTCGACAGCTGGTACGACACCTATCTCGGCGTCATGGTTCTCGTGCGCGTCATTGACGGCGTGCTGAGCAAGGGCCAGCAGATCCGCATGATGGGCTCGGGTGCGAAATACGGCATCGAACGCGTCGGCGTGCTGACCCCGAAGATGGTCAATGTCGATAGCCTCGGCCCCGGCGAGATCGGTTTCATCACCGCTTCGATCAAGGAAGTCGCCGATACCCGCGTTGGCGATACGATCACCGACGACAAGCGCCCGACGGCTCAGGCCCTGCCCGGCTTCAAGCCCGCGCAGCCCGTGGTGTTCTGCGGCCTCTTCCCGGTCGATGCGGCCGACTTCGAAGACCTGCGTGCAGCGGTCGGCAAGCTCCGCCTCAACGACGCCTCCTTCTCCTTCGAAATGGAATCCTCCGCCGCCCTCGGCTTCGGTTTCCGCTGCGGCTTCCTCGGCCTGCTGCATCTCGAAATCATTCAGGAACGCCTCGAGCGCGAGTTCAATCTCGATCTCGTCGCAACCGCCCCCTCGGTCGTCTATGAAATGACGCTGACTGACGGTACCGAGAAGGAACTTCACAACCCGGCAGACATGCCTGACGTGGTGAAGATCAAGGAAATCCGCGAGCCGTGGATCAGGGCAACGATCCTGACGCCGGATGAATATCTCGGCGGCATCCTGAAACTGTGCCAGGACCGGCGCGGCCTGCAGACGGAGCTGACCTATGTCGGCAACCGCGCCATGATCACCTATGAATTGCCGCTCAATGAAGTGGTGTTCGATTTCTACGACCGTCTGAAATCGATCTCCAAGGGTTACGCCTCGTTCGACTACAACATCATCGATTATCGCGAAGGCGATCTCGTCAAGATGTCGATCCTCGTCAACGGCGACCCTGTCGATGCGCTCTCCATGCTGGTGCACCGCTCTGCGGCCGACCGGCGCGGGCGCGGCATGTGCGAAAAGCTGAAGGAACTCATTCCGCCGCACATGTTCCAGATCCCGATCCAGGCCGCCATCGGCGGCAAGGTCATCGCCCGCGAAACCGTGCGCGCGCTGCGCAAGGACGTGACGGCCAAGTGCTACGGCGGTGACGCAACGCGCAAGCGCAAACTTCTGGACAAGCAGAAGGAAGGCAAGAAGCGCATGCGCCAGTTCGGCAAGGTGGAAATTCCGCAGGAAGCCTTTATCGCCGCGCTGAAGATGAACGACGAATAAGTCGCAATCATCTGTCATTGCTATTGGAGGGAGGCTCACAGCCTCCCTTTTGCGTTTAAAGGCCCGTCCTCAGGCGTGCAGCTTCGCGCCCTTGGTGATCTTGTCGACGATCTTCTTGTCGGCCCTCAGCGCCATACCGACCACCTTGGCAGTGTCAGGAGAAAACTCCGAAAATACCTGGCGGTTGGCGACATCGTGGCCGGTGGCGAACATTTCCTCGATGTAGAGCGATGTCGTGACGTCGCGCTCGAGGGAGCGCTGGTGGATTTTGCGCAACGCCTCCTGATCCGTGGCCATGACGACGATCGGCTGGATGGACAGGGGGTTGTAGACGTTGCCTGCGCCATCGCGGTATGGTTCCCCGATGATCTCTCTGGTCTGGGCGACGATGCCGGACATGAGAAATGCGGTGACGTTCAGTTTTTGCCACACGGCAAGGTCATCACGAAGAATGACGGCGATCTTGGTATCAAACATGCGAACTCAATCTGGCTGTGGTTACGAAAGAGAAGCGATCCTAGCGCCCCGGGGCAGCAACGATCTTGAACGTTCGTGCAAATTCGAAGGGATCGTGCAGGCTCGCTCCAGCGAAGGCATAGAGCGTATAGACGCGCGCTTTCACGGCAACGCGTATGCGCCGCATCGCCATGATACCTATGCGCTCGGCGTCACGCTTTCCGGCGTACAGACCTTTTCCTATCGCGGCGCATCGCATTTCAGCATGCCGGGAAATGTCATCGTTCTGCATCCCGACGAAATTCACGATGGCGGCGCGGGCACGGACGAAGGCCTGCACTATCGCATGCTTTACCTTCCACCGGAGAAAACGACGGAGGCGGGATATAACACGCTGCCCTTTGCCCAGAGTGCCGTCATCGAGGATGAAGAATTCCGCCAATGCCTGACCGAGGCGCTCGGCAATCTCGACGGCGAACCTGACAGTCTGCTTCTCACCGACTGGCAATCGCGACTTTCGGATCTGCTCTGGAAACATTCGAACGGAAGCGCTAGACCCATCAAATGGATCGACCGCGCCGCCGTTCTGCGATGCCGGGACTATCTGCTGGAGAACAGCGCCGACACCGTTGGCTCACAGGAGCTGGAACAGATAAGCGGGCTCGACCGCTTCACACTCTTCCGGCACTTTCGTTGCCTCTTCGGCACCAGCCCGCACCGTTATCTCATCATGCGCCGGCTGCAAAAATGCAAGGACATGATGCGCGCGGGTGCGAGCCTTGCCGAAACAGCCTTTGCCTGCGGTTTCGCGGATCAGGCGCATTTCACCCGGCATTTCAAAAATGCCTTCGGCATGCCTCCCGGCCGCTGGCTCAGCCTCATCTCAGGCTAGGCCATTTCCACAGCGGATAGACAGAGAGCCGCGGCTGCACGGCCTTGTGAGCCACAGCACACGAGCAGCAATAAGCAAAGAAAAACCGCCTGCTGAAAAGCAGGCGGTTTTATCATATCAATCAACCCGTTAAGGCTGGGTCTGCGTGCCACCGGTATTCGGGCTTGCCGGTGCGGTATTGTTCACAGGCGGCGTTGCCGGAGTAGTCGGAGTCATGGGCGCCGGCGCCTGATCCGTTGCCGCAGGCGGCGTGGTGGAGGACGTCGTTGCCGGATCGGTGGTCGGGCCGCTCATCTGCGACCAGGCGAAAACGCCAACCAGGACGACAACGATGATCGCCAACCACGGTACCCATGACGACGACGTGCGGGCACGCGGTTCATTGCTGATATTCAGTTCCGGCCGAAGATCACGGTCCGGACGCGGGTTATTGGGATCGAATGTCATGGTGTTTCCTCCTCTTCATTCTGCGGAGAAAACGAGGTTCACGGGATTTTGTTCCGATTTCCTTGCAATGCCGATAATCGGGAATTACCAGTCACTCATCGCAGGGCATCCGTGAGCACCGTCATGACCTGCGGACCGGCCATTTGCGACACGTTGAAACGCATGAAACCGGAAGCATTCTGCGACGAGCTGAACACATTGCCGGGGGCCAGCACCACCTGCCGTGCAAGCGCCCGACGCGCCACATCGGCGGCATCGATACCTTCCGGCAGGCGGCACCACAGGAACATGCCCGCCTGCGGCTCGATCCACGGCATACATCCAATCGATCTCAGACGGGTCGCGGCCTCCGGCACCGCAGCCGCAAGACGCTGCCTCAGAGCCTCGACATGCTTGCGGTAACTACCGTCAGTCAAAAGCGACAGGACCAGCGCCGCCGAAAAATGCGTTCCGCCGAAAGCCGTGGCGATCTTGAGGTCGGTCAGGGCTTCCACCCATGCCTGCGGTGCCGCGATGAAACCGCATCGAACGGAAGCGGACAGCGTCTTGGAAAAGCTGCCGATCTGGACGACGCGGTTCAGACCATCAAAAGCCGCCAGCCGGGGAGCCGCCTGCGTTTCGAAATCGGCAAAAATATCATCCTCGATGATGGTCAGTCCCGCCTGTTCGGCCAGCATCAGCAGGCGATGGGCGGAAACGGCGGATAGTCTTGCGCCGGTCGGATTATGGATCGCGGAATTGGTGATATAAAGCCGCGGCTGGTGCTCTTTCAGCGCCTGCTCGAAAAGCGGCAGATCGGGACCAGCAGGCGTATAGGGCACCCCGACGATCTTCACTCGATGGGCCCGCAACAGGGCGTGGAAATTGAAGTAACAGGGGTCATCGACAACAACCGTATCCCCCGGCTGCAGCAGGAAACGGCAGAGAAGATCGATTGCCTGGGTGCCGGAATCGGTGAGCATGATCTGGCTCGCACCCGCCTGCACACCGTGTTCGGCAAGCCGGCGTGACAGAAGCTGGCGGAGCGGCAACAGTCCCATCGGGCTGCCGTAATCCGTCAGCAAGGCATCATCGGCGCGGGCCAGCCCCCGCATCGCCCGCCGCAACGCCTCCTGTGGCATCCATGATGCCGGGAGCCAGCCGCAGCCGGGCTTAGCGAGAGCGGAGCCTTCATCCAGCGCCTGCCGTGAAACCCATAACGGGTCCACCGCCCTGTCGAGCCGTGGTTCGATATCGGCAAGCGAGAGCGGCGCAAGCGGACCCGCAACAAAAAAACCGGAGCCGGGGCGCGAGCTTATCGTGCCATCCGCCACAAGCCGGTCATAGGCCTCGACAATGGTGGAGGTGGAGAGCTGCATGCTCTTTGCAAGTGCCCGCACGGATGGCAGGCGAGCTCCCGGAACAAGGCTGCGCGAGGCGATGCGCTGACGGATATTCGCCATCACCTTATCGATGCGTGTGCCCGCCGTAACCTTTTCGTCCACGTTCACCTCCAACCGTACTGCGTTTGATACCATAACAGTTTGTGGAAATTGTAGCGGACTGTCGCTGTTCCTGCCAGCCATTCCGGATCTAGAAAGGCAAAGCGCAGGAGGTGATCATGGACAAGACGACAAGCGGCTGGCTGAACGGGCTGACAGGCGTGGTGATATTCAGCGGGTCTCTGCCCGCGACACGCCTTGCGGTAACGGGTTTCGACCCGGTGTTCCTGACCGCCGCTCGCGCCAGCATTGCGGGCCTGTTGGCGCTCGCGCTGCTGTTTCTGTTCAGGCAGAAACGCCCGGCGCGCGATGATCTGACATCGCTTTTTATTGTTTCGCTTGGTGTCGTGGTGGGTTTTCCGCTTTTGACTGCACTCGCCCTACGACACGTCACTTCCGCACATTCCATTGTCTTTGTCGGGCTGCTTCCACTCGCAACCGCGATTTTTGCCGTATTGCGAGGCGGGGAACGCCCGCGTCCCGTCTTCTGGCTGTTTTCCTGCCTCGGCAGCGCACTGGTTGCCGGTTTCTCCCTGTCGAATTCGTTCGCCGCCGGGCTCGAGGCCTCGCTTGTCGGCGATCTTCTGATGCTCGGCGCAATCATCGTCTGCGGGCTCGGTTATGCGGAGGGCGCTGCCCTCTCCCGCAAGCTGGGCGGCTGGCAGGTCATTTCCTGGGCGCTGGTGCTATCCTTGCCCGTGATGCTGCCGCTTGCCTTTTTTACTGGGCCGGAAACGCTTGATGGCATAGACCCGAGAGCCTGGGGCGGCCTTGCCTATGTCTCGCTGTTCAGCATGCTGATCGGTTTCATTTTCTGGTATCGCGGGCTGGCGCTGGGCGGCATCGCCGCAGTGGGGCAGCTACAACTGCTCCAGCCCTTCTTCGGGCTCGCACTTGCCGCAACCCTGCTGCACGAAGAGGTGAGCCCGGCCATGATCGGCGTGACGCTGGTGGTGGTGCTGTGTGTTGCGGGCGCGCGAAAATTCGCGCGCTGATCATCAGCTCGAACGACGATCCACCCAGCGATGCCAGGATTCCTCGCTGCCATTGAAGACATTGAGATCGATGCGGCCGTCGACGCCATGCGACAGGCCGGAGCCGGAATATTGCCAGAACAGCCACTTGCGGCCGGGATAGACCACTGACGGGTGCTGGGCGACCGCGCGCAGCCAGAAGGGATAATCCTGGAATTCGCCCTGGAGGTTGTCCTTGTAGAAATCCGGCGCCGTATAGATGATCGGCCGCTGGCCGTAGTGGCGCTCAAGCTTGTCCATGAAGACGCGCATCTTTTCCAGAACGCGTTCACGGGAATGGCGCATCTTGCAGCTCGATTCGCCATTATATTCCACGTCGATGACCGGCGGCAGCGCATCCGGATCGCGCGGTACGTTGCGAATGAACCAGTCCGCCTGTTCGCTGGCGTTGCGGCACCAATAGAAGAAGTGGTAGGCGCCGCGGCGGATGCCCGCCTCCTTCGCCCGCTGCCAGTTGGTGCGGAACATCGGATCGAGATGATCGCCGCCATCCGTCGCCTTGATGAAGGCGAAATTCGCGCCGCGAGTGCGCAGCTGCGGCCAGTCTATATTCGCCTGCCAGCGGGAAACATCCACACCATGGACCTGGAAATGGCGCGGCTGAACCCGGCCGAAATTGATGGGCTTGGCATCGCTGAAGCTGGAGCGGAAGATGCGGGAACGGATCTGCGCACCGGCGCTCGCCGCTGGAGCGGCAGCCATGGCCAATTGCACCGGACGCTCCATCGGCCGTTCCGCCGGCCGCATCATTCCGGTCTGCGAAGGAACCGGCAGACGGATTTCAGGCGCGTTCTGCGGCAGGGATGCCTTGGGCGTAACGGCGGAGAAGGCCCTGGGTTCTTCCGGCACCGGCCCGCCCCATGCCAGGACTTCCTGCCGTGGCTGAGCCGCAATCGACTGCGTGCCGACACTTGCCTGCGGCACCGGCGCGGATGGCTTGACCGAACTCGTGGTTTCCTTCGACGGCAAGCCAGCCATCAGGCTTTCCGGCCCGGAACTGGACGTGCAGCCGCCTAGCAGAAGGCAACCGAAAAGAAGTGCTGGCACAGCCGATGAACGCATGAGAACCCGTACGCAAAACAAATCGGGGGCGCTCTGACGCCACCCGCAGACCTCGAAAGACAAATGCTAACGGAAGATTATCAAAAAAGACTGAATCTTATCTTTACGCCGGCACCTGCCGATGCGCCCGTCATTTATGACAGGCGCAACGCTTCGAGTTCTCGCGCAAGGGCGGCGCTCAGGCCGTCATGGTGGTGAGATCAAAGGTATCGGCACCAGCGGAGTTTTTCTTGATCGATTCGATCGCATGGATAGCCGATGCCTTCGCCTTGTATCCTTCCGACGAAAACATCGTCTCGCCATTGGATGCCTTGAAGCGGAAGCGATATTCGCCGGCTCTGTCCTGATAGATCTCGAATTTGTACATTATCTTTGCGCCTCTGTTGCAAATCGGGGTGAACCCGCGGCAATCTTGAGCAGAGCAGGCTTAATTCGCAACCGAAAATCGCTGAGGTCAGATCAGCCGGATCCAGGCGCGGGCTATTTCCAGACCGGCCATGTCGGCCATCTGCGCCCGCCCGCCACGGTGGTCACCGTAATTTTCCAGCCAGCCCGGTGACATTCTTTCGACGGAACCCGGGAATGTCCGGCACCATCCGTCGACAACCTCGGTGGAAGCCTCGAAATGAAACTGGGTGCCATAGGCCGCGCGGCCGATGCGAAAGGCCTGGTTTTGCGTCGCGGCATTGGTCGCAAGGCGCACGGCTCCCGGCGGAAGCGTAAAAGTATCGCAATGCCACTGAAAGATCGGGAAGGTCTGCTGCTGCCCGGCCAAAAGCGGATCGGATGCGCCCTCCTGCGTCAGGGACACATCCTGCCAGCCGAATTCCGGCGGGCCGGACAGAATATTCTCTCCGCCATAGGCGCGCGCCAGCAACTGGCTGCCGAGGCAAACCCCCATGACCGCCTTGTCCGCATCGCCGAAGGCTTTCATCAGAAGCGCCAAGTCTGGAAGATAGGGATAAAGCACATCATCTACCGCGTTCTGTTCGCCGCCCAGAACGACAAGCGCATCATGGTCGCCCGCATCGTCAGGAAGAGGATCACCCGTATAGGCGCGGATGATGTGGATGTCCGCTGCCGCTTCCTGCAGGGCTACGCCGATTTGCCCATGCGGCGTGCCCGCCATGTTTTCTATGATTGCAACGCGCATAAGACCTCTTGGCGACGACGATCGACTCAATCGGCAAAGATTGCCGATTGAGTCCAGCTTCACCACGGGCAAAAGCTATTTTCAAGAGCGCGAATCGTTCTCAAGGCGATAGCGAACCGTCTGGCCCTCTAAGCCTCAGAATTCACGCGCCAGCCTGGCATCCACCGAATGCCGGTTGCCGCCGCGCACGGCGAAGAACAGGAAAATCGCAGCCCAGAGAATCGATTTTTCCGCGCCGCCCAGACCTTCCGCCTTTACGATGCCGTGAAAATAGACCGTGACCAACAGGACGATCATCGCCGCGAAAGATGCGGGCCGCGTGAACAGGCCGATCGCAACCAGAATGCCGCCGAAAAATTCCGTGGCAGCAAGCAGCGGCGACCAGAAAACGCCGGGGTAAAAACCCAGGCTCTCCACCATGCCGACAGCGCCGAAAGGATTGGCGATCTTGCCAAACCCGTGGGTAACGAGAAGCAGCCCGGCCGCGACGCGCAGCACGGTCTCCACCAGATCATGGGTCGAATTATAAAGCGGCGCGACCGCTGGAACGAAAAGACGCTGACGATTATTCTCGAACTGGGCCATAGGATCTCCACGTTTCAGCCTTCGACAGCTTCTCTGTTCGCAAAGCCACATGATAAGAACAAGCATGCGCCCGGTAAAAACATGAGTATTAAAGTTGACATTATCGTGAGCATTATTGCGCTGAAGGAGACTTAGGGATGTCCGAGACCAAAACCCGCATAACCATTCGCTACTGCACGCAATGCAACTGGCTGCTTCGCGCAGGCTGGATGGCGCAGGAAATCCTGCAAACCTTCGCTTCCGATATCGGCGAAGTCAGTCTCGTTCCTTCTACCGGCGGCTTGTTCGAGATCACCGTTGATGGAACGATCATATGGGAACGCAAGCGCGATGGCGGTTTTCCCGGTCCAAAAGAACTCAAACAGAGAATCCGTGACATCATCGATCCGGAGCGCGATCTCGGTCATGTCGACAGAACGAAGCACGAGGGCCTCGACACCTGACCCGACGACATGTTTCAACAGCCCGGATTAAGTTTTTTCCCTTTAAAATCAATGATCGTCATAAAAGTTCAAAAAGTCTGTTGACACCGGGCGGCTGCCCTCGTACATCGCTCTCCGTCGCCCAGATGGCGGAATTGGTAGACGCGCCAGCTTCAGGTGCTGGTACTCGAAAGGGTGTGGAGGTTCGAGTCCTCTTCTGGGCACCATTCCATTTTTGATCTTAGCCAGATCAAATACTTATCCGAAAAAAAGCAACATATAGCCGACCGGCAAACGCCGGGGAGCATGTTGCTTTTTTTGCCTTTTTCATTTTCAGAAAAGCTGAAGACGGCGGCTTCCGTTTCCGACGGAAGGCCTGCTGTCCTGTCAGAATGATGCAATGACGCGCCCTGTCAGGGCTGAGCGTCCTTGTCGCCGCTATTTTGCGAATGCTGTTCGCAATTCGGCGTACAGGACAACACAGTGCGCTCCGTCTGACGGAACACGCGAACCGTATTACCCTCGTCGATGGAGACGAGGATGCGTTCATCCACGATCGGATTGCCTTCCGCATCAAGAAGCACAAGGTTGGTCGTGCCGAAACTGCGACCCGTTAGAACGATGGTCGTTGCATCGGCCACCGTGGCATCGGCGACCTTGGAGTTGCCGACGATAACCTTGCTCACGGGACGGTCGAGGCGGAGAACGCGGGCGTGATTCATCGAAACACGCAATATATCGTCCTGGGCAAAAACGGGCTGCGCCGCAGCCCCGAGGAAGACGGACAAGCCGACCATGATTTTCGCCAGTTTTCCGGATGACACGCGTTTGGCCCTTGCTCACTATCCGCACAGTTTATTGCGCCACAGAATGCGCGGTTTTAGTGAATGAAGCGTTAAATGGCAGGAATCCGCGACGCGGATGATAGCCATGTGTAACAAGATGATATTTTCATCACTCTTCATCCGCTTCAAAAATGAACATGTGCGCCTCCGTGAAACGGTACTTCTAAAAAAGAGAAAAGTGATAAGGCTGAAAATACATTTATTTATCCGAAAATATAAAAATGCAGAAAATACTTTTTAATTTTATTTACCAAGAGAAACTCATCCTGACGTTTACTTTGAGTTAATCGTTTTTTTTAAGCGCTTGGAAATCGCTCGGCTGTAGTTTGAACGCAACCGAACAACGGAGAACAGTTGTCGGCGTGCTGAACCAAACAAGATTTAGGAGAGACCTCATGACCAAGATTTTCGCTCGTTTTCTCAAGGACGAATCCGGCGCGACCGCCATCGAATACGGCCTGATTGCTGCGCTTATTTCCGTTGCCATCATCGGCGGCGCTAGAACCTTGGGCACCAGCCTCAGCACCCAGTTCACGAACCTGGGCAGCTATATGAACGTAAGAACGAATCCGACGCCGTAATTTCCATGTCAAAATGGATTTGATCGTGTTGCCCCGTCATTGCGGGGCAACATAGTTTCTAGTTACAGGTGTGGAACCATGACAGTTGCGGCGATATTCCTCATTCTTCCTCTTTGTCTCAGCTTCGCCGCGCTGAACGACCTCTTCACCATGACGATCCCGAACAGGATCCCGCTCATCCTGTTATTTTCGTTTATGATCGTCGCGCCCGTTTCAGGCATGGACTGGCAAACTTTTGCCCTGAGTCTCGCCGCCGGCGCCGCAGTCTTTTTCGCCTGTTTTGCACTCTTCGCCGCCAATGTCATGGGCGGGGGGGATGCGAAGCTTTTGACCGCCGCAGCGGTTTGGTATGGCTTCAATATTTCCGTCATCGAATTTCTGCTCGGAGTGACCTTTATCGGCGGCGTGCTGACGATCGGCATCCTTCTTTTGCGAACACGCTCCCGCGAAATCATGGCAGCCGGAATACCGGTACCCGATTCCCTACTTGTGGCAAAAAAAATCCCTTACGGTATCGGCATAGCGATCGCTGGTCTTCTCACCTACGGGGAAACGCCATTCGTAAAAGCCGCCATTGCGAGCCTTTCTTGAGTAACCTTTCGGGTTAAGCATCGGTTAACCACAAACCCAAGCACAATATTAACCATAATTATACCAATCGCGCGCCATCCTGATGGGAGCAGAATCTGATTCTCCTCAAGGATCGAGCATGAAACCGTCGCGTATCGTCATTCTTTCCGTTGCCCTGGTGGCCGCCGGTCTTGCCGGCCTTGTCGCCATGCAGATTTCCGGCGCAAAACAGGTCATCGAAAAAGCGGAAACGATCATCCAGAAAGAACCGACGGTCAATGTTCTTGTCTCTTCGGTCAATCTGCCCGTCGGCAGCCGCCTGAACGACAGTTCCGTGCGCTGGACGCCCTGGCCACAGGGCAATGTGGTCGATAGTTTCATAACGGAAGCGAAGAGACCTGACGCTATCACCGAACTTGCGGGCGCGGTCGTGCGATTGCCTCTGTTCGAAGGGGAGCCGGTCCGACCGGAAAAAGTGGTTGATTCCAGCACCCGCATCATGTCTTCGCTTTTGCCGGCCGGCAAACGCGCCGTCGCGACCGAGATTTCCGTCTCGACCGGCGCGGGTGGCTTCGTGCTGCCGAACGACCGGGTCGATGTCATCATGGTCCGCAAGGGCGACAGCGGTAATTTCCTGACCGAGAATGTTTTGAACAATGTTCGTGTTCTGGCGATCGACCAGCAGATCAAAGAAGGTGAAGACGGCATATCGGCCGTGGTCGGCGCCACCGCCACTCTGGAACTGACCCCGGAACAGGCCAAGATCATAACCGTGGCACAACAGATGGCGGACCGTCTCACACTCGCCTTGCGTTCAGTCGCGGATGCGCAGGAAAACGATACGCTTTCGGCCGGCCATCTTCTCAGCGGAAATTCCGGGCAGCCGGAAATTCAGGTGATCAAATCCGGCTCGATCGTGAAGAACGGTCAAGGAGCCTCACAATGACCGGGGGGCCCATGACAAAACGCTTCAAACACCACCTGCGTTCGTCAATGGCGGGTGGCATCGCATTCTGCCTGGCTTTTTCAGGCGTTCCCGGCCAATACTCCCCCCAGTTTCTGCGCACCAGCAAAGCTGAGGCGCAAAGCGCAAGCGTCGTGCGGATCACCGAAAGCGGTGCAGGCATTCGCAAGCGTCTGAAATTGGGCCTGAACAAGGCGCTGGTCATCGACCTGCCGGAAGATGCCCACGACATTCTTGTCGCCGACCCGAACCTTGCCGATGCCGTGACCCGGACGTCGAAACGCATCTATCTCTTCGGCAAAGTGGTGGGGCAGACCAACATCTTCATTTTTGGTGACGGCGGCCGGGAAATCGTCAGCCTCGATCTCGAAGTGGAGCGGGACATCTCCGGCCTGGAGGCCAATATCCGCCGCTTTATTCCTGAGTCCGACATCAAGGTGGAAATCGTTTCGGACAACATCGTTCTGACGGGATCGGTACGCACGCCGCAGGATTCCGCACGCGCCGTCCAGCTTGCCGATGCCTTTCTAAAGGGCGGTGAGGCCACTACCCGCAACATATCGCTGACCGGCGGTAACAATGGCGGCGATGCCGCGATTTTTGCCGAGCGACGGCAGGTATCGCAGATCGTCAACATGCTGACGATCGAAGGTGAAGATCAGGTGACGCTGAAGGTTACCGTCGCCGAAGTCAGCAGACAGGTTCTGAAACAACTCGGCTTTAACGGTTCGATTGGCAGCACGACGAGTGGCAATGGTTTCGAATTCGCAAATCCGTCTAATCTTGGTGCTGCGATCGACGGTGCATCCCGGATTGCCAGTGGTGCGATAGGCTCAGGTTCTCTCAGATTCGCCTCCTACCTCAATGCCATGGAACAGGCCGGCGTCATGCGCACCCTAGCGGAACCGAGCCTGACGGCAATTTCCGGGGAGCAGGCCAAGTTTTATGTGGGAGGAGACTTCCGCATTGCGGCGCAACAGGATGTTTCGCTCGACAAGGATACGAATACCACGGTCGTCAAACGCGATGTGGAAACGGTCGACTACGGTATTACCTTGAACTTCAAGCCGGTGGTGCTTTCACCGGGCAGAATAAGTCTCAAGATCGAGACGAACGTGTCCGAGCCCACCTATGAAGGCAATTTCGCAAGCGGAAATTATGGGCGAGGCATCCCGGGGGCGACCTATATGTCAGTGCGCAAGCGCGAAACCTCCACGACGGTTGAGCTTCCTTCGGGCGGATCGATCGTGATTGCGGGTCTTGTTCAGGATAATGTCCGGCAGGCCATGTCCGGACTGCCGGGCATTTCCAAAATCCCGATCTTCGGTACGCTTTTCCGCAGTAAGGACTTCCTGCGCAACGAAACGGAGCTTGTCATCATCGCGACGCCCTATCTGGTGCGGCCGGTTGCCCGCAACCAGATTGCCCGGCCGGATGACAACTTCAATCCGGAAAACGATGCCGCCATGTATTTCATGAACCGCGTCAACAAGGTCTATGGCCGCAAGGACCAGGTTCAGGCGGCTCCCTATCAGGGATCAGTGGGGTTCATCTACAAATGACGACGCGCGCACCTAATCCCATCTCCCCAGCGAGCCCGAGCCGGGCAGGAAATGTCATGCAGGAAAACTCTTCCGCCTTTTCCCTCCCCGTGTCCGGAAGAAGGGCCGGTCTCGTTGCCGTGGCCGCGCTTGCCGCCGGCCTGCTGCAGGGCTGCGCACGCGACCCGATGACCACCAACGCCATTCCCGACGACTATCGCACGCGCCACCCGATTACCCTGTCGGAAGCCGAACATTCGCTTGATATTCCGGTTGCGGCTGGCGACAGCCGGTTGACCACAGCCACGGCAGATAACGTCCGTGGATTCGCCCAGAATTATGCGTCGATGTCGACGGGCATCATCAACATTCAGATGCCTTCGGGATCGCCCAATTCGGCGACGGCAGCAAGGATGGCAAAACAGATCCGATCGACGCTGTCCGGTGCGGGGGTCTCGCCCGGCAAGATCATGGAAACGCGCTATGCCGCCTCTCCGAATGGCGACGCCGCACCGATCCGCCTGAGCTATGTCGCGGTTACCGCCATGACCGGGCAATGTGGCCAGTGGCCCGAGGATCTTTCGGATAACACCTTCGCCAACAAGAACTGGTACAATTTCGGATGCGCCTCCCAGAGCAATCTCGCAGCGCAAATCGCCAATCCCATGGATCTGGTCGGCCCACGCGGCATGAGCCCGATTGATGCGGAACGCCGTGCGGTCGTCATCGATACCTATCGCGGCAAGACTGCGACAGGGACGACGAATTGATGCGGATCCAACATTTGTCACGGCAGGAAAGACGATGAGCGCTGTAGAATACGATATCAAGCCAAGCGGCGGCGAAGAAGCCGAAACACCGCTGCGCGCTTCGGATATGGATCGCCTGCGGCCCCTGCCCCGCATTTCAATTCACGCCTTCTGCGTCAGCGACAATATGCAGGGTGTCATGGATGCCCTGTCGAGCGACAGGCGCATGAGCAGGGTCACCCTGCGGGTGACGAAGGGTGATATCAACGCGGCGGCCACGATGTTTTCGGCATCGCCCACGCCCAACCTCATCGTTCTCGAAACAGCAACCGCGACCGCCTCGCTGCTCGATGAGCTCGCGCCGCTGGCGGAGGTTTGCGATCCCACCACCCGCGTCATCATTATCGGCCGGCACAACGACATCACGCTTTATCGCGATCTCATCCGCAACGGTATTTCCGAATATCTCGTCGCGCCGGTCAACATGGCCGATCTACTCGGTGCGATCGCCGCGATCTTCGTCGATCCGGAAGCCGAACCGCTTGGCCGCAACATCGCCTTCATCGGCGCCAAGGGCGGCGTGGGTTCGTCTACCCTCGCGCATAATTGCGCTTTCGGCATTTCGAGCCTCTTCTCCACGGAAACCATTCTGGCGGATATGGATCTTGCCTATGGAACGGCCAATATCGATTTCGATCAGGACCCTGCCCAGGGCATGGCAGAAGCGGTCTTTTCACCGGAACGGCTGGACGAGGTGTTTCTTGACCGCCTTCTAACGAAATGCTCCGACCACCTGTCGCTTCTCGCGGCACCGTCTCTCCTCGACAGGACATATGACCTCGATCGTCAGGCGTTTCTGCCGATCCTCGAAGTCTTGCAGCGCAGCGCCCCCATTGCCGTTCTCGATCTTCCCCACCAATGGTGCGACTGGACCCGGGCAGTCCTCGCGGAAGCCGACGAGGTCGTCATTACGGCGGTTCCCGATCTCGCCAATCTGCGCAACACGAAGAACCTTTTCGACGCGCTTATCAAGTTGAGACCCAACGACAAGTTACCGCATCTCGTTCTCAATCAGGTCGGCATGCCAAAACGCCCGGAAATCACCCCGGCGGATTTCCTCGAGCCATTGGAAATCGAGCCGATCGCGATCATCCCCTTCGACGCACAATTGTTCGGAAATGCCGCCAATAGCGGCCGTATGATCAGCGAGATGGATGAAAAATCCCAGACTGCGGAAACCTTCTCGCAGATAGCACACACCATCACAGGCCGCTCCGTGCTGCGCAAGAACAGGCGCGGCGGTCTGGAAAAACTGAAGAATATTCTCAAGCGCAAGTAGGTCTTCTGCCTGCGCCCTTAGACGGAAACGCCGATGTTCGGAAAACGCGGGCCTGAAGGCCCAGCCAGAAGCACGAAGCCGGAACCCGTCGCACCTGTATCCATGCAGGTGGCGACAGCGCCTGAGCCTCGCTCTCCTGCGATTGACACGCTCGAGCCCGGCCAATCACCCGTCACCCGTCAGGTGACGACGGGCGCACCACTCGTGCAGAAAAAACGCGCCCGCACGGAAGACTACTACAATACCAAGAGCCAGGTGTTTTCCGCCCTTATCGATACGATCGACCTTTCGCAGCTCGCCAAGCTCGATGCGGAAAGCGCGCGCGAGGAAATTCGTGATATCGTCAACGATATCATCACGATCAAAAATTTCGCCATGTCGATTGCCGAGCAGGAAGAGCTGCTCGAGGACATCTGCAACGACGTCCTGGGTTACGGACCGCTGGAGCCGCTTCTCGCGCGCGACGACATTGCCGATATCATGGTCAATGGTTCCGGCCAGACCTTCATCGAAGTCGGCGGCAAGACCATCGAATCCGATATCCGCTTTCGGGATAATGCGCAGTTGCTCTCCATTTGCCAGCGCATCGTCAGCCAGGTCGGTCGGCGTGTGGATGAATCGAGCCCGATATGCGACGCGCGCCTGCCGGATGGATCGCGCGTCAACGTCATCGCACCTCCGCTCGCCATCGACGGACCCGCGCTGACGATCCGAAAATTCAAGAGGGACAAGCTGACGCTCGACCAGCTCGTGCGTTTCGGAGCGATCACGCCCGAAGGCGCAACATTGCTGAAGATCATCGGTCGCGTCCGTTGCAATGTCGTCATCTCCGGAGGCACCGGCTCGGGCAAGACCACGCTCCTCAATTGCCTGACGAGCTTTATCGACAGGGATGAACGCGTCATCACCTGTGAAGACACCGCTGAACTGCAGCTTCAGCAGCCGCATGTGGTGAGGCTTGAAACGCGTCCGCCGAATATCGAGGGCGAAGGCGAGATCACCATGCGCGATCTCGTCAAGAACTGCCTTCGCATGCGGCCTGAGCGCATCGTCGTCGGCGAAGTGCGCGGACCGGAGGTTTTTGACCTGCTCCAGGCCATGAACACCGGCCATGACGGTTCGATGGGAACGCTGCACGCCAATACACCGCGTGAATGCCTCAGCCGTATCGAATCGATGATCGCCATGGGCGGGTTCACGCTGCCGGCCAAGACCGTGCGCGAAATCATCTCAGGCTCGATCGATGTCGTCATTCAGGCGGCCCGCCTGCGCGACGGTTCGCGTCGAATAACGCAGATCACCGAAGTGATCGGCATGGAAGGCGACGTCATCGTCACCCAGGATCTGATGCGATACGAGATCGAAGGCGAGGATGCCCAGGGCAGACTGATCGGCAGGCATGTATCCACCGGTATCAGCAAACCGCATTTCTGGGATCGTGCACGTTATTACGGCGAAGACAAGCGTCTGGCCGCCGCGCTCGATGAGATGGAAAAGACGTCCTAAGGGAAAGCGACCGCCATGGACCCGACGATAGTGTTACTGGCCGTACTTGTCGCCATCTCGGCAGGAGCGCTCGCCTATGCCTTTCTTTTCCAGCAGATAGAGGTCGAGAAAAAGACCACCAGCCGCTTCAAACGGGTGCAGGCCGCAGAGACGGATCATGTGAATATCAAGGCTGCGCGCGACCGGGTCCAGGAACTCAGCAAGCGCCGCAAATCCATGCAGGACAGCCTGCGGGATATGGAAAAGAAACAGAATGAGAAGGCGAAAAAAGCAAAGAATGTCAGCCTGCGCGATAAACTCGTGCAGGCTGGGCTCACAATTTCCGTTCGGCAATTCCATCTTCTGAGCGCCGGTGCGGCGGCTTGTGCCGGTTTCGTCGCGCTGATCTATGGTCTGTCCTTGTTGACCGCTCTCCCCATAGCCGCAGTTGCGGCTTTGGGACTGCCGCGTTGGGTATTGGCATTTCTCCTCAAGCGTCGGCAGAAAAAATTTCTCGAGGAGTTTCCCAATGCGCTGGATGTCATGTGCCGCTCGATCAAATCAGGTTTGCCGCTGAACGACGCGGTACGACTGATTGCCTCGGACGGTCAGGAACCGGTAAAAACGGAGTTCCAGCGGGTTGTGGATGCGCAGCAGGTCGGGATCGGCATCCCCCAGGGGATCGAGCGTATGATGCTGACCATGCCGCTTTTCGAAGTCAGCTTCTTCAGCATCGTCATCAACATCCAGGCACAGGCAGGCGGCAATCTTTCGGAGGCCTTGTCCAACCTGTCCAAGGTATTGCGTGACCGTAGAAAAATGCGCGCCAAGGTGAACGCTCTGTCCATGGAGGCGAAAGCGTCCGCCGTCATCATCGGCGCATTGCCTTTCATCGTGATGATGCTGGTGCACTTCACGTCGCCAGACTATCTCTCGATACTTTTCACGGATACGCGCGGGCACATCATTCTGGGAGCATCCGCATTATGGATGCTCATCGGGATTTTCATCATGCGCCAAATGATCAATTTCGATATTTGAGGGGCGACCATGACGGGAAATCTCTTTTCCAATCTAGCGGATCCGCAGACGATCATCGCCATTCTCGTGACACTCGCGGTGTTCGCGACCCTCTATACGCTGATCATGCCTTTCCTGGAGCGGAAAGATCTCGCCAAGCGCATGAAAGCCGTCTCGTCGGAACGGGAACTCATTCGCAGCCGTGAACGCGAGCGTCTGGCGACCGCGACCAGAGAGGGTAAGACCTCCCTGCGCAGCAATAACAATAAATCCGCACGACGCATCGTCGAAAAATTCAACCTTCGGGAAGCGCTTGTCGACAAGAACACGATGAATAAACTGCGGGCAGCCGGTTTCCGTTCACAGAATGCGCTCAATACATTTCTTGCCGCCCGGTTCGTCTTGCCGTTCATTTTCCTGACAGTGGCATTCGCCTGGGTTTTCATTCTCGGAAACCTGGTTGATCAGGCTTTTGTCGTTCGGCTGATGGCCGTGCTTCTTTTCGGCTATATCGGCTTTTACGCCCCCAATATCTACGTTTCGAACCGCATGACCAAGCGACAGGCCTCAATCAAGCGGGCATGGCCGGATGCGCTTGATCTGATGCTGATCTGCATTGAATCCGGCGTATCGATGGAAGCAGCCATGCGCCGTGTGGCTGAAGAAATGGCGGAACAGTCACCTGAGCTGGCTGAGGAAATGATTCTGACGACAGCGGAACTATCCTTCCTTCAGGACAGGCGCATGGCGCTTGAGAATTTCGGTATGCGCACCCAGCTGGACGGCGTCAAAAGTGTGGTGCAAGCTCTTATCCAGGCGGAACGATACGGAACCCCGCTCGCTCAGGCATTGCGTGTTCTTGCGCAGGAAGGCCGCGACGAGCGCATGAATGAGGCCGAGAAAAAGGCCTCCGCACTGCCGCCGAAACTGACCGTGCCGATGATCTTGTTTTTCCTGCCGGTTCTGATCGCAGTCATTCTTGGACCCGCCGGTCTTCGCGTCATGGATACTTTCTGACGAAGAAACGCGCAGGCAAATTGAGCGGAACAGAAGTCACGATGTCTGCGGGATTGCGCTGATCCGTGCCTCCGAAAGCCGATCAACCAGCCGGCCTGCCGTCTTTTTTCGCCAGTTGCTGCCAGGAATTCTGCTGCGAAAGCATTGCACGCAGATACGTCAGGTTAGCCTGTGCCTGCTGGGCAGAGAGTTCCTGAACAGCAATGCGTTCGGCTTCGGCAAAGCGGCCCTGCAGACCAACCACGAGCGCAAGGTTCTGGCGGACGCGGCTATCGGCGCCCGGCTGGGAAATGGCCGATTGCAGATAGGTTTCGGCGGTGCGCGGATCGCTCGACAGGACATAGGACATGCCGAGATTGGACAACACGCTGGGATCGTTCGGCTTGAGGTCAAGTGCCTGACGATATCTGGAACGTGCCTCGTTCGACCGTCCGAGCTGGTCGAGCACCGCGCCCTCGGCGGAGTAGAGCCGCCAGTCGGGACGATCGGGCGTCTGCGCGCGCTGAATGGTCGAAAGCGCCTGCTCCAGTTGGCCGGCAGCCGCCTGCGACTTGCCATAGGCCGCAAGCACTTCACGGTCGGCCGGATTGGCGATGGCAATCTGCTGCATGACGGCGAGAGCCTGCGTATTCTTGCCGGTCATCATCAGTACACTGGCATAATTCATGCCGACTGACTTGTCCTTGGGATTGCGTTCATAGGCTTTGCCGGCGGTCTCTTCCGCCTGCCGAAGCTGCTCCATGTTCAGATGGTCATAAGAACGCGTGGCGGCGGGAATGGAGCCGGTGGACATGCGATCCGGCTTGTTGGTGCTTGCACATCCGGAAACGGCTAAAACCAGCGCTGCAAGACATACGCCCCGCAGCAACCCTGTCCGGCCTGTCTCACCCAAAGAAAATGCAGTCATGGCAGCGCCCCCGCCCGAGAATGATCGATCTTGCGCCCGACACACGACAGACTCACATGACGCAACTTTCGCTTAAGCAATAATCTGTTAACCCTAACAGAGCGTTAATCGCACCGATTCTCGACATTTACGGAAGCATACCATGGCGCCCTATCAGTTCATCGAACGCCCCACCCCTTTCAGTTCGAAGGCCGGCAGCACATTGCCGGTTTTCGCCGTCACGCCAGCCCATATCGAACAGGGCGCCATAGACCCGGTCGCTCTGGATTGGGCGAAAAAGGCGGGGTTCAAGGCGGAAGCCGGCGCCGTCCTGCTCGTTCCTTCCTCCGATGGATCGCTTGGAGGTGTGCTTCTCGGTCTGGGTGGCAATCCTTCCGAAATTCCCTTCATCACCGGGAAACTCGCCCGTGAGCTGCCGGAGGGCGAGTGGCATATCGAAACCGCGCCCCTGACGGCCAATCGCCTCGCTCTCGGATTCGGCCTCGGCAGCTACCGCTTCGACAAATACAAGACCACCAAGACCAGCGGGGCAAAGCTTCTCATTCCGCAAGACGCTGAAGACGGCGAGATCAAGCGCATTCTGGCAGGCGTCTTCCTTGCGCGCGACCTCATCAACGTCCCGGCCAACGACATGGGACCGGACGAGCTCGAGATCGCCTTCCGCGCGCTTGCTGCCCACTACAAGGCGAAGGTGAACGTTACGACCGGCGATGATCTGCTGAAGGAAAACTTCCCGCTGATCCATGCGGTTGGCCGCGCCAGTGAAAGCGCACCGCGCCTTCTGGAGATGAACTGGGGCAAGAAGGGCAATCCGCGACTGACACTAGTGGGCAAGGGCGTCTGCTTCGATACCGGCGGTCTCGACATCAAGCCTGCGGCCTCCATGGCGTTGATGAAGAAGGATATGGGTGGTGCCGCCAATGTTCTCGGTCTTGCGCTGATGATCATGGATGCGAAGCTGCCGGTCGATCTGCGCGTTCTCGTGCCGGCGGTCGAAAATTCCATTTCCGCCAATGCCTTCCGCCCGGGCGATATCTACAGGAGCCGCAAGGGGCTGACCGTACAGATCGACAATACCGATGCGGAGGGTCGTCTCGTTCTGGCGGATGCGCTGGCCTATGCGGACGAGGATGCGCCGGACCTAATGATCGACATGGCGACGCTGACAGGTGCGGCGCGCGTGGCGCTGGGTCCCGATCTGCCGCCCTTCTACACCGACGATGACGATCTGGCGCATGATATCGCGGAAGCCAGCATCGATACGGATGACCCGCTGTGGCGCATGCCGCTTTACATGGGGTATGACAAGGATATCCGCTCGCGCGCAGCCGATATCACCAATGCGCCTTCAGGCGGCATGGGTGGATCGATCACCGCCGCCCTGTTCCTGAAGCGCTTCGTCACCAATACGAAGCGCTGGGCGCATTTCGATATTTACGGCTGGTCGCTCAGCGAGCGTCACCATTCGTCTATCGGCGGGGAAGCACAGGGTATCCGCGCGCTCTTCCATTACATCGCACATCAATTCGCGAAGTAATCTGCTAGACCAGGATCAGGTTTGAAGGGCGCTTCCTCAATCGGAGCGCCCGGTTCCCTTAAACCAGAACCTTCTGTTCCTTGTGGTCTTCCTCGCCGAAGAACTTCAGGTAACGCTCCACTTCGGCCGGCTCGCCGGTGGCCTTTTGCGGATTGTCCGAGAGCTTCACAGCCGGTCGGCCATTGGCGTCGCTCACCTTGCAGACGATGGAAATCGGCTTGAGGCTGGCAATGGTCTTCGGCGCACAGCCGGCAAAATCATTGGTGAGGTTGGTGCCCCAGCCGAAGCTCATGCGGACGCGGCCTTCAAAATGCCGGTAAGTGTCGATGATGGCGTCGACATCGAGACCATCGGAAAAGATCAGCATCTTCTTGCGCGGGTCGCGGCCCATCTTCTGCCACCACTCGATGATCTTTTCGCCGCCTTCGATCGGCGGCGCGCTGTCCGGTCGGAAGCCGGTCCAGTCAGCCACCCATTCCGGCGCATTGCGCAGAAACGCCGCCGTGCCGAAAGCGTCCGGCAGCACGATCAGCAGGTTGCCGCCATAAAGCCGGTTCCAGTCCTTCAGAACCTGATAGGGCGCGGCGGCCAGTTCCTCGTTCGTCTGCGCCAGTGCCGCGACCACCATCGGCAATTCATGCGCGTTGGTGCCGACGGCTTCGAGGTCGGAATCCATGGCGAGCAGGACATTGCTCGTACCGGTAAAGGCAGGGCCGATGCCTTCCTTCAGCGCCTCGACGCACCAGCGTTGCCACAGGAAGCTGTGGCGGCGGCGGGTGCCGAAATCGGAGATGCGCAGGCCCGGCAGTTCCCGCAACCGCTCGACTTTCTCCCACATCTTGGCCTTGGCGCGAGCATAGAGCACGTCCAGCGTGAAATAACCGAGCGAACGCATGGCGCTGCGCGAACGCAACTCGTTGATGATCGCCAGCGCCGGGATTTCCCAGAGCGTCGTATCCATCCAGCGGCCATGAAAATTCAGCTCATATTGCCCGTCGCGCTTGAAAAGCTCATATTCCGGCAATTGATAGCTCGAAAGCCAGGAGAGAAACTCCGGCTCGAAAATCTGCGAGCGGCCGTAAAAGGTGTTACCCGCAAGCCAGATGTTTTCCTTCTTGGAGAGACGCAGGGTGCGCGCATGATCGAGCTGCTCGCGCAGTTCCATCTCGTCGATCTCTTCCGCCAGCCGCACGGTCTTGGTGCGGTTGATCAGGGAAAATGTCGCGTCAACTTCCGGATAGAGCTTCCAGATCATCTGCAACATCAACAGTTTGTAGAAATCTGTGTCGATCAGGCTGCGGACGATCGGGTCTAGCTTCCAGGTATGATTGTGGACACGGGTGGCTATATCGGTCTTCGTCATACTTGCATTCCCCAATATCGGCCAAAGGTCAAAAATAGCCGATGTCACTCCGCACCCCGGCAGGTATCAACCTGTCACGCGGAAGATTTATCTGAAAAAGCGACAACAAGTCCAGAGCGCCGGCGGCGGCAAATGCCTCACACGCCCGCTCGCGCGTCGATTTCCCAAAAACCGCATTGTCGTTTCGGCCAGGTGCTAGGGCCACGCCGCTTCAGAAGGTCGGATCCACAGGATTGATGCCGGGATACCAGTCCTTGGAGACCGGATTTTTACCACCGAAACTGGAAATGCCGTTTTCATCGGTGCAGCGATAGCCCTGAACAGGAAGCCCGCGGCTGCCGAAAACATCCCGGTAGGGACCTCGGGAGTATCCGGTCACGCCGAGTTCGCTATGGCAGTTGTAACGGACCTTGGGCTGCAGCGTTCGCGGGTCCTTGACGCCAGGCAAGTTTGCATAGGCATCCGGCGCGGGGGCAAAACCATTCTGGAAAACGGTCTGCGCCTGCGCCGACGCGCTTAGCAAGGCCGCCGTGAGGATCGCTGCCAATCGTGTTGCCGTTCTTGTCTTCATCGATGCCAGTCCCGTACCATCATCCAACCGATGTAGGCTGTCCAGGGCTCTCCCACAAAGGGCCAGGCAGGCACAATTTCGTGAAAGCCGCAGTCTCAGCCTTCCAGGCGGCGAAAAGCCGTCGGCTTTTCATAAAGCCAGCCGATCCGCTCGATGGCCGCATCGAGATTTTCGCGTGCGACATTCATCGTGTGGCCATTGGCATGCAACAACGTTTCCTCGTTTTCCATGAGGCCGACATGGCCCTTCCAGAAGACGAGATCGCCGCGGCGCAATTCATCACGCTCGATTTCAACGCCCAGCGACTTCACCTGCATATCCGTGTCGCGCAGAACCCGGCGGCCGGTCATCGCCATGGAAAGCTGCACGAGGCCGGAACAAT
Source organism: Agrobacterium tumefaciens (assembly GCF_005221325.1). Taxonomy (NCBI): domain Bacteria; kingdom Pseudomonadati; phylum Pseudomonadota; class Alphaproteobacteria; order Hyphomicrobiales; family Rhizobiaceae; genus Agrobacterium; species Agrobacterium tumefaciens. Next base: position 2,849,558 of record NZ_CP039888.1, on the reverse strand, counting down.
CGATACCGAAGCCCGAGCGGCCACCCCAGAGATAGGGTGTTTCGATAAAACGCAGAGCCACCGCCACATAGTCTTCTTCAAGCGTCGCATCGACAGCCCGGCAATGGGCGGCAATGATGCCCTCGCCTTTTTCGTTCATCAGGTAGCGGGTGCCGCGCGTCTCTGCCTCGCCGACGATGCGGATCAGGCTGCCCATGGACAGCGCCGCGACAGGCGGTTTGCGCAACTCGGCCGAAGAATAAAGGAATGTACGCGGCGCGATGATCTGATGGGTGGCGGCGACAACATCGCCGATAGCCGTTTCCGGCACATAACCGGCATAACCATCCACATCCGCCTGTACCCAGGCCCAGCCATTTGCCCTATCGAAAACGCGCACCGTTTCGCCGGAGAGCAGTTCGGTGTCTATACCGGTCGCAAGATCAGGCGTCGGCCGCAGGCCGATGACCGGTGCGGTGACTTGGGCGGGCGACCCGCTGACGAAACGGTCGGCCTGCACCACACCCTGCAGTTTCGCATCGGCGAGATCGGGGCGGAAGACGTTCAGGCGGCGGTCGAGCATCATGGGTTTCACATCCAGAGGTTAGATCTTGCGTGCCTGATCAATAATCAGATCGCCGAATTTTTCCAGATAAAGCGCACCGGCCACGGTGCGTTTTATCACGACATTGCGCCTGTCCCGCTCATCTCGCACCCGGTCGACCAATCCCAACGCCCCGAGACTGTCGAGCGCGCGGGTGATGACCGGTTTGGTGACCCCTAGCGTGGCGGCAAGACCCCGAACGGTGTGCGGCGGTGGCACGAGATAAATCTGCAGCAGGATGGCCGTCTGACGCAAGGTCAAATCCGGCTGATCGTCAATGACCTGCGCCGTGGATACACGGTGCCAGAGCCCCAAGGCCTCCGTGGGTGACAATTGTGCAGGCAAGCCGGTGACCCTTCCGTCATTGTTCCACTGTTTTCATTCAACGCAGTTGAAAACTCAAGAACCAACCGCACAAACAAAACCGCCGCGCGGCGCAGACCTCGAAAGATCGCGCGGCGCGGCGGCGTTTATCGACCCGTTTTCCGGGCTTCCACGTCCCCTCTGGACTTGCCAGATGAGATGCAGGAAGCGTGCCAGTTTTATTGCAACGCACAAAGCGAAACGAAAACAGTCACTTGGAGCGAATATGAACCCTTATGGTCAAATTTTCCTCAAAGAGCAAACAGCAACAAAAACAGGCAGCAGGAGATGTGATGCTTAAAAACTGCCTTCCGCCGCAACGGCGGAAGGCAGGGATGAACACGGATCAGATTTCCGCACCGCGCGCCGCATCTGCGGCATTGGCACTTTGCTGCCGATTATGCCGGATCGACGACCAGAGCGAAATGCCGATCAGGGTCGCGCCACCAAGACCGGTAATGACCTCCGGTATATGGAACATGGTCTGCACATACATGATGACCGAAAGGATCAGGATCGCATAAAAGGCGCCGTGCTCCAGATAGCGGTATTCGGCGAGCGTTCCCTTCTCCACCAGCATGATGGTCATCGAGCGCACATACATGGCGCCGATGCCGAGGCCGATGGCGATGATGAAGAGATTCTGCGTCAGTGCGAAAGCACCGATCACGCCGTCGAAGGAGAAGCTGGCATCCAGCACTTCGAGGTAAAGAAACGCACCGAAGCCACCTTTGGCCGCGCCTTCCAGCATTTCCTGGCTGCGGTCGAGAATGCCGCCGACCACTTCCACCAGGAGAAAGGTCAAAAGACCCCAGATCGCCGAATGGAAGAAGGTATTGGCCGCGACCGGACCGAGTTCCGGATTGTCGCTGGCGCCGATGATGCGGGAAAAGATCAGCATGACAACAAGCACAAAAGCGATTTCGATGCCCTTGACGGAAGAATAGGCTGCCGCCTTTTCCTCGATCCAACGCACCCAGTGCACATCCTTCTCATGGTCGAAGAAGAAATTGAGACCGACCATCATCAGGAAGGTGCCGCCGAAAGCCGCAATCGGCAGATGGGCGTCACGCATGATTTCCGCGTAGCGCTCCGGCTGGGTGGCCGCCATCACGAGCGCCGTCCAGGGGCCGACATTGGCGGCCACGACGACGATGAGCAGCGGGAAGACGATACGCATGCCGAAAACGGCGATGAGAATACCCCAGGTCAGGAAGCGATGCTGCCAGACAGGTGTCATGTCCTTGAGCTTGTTGGCATTGACGATGGCATTGTCGAAGGACAGCGAGATTTCCAGCACGGCAAGCACCGCGCAGATGAAGAAGATCGTTGCAGTTCCGCCGATGGTGCCGGTCATTTCCCAGCCGAGGTAACCGCCGAGGATCAGACCGACGACGGTGACGATAAATGCCCACTTGAAGTAGGAAAGCGTGGATTTCTGGGCGGCGCTCATGTCCGGTCTCCTCCGATGACGAGGATGTTCACGGACCGACGCAGGGCGTCAGGCCGCACGCGAAAAGCACGCGCGCGAAGCACATTCAGGTTTTTCATAGTTTTTAATCCGCCGGCCAATTTGCAGGCGGTACCGACATCACGAGAGCGCCGTAAAACTCTCGCCAGAGGGGCCCGGCACCTTTGTTTCCTCTGCCCTTGCGAGACAAATCATCGCAGGACCCCTTCTTACTTCCTGAAGATCACGCCTTCGTCAAGTCCCGTGATTGTGACCAAGACGAACAAGAAAGGTCAAACCTGCTCCGCAGCCAGTCCTTCGGCGGTTTCGCGGCGTCGTTTGAGTGTATTTTCGCGGAAGAAGATGTAAAGGCCGGAAAGAACAATCAGGCCTGCACCGACAACGATACTGGTCTGCGGCACGTCGTTGAAGAACAGCCAGCCGAAGATCACTGCCCAAAGCAACAGCGTATATTGCAGCGGCGCGACGGTGGCGGCGTCGGCAAGTTTCAAGGCCCGGTTGACCAGCACATGCGCTGCCATGGCGACCACGCCGAGCAAACCGAGGAACGCCAGGTCGAAGCTGGACTGGACCGGTAGCCAGCCGGACGGGGTCATGAACACTGCGACGATGCCTGCAAGCCCTGCGCCGATGATCTGCCAGAAGGCAAGCACGGTATCCGGCGTGTTGCGCAGCTGGCGGCCGGACAACATCATGAATGCGAAGGCCGCGCTGCCGAGAATGGAAAAGAGTGCCGCGGAAGTGAGACTTGCCGAGCTGGGCTTGAGCGCGATGAGAACGCCGACAAAACCGATGGCGATGGCCGTCCAGCGGCGCCAGCCGACCTTTTCCCCCAGCAGGAACGGCGCCAGAGCGGCCACATAAATGGGGGCTGCCAGCCAGTAGGTCATGACATCCGCCAGCGGCAGGCTCGCAACGGCGAAATAGAAACAGAAAAGTTCGGCCGTGGAGAAGAAGACACGCGCCACCTGAAGGCCAGGGCGCTCGATCTTCACGAGGCCTGAAAGGCCGGCTCTCCAGACGATCGGAACGAGAATGACAAGCGCTGCCGCACTTCTGATCAGGATGACCTGGCCCTGGCTGTACGTCGATACCAGCCATTTGCCCATGGCGTCGTTCAATGCAAAAAGCAGCATTCCAAGCAGCATGACAGCCACGCCGAGGCCGGTCGGCGAAAGCTTTCTTATCATAGTCGACATGTCAGATTCCGATTTCTCCCAATGGCTGCATTGGTCGTCCAGCCGGCAGCCCTTTGTCAAGCCCGGAACGACCTGCCATCAGGAATTAATAGTACTAATAGATCGGCGGCCGAATGTTTCAGATGAAGATTCGCCGCTCTTCCGCGACCAGTTCCTGGAGAAAATCGACGACCGTGCGGACACGGACCAGCTGGCGGGCGGATTCGTGATAGGCCGTCCAATAGGAGCGGCTGATACCGAGATGCGGCATGATCCGCATCAGTTCGGGATATTGCCCGGCGATGTAATTGTGCAGGATGCCGATGCCTGCCCCCGACCGCACCGCCTCCGTCTGGCCGGTGGCGCTGGAGATTTCGAACGCCGCGTCCCAGTCGCGCATGATCTCGCCGGTATAGTTGAGCGACGGTGAAAAGATCAGGTCCTCTACATATCCGATCCGCCGGTGACGCTTCAGTGCATCGACATCCGCGGGCGTTCCATAGTCGGCCAGATAATCCGCCGAGGCATAAAGGCCCAGCGAATAATCGGTGAGCTTGGAAAACATCAGCCTGCCCTGCTCCGGCCGCTCGATGGTGATGGCGATATCGGCCTCACGTTGCGACAAAGAGAAGGAACGCGGCACCGGCACGAGCTGGATTTTCAGGTCGGGATAACGGGCCGTCAACCGGCCAAGCCTTGGCGCGAGGAAGGATACACCGAGGCCATCGGGCGCGCCGATGCGCACCGTTCCCGCCACCGCCGTATCGACACGGCCGAGATTGGCCTGGGCATTCAGCATTTCGGTTTCCATGCGCTCGGCTCCGGCAAGAAGACGCTGGCCTTCCTCCGTCAACTCGCAACCATTGGTGCTTCGCAGGAACAGCTGCGTGCCGATGGCCGTTTCAAGCGCGGAAATGCGCCGGCTGAGCGTGGCGTGGTTGACACCGAGCTTTCTGGCCGCCGAAAGAAACTGGCCACTTCGTGCAACGCTTAGAAACAAGCGCACATCATCCCAGTTCACGGCACCCTCCTTATGTCTATTTTCGCACAATGGATGCTTATTTCAGGCGATTGATTTGTGCAAATCGAAAGGTAATGCTGCGCCATCTTATTCTGGAGGAACACTCATGAAGGAAATCGGTCATTTCATTAATGGCAAGCATGTGCCGGGCGCCAGCGGCCGCACGTCGAATGTCTACAACCCGGCAACCGGCGAAGTGCAGGCAACTGTCGCACTTGCCAGCGACGCTGAGCTGCGCGCCGCCGTCGAAAGCGCCAAGGCGGCACAGCCGAAATGGGCCGCTACCAACCCGCAGCGCCGCGCCCGCGTTTTCTTCAAGTTCGTCGAGCTTCTGAACCGCGACATCAACGAGCTGGCGGTGCTGCTTTCCAGCGAACACGGCAAGACCGTCGAGGATTCCAAGGGCGATATCATTCGCGGCCTTGAAGTCTGCGAATTCGTCTGCGGTATTCCACATCTGCAGAAGGGTGAATTCACCGAGGGTGCGGGTCCTGCCATCGACATGTATTCGATCCGCCAGCCGGTCGGCATCGGCGCGGGCATCACGCCGTTCAACTTCCCCGGCATGATCCCGATGTGGATGTTCGCCCCGGCGATCGCCTGCGGCAACGCCTTCATCCTCAAGCCTTCCGAGCGCGATCCGTCGCTGCCGATCCGCCTTGCCGAACTGATGATCGAAGCCGGTCTTCCGGCCGGCATCCTCAATGTCGTCAACGGGGACAAGGGCGCCGTCGACGCCATCCTCACCGATCCCGATATCGGCGCGGTCTCCTTCGTCGGCTCGACGCCGATCGCACGCTATGTTTACGGCACCGCCGCCATGAACGGCAAGCGCGCGCAGTGCTTCGGCGGCGCGAAGAACCACATGATCATCATGCCGGATGCCGATCTCGATCAGGCCGTGAACGCGCTGATGGGCGCCGGTTACGGTTCAGCCGGCGAGCGCTGCATGGCCGTTTCCGTTGCGGTTCCTGTTGGCGAAGAGACCGCCAACCGTCTCGTCGAAAAGCTCATTCCGCAGATCGAAAGCCTGAGGATCGGCCCCTATACCGACGACAAGGCCGATATGGGTCCGCTCGTCACCAAGGAAGCACAGACGCGCGTCAGGGGCCTGATCGACAGCGGTGTCGAACAGGGTGCGAAGCTGCTGGTCGATGGTCGCGACTTCAAGCTGCAAGGTTATGAAGACGGCTATTTCGTCGGCGGCTGCCTGTTCGACCACGTCACCCCTGACATGGACATCTACAAGACGGAAATCTTCGGACCGGTTCTGTCCGTCGTTCGCGCCAAGAACTACGAAGACGCGCTGGAACTGCCGATGAAGCATGAGTATGGCAACGGCGTCGCGATCTACACCCGTGACGGCGACGCTGCTCGCGACTTCGCAAGCCGCATCAACATCGGCATGATCGGCATCAACGTTCCGATCCCGGTTCCGCTCGCCTATCACTCCTTCGGCGGCTGGAAGGCCTCGAGCTTCGGCGATCTCAACCAGCACGGCACGGATTCGATCAAGTTCTGGACGAAGACGAAGACGATCACCTCGCGCTGGCCGTCCGGCATCAAGTCGGGTGCCGAATTCGTCATGCCGACGATGAAATAACAGGGCAACCGGCAAGAGAACATAAAAAGCCCCGTTGTTGTTGCAGCGGGGCTTTTTGCTGGCGCTCAGGAGAGCGACTAAAGCATTTAAAAGAGTGCTCGATTTTGCGCCAAGAAATGAGCAAAAACAAAGAGTTAGAGCAATTGAGGTGAGCCGGCGTTCACCGGAATTGCTCTAGGAGTAATGTGACGTTCAGTTGGTCGGGCCGTCGTTGAAACCCACTTCGTCCACCAGCTCCGAAGCCTGTTTGCGATGGGCGGCAATATCCGTCAGCGGCAGCTTGTCCGGATTGATGGGGCCGAAACCCTTCACGACGTCGGACGGCTCCGCACCCGGCAGCACCGGATATTCGAAGACCTGCTTGGCGTAGATTTCCTGCGCTTCACGCGAGGCCAGAAATTCCATCAGCTTCAGCGCATTGTCCTTGTTCGGCGCATATTTCGTCAGCGCCATGCCAGAAATATTCACATGGGTGCCGCGGTCGCCCGCATTGGGGAAGATTACCCGCACCGAACCCGCCCATATTTTTTCGTCCGGTTCCTGATCATTGGTCAGCATCAGGCCGACGTAATAGGTATTGCCGAGCGCGATATCGCATTCTCCGGAAAAGATCGATTTTGCCTGGCTGCGGTCAGTTCCGTCAGGCTTGCGGGCGAGGTTATTCTTCAGGCCCGTCAGCCATGTGCGGGTATAATCGACGCCGTGATGGGCGATCATCGAGGCAATCAGCGCGATATTGTAGGAATGCTGGCCATCACGAATGCAGATCTTGCCCTTCCATTTCGGTTCGGCAAGTTCTTCATAGGTAATGTCCTTCTGGGTCACCCGCTCCTTGGAGGCATAGACAACCCGGCCACGCGTCGTGAGGCCAAACCATTCACCCTCCGGATCACGCAGATTGGCGGGGATGTCCTTTTCGATGACGGGATCACCCAGAACCGGCTGTGTGACCTTGCCCTCCTTGGCCTCGACAAGCCGGGCAATATCCACCGTCAGCAGCACGTCCGCAGGTGAATTGACGCCCTCTGCCTGGATGCGTTCCACCAGCCCCTTGTCCAGGAAAAGCACGTTGGTTTCTATCCCGGTTTCCTTGGTGAAGGCATCGAGAAGCGGCTGGATCAGTTCAGGTTGGCGATAGGAATAGACGTTAACATCCCCCTCTGCCAGCGCGGCGGGCGCGAGGGAAAGGATCGTCAGCCCTGAAAAAACGGCAGCGGAAAAGTATGATTTCAAGCTTGCCATTGTGAATGCCTCCATTACATTCCGATTCTTGACTTGTTTGTTCATGAATCATGAGGGCGGTCAACAAGGCTGTTCGAGAAATATCGGATGGATGCCAGTTTTTTCAGTTTCTGGAATTGTTCTAAACTGAAAAAGAGACTATATAACTCCACATTGAGAGTTAGGAGACCAGCATGCGTTTGACCAAACAGACCAACTATGCCGTTCGCATGTTGATGTATTGCGCTGCGAATGAAGGCAAGCTTAGCCGCATTCCGGAGATTGCCAGGGCTTACGGCGTATCTGAACTGTTCCTGTTCAAAATCCTGCAGCCGCTCAACAAGGCGGGTCTCGTGGAAACCGTGCGCGGCCGCAATGGCGGCGTGCGCCTTGGCAAGCCTGCCGAAAAGATCAGCCTGTTCGACGTGGTTCGGGTGACCGAAGACAGCTTCGCCATGGCTGAGTGCTTTGAGGACGGTGCCGTGGAATGTCCGCTTGTGGACAGCTGCGGCCTGAATTCGGCGCTGCGCAAGGCGCTGAATGCCTTCTTTGATGTGCTCACGGAATATTCGATTGACGATCTCGTCAAGGCGCGACCGCAGATCAACTTCCTGCTCGGAATCGATACGGAAATGCCGAAGATTGCCGCACTTCCGGCAGCCTGATCGTTCCACAGCCTATCCGGCAATCGCAAAGCCCGTAACCACAGGTCACGGGCTTTTCTTTTATCGAATGCGCATGAAATATAATATTTTTGGTCCCGCGTGTTGACGTCGCGGAAGGAAGCAGCGCATTTGGTCCCGAGCTTTTTCAAGCAACCAACCAGCGTCGCAATGATCATCAAGCCTGAATTCCACACATTTGCGCTTACTGCCCTCGTCGGCAGCTTGGGCGCACTGCTTGCCAGCCTGCTGCATGTTCCCGCCCCCTTTCTTTCAGGGCCAGCGCTCGCGGTGACCATCACCGGACTGGCGGGTGTCAAGCTCGGAATTCCCGCCTTCATCCGCAACGCCTGTTTCGTCGTCGTCGGCATTTCCATGGGAACGAGCGTAACGCCCTCGGTCATCGATGCCGCAAAGACATGGCCATTGAGCTTCATCGTCGTGCTCATCGCCGTCGTGATCATGCTCTATGTCGCTTATTGGATCCTGCATTACGGTTTCGGTTACGACCGGACAACGGCGATGCTCGGGGCTTCCCCCGGTCATCTCAGCTACATCATCAGCCTCGGAGCCGAGACTAAAAGCGACCTTGCGACCGTCAGCATCGTGCAAAGCGTGCGCGTGTTGGCTCTGACGCTTTCAGTACCGTTGATCGTCGAATATTTCGATCTGGTCAGCACGGAACCCTTGATCACAAACCCGCCAATGGGCCTTTTTACGCTGGCGCTTACCATCGCCGCCTCGCTTCTGACCGGATGGCTTTTCCTGCGCTGGAAATTTCCCGCCGCCCTGCTGCTCGGTGGCGTCGCGATCTCCATTGGCACGCATATTACCGGCCTCACCGAAGGCGGTGTGCCCACCTGGCTCAGCCTGCCGGTCTATGTGCTGATCGGCTGCCTCATCGGCACGCGCTTCTCAAATGTCTCGCTGATGGAGGTGCGCAAGGGCTTTCTGGCCGGCTTCGTCGTCACCATTGCCGTGATGGTGATTGCCGGCAGCATTGCCTGGCTGATTTCGCGCGTGACAGGCGTGCCGCTCAATGCCGTCATGATTGCCTATTCGCCGGGCGGTCTCGAAACCATGGCGGCAATGGCTGTCATGATGCATGCCGATACCGCCTATGTCGGTTCGCATCATGTCATCCGGCTTCTCTTCCTGTCGGTGCTCATGCCGCTCGTCATGGGCAAGGATGCGCGCAAGCGGGATGGCGACGCCTGACGAGTGCTGGCCACCCGTGCCACAGGAGCCATCGACGCGAAAATGCAAATGGCGTGCAACTTTTTTTCTTTCCGCCCGTTGATACTCCGCCGCAATTGCGGCGGCGATCTTTTGCCTGTTCGGCAGGCTGACCCACCGGAGGACTATTCATGAACCGCTTGATGACCTTGACGGGCGCCGGACTTGCGCTTGCCTTTTCTGTTTCCATCGCTCAGGCGCAGGTGGTGGTGTCGTCGAAGATCGACACGGAGGGCGGCGTTCTCGGTAACATCATCCTCGCCGTTCTCAACCAGAACAAGATCGAGACGACGGATCGCATCCAGCTCGGCGCCACCCCGGTCGTCAGAAAAGCGATCACCGCGGGCGAGATCGACATCTATCCCGAATATACCGGCAACGCCGCCTTCTTTTTCTCCAAGGCGGATGACCCGCTCTGGAAAGACGCTGCCAAGGGGTATCAAGAGGCAAAAACACTCGACCATGACGCCAACAAGATCGTCTGGCTGACGCCATCTCCGGCCAACAACACCTGGGCGATCGCCCTGCGCAAGGATGTTGCCGACAAGAACAATTTGAAGACGCTTTCCGATTTCGGCAAATACGTTGCCGATGGCGGCACGGTGGTTCTTGCCGCTTCCTCGGAATTCGTCAATTCCGCCGCCGCCCTGCCGGCGTTTCAGACGACCTATGGCTTCACCATGAAGCCGGACCAGCTGATCACGCTTTCCGGCGGTGACACCGCGGCCACGATCGCCGCCGCCGCGAACCAGACGAACAATGCCAATGCCGCCATGGTCTATGGCACGGATGGCGGGATTGCCCCTTCCGGTCTTGTGGTTCTGGAAGACGACAAGCATGTGCAGCCGGTCTATCAGCCTGCGCCGATCATTCGCGAAGAGGTTCTGAAAAAGCACCCCAATATCGAGGAACTGCTGAAGCCCGTGTTCGAAAAGCTTGATCTCGCAACCCTGCAGGACCTGAATGCCCGCGTGCAGGTGGGCGGCGAACAGGCGAAAACCGTGGCGCTGGACTTCCTGACAAAGAACGGTTTCGTCAAGTAGCGGCTCATGGTGCTGGAGGAGGATCACGAGAACGGAAGCGTTTTCATCATCCGATCCCGATCCAGGGTAGAGGGGAGCAGGATTTGACGAAATGGCCTGACAAGGTGGGCGTGCTGATTTCGTGCCTGCTTCTTTATGCGCTTTTTGCATCGCCCTTCATGACGTTTCGCGCCAACCGGATCGTTCAGGGGGAAACACGAGCAATCTTCGAGGCCCTTCCATCCGCGGCCGCGACACTGCTTGCGGCCATCATTCTTCTTGCGGCCTTCATCGCCTTTTTCCGTTTTCCTGCACGGTTGAAACTCGCAGCTGCACTGGCCGGTCTCGCGGCGCTCTCGGTTTTCGTCGGACAGGCTGCCTCCTTTCTCACGCCGGAGGGAAACAGTTTTGCCCGCGTCTCGCCGTCGAGTGGTTTCTGGTTGCTCTTTGCCGGGCTGGCTTTGCTCGCCACGGATTGCATCGCGCGTCTTGAGCCGAAACCCGCCATCCGAATCTTGCTGTTGCTGCTGGCGGCCGCCGCACTTTCCGCAGTGCTGGCAAGCGGCCTCTGGAATGATCTTTCCATTATCAAGGAATATACCGGCCGGTCCGACATATTCTGGACCGAGGCCGTGCGGCATGTGGAGCTCGCCATCGGGTCGCTGATCGCGGCGACCGTCGCGGGTATTCCGCTGGGCATCCTCTGTTATAAAGTCGAGCGGCTGCGGGCGGGGGTGCTGAACAGTCTCAACATCGTCCAGACCATCCCCTCCATAGCCCTTTTCGGCCTGCTGATCGCGCCACTCGGATGGATTGCGGCTACTGTGCCGGGCGCAGCGAAGATCGGCATCGCCGGCATCGGCATGGCGCCGGCCTTCGTGGCGCTGTTTCTCTATTCGCTGCTGCCGGTCGTTTCCAACACGGTGGTCGGTCTTGCCGGCGTTTCCCATGCAGTTCGGGAAGCGGCGCGCGGGCTTGGCATGACGCCGGTGCAGCGGTTGCTGCGGGTGGAATTTCCGCTCGCCATGCCGGTTATTCTCACCGGCATCCGCATCGTGCTGGTGCAGAATATCGGGCTCGCGACAATCGCTGCCCTGATCGGCGGCGGCGGGTTTGGCGTTTTCGTGTTTCAGGGCATCGGGCAGACGGCCATGGACCTCGTGCTGCTCGGCACCGTGCCGACCGTTCTCCTCGGCTTTGCTGCTGCGATCACACTCGACGCCCTGATAGACAGCAATCTCTTCAGCGCAGGCGGAAGGCAGAAGCCATGATCGAGATCGACACCATCACGAAACGATATGGCGATGTGACCGTCGTGGATCAGGTATCGCTGACCGTCGCGCCGCGCACCGTCACCGTCATCGTCGGCACATCCGGGTCGGGGAAAACCACCCTGCTGCGCATGATCAACCGGCTGGTGGAACCGACCTCCGGCGTGATCCGGATCGACGGTCAGGATGTCAGCGCCATTCCGGGTTTCAAACTGCGCCGCCAGATCGGTTATGCCATTCAGGGCCATGGGCTCTTTCCGCATCGAACCGTGGTGGAAAATATCGCGACCGTGCCGCAGTTGATCGGCTGGGATCGCAAACGCATTGAGGCCAAGATCGATGCGCTCATGCACCTCTTCCAGCTTGATCCCGGGCTTTATGCGGATCGTTTTCCGCATGAGCTTTCCGGCGGCCAGCAGCAGCGTGTCGGCGTGGCCCGTGCACTGGCCGCGGAACCGAACATTCTCCTGATGGACGAGCCCTTCGGCGCGCTCGACCCGGTGATCCGCGCCAAGGCCCAGAACGACCTTCTCGATATCCAGAAAAAACTCGGCGTCACCATAGTCCTCGTCACGCACGACATGGATGAGGCTTTCCTTCTGGCGGACCGTATTGCCGTGATGGACAAGGGCCGCATCGTGCAGGATTGCCCGCCGGCGGAGCTGGTGCTGAAACCGGCGACGGATTTCGTCCGCACCATGATCGGCGAAAACGAACGCGCGCTGAAACTGCTTTCGGTTCTCTCCGTCGCCGACATCGTGGAGCCGGGAAGTGCGGAAGGCGAACCGCTCACCGAGGGCACCAGCCAGCGCGATGCCCTGTCGGCCATGTTATGGGCGGGCCGCGATGTCTTGCCTGTCATAAAAGAGGATGGGCAACCCGTCGGCCGGGTGCGGCGTGACGTTCTCCTGCAGCGTGCCACTGGCGCCCCATGAAAAACGTCTTCTCTTTTTTCTCTCTCGGACTTCTGGTGCTGGCACTGATCATCTTTCTTGCCGCACCGCAAATCTTCGCGCCGATCTTCCGCCCTCTCGTGCAGGCCAATGCGCCAGCCATCTATACACAGGCCAATCTCTTTTCCCTGACGCTCTCGCATCTGACCACCGTTGCGATCGCGACCGGACTGGCCACGCTCACGGCGGGGGCGCTTGCGGTTCTCGTCACCCGACCTTTCGGGGTGGATTTTCTGCCGCTGTCGCGCAGTATCGTGAATATTGGCCAGACCTTTCCGCCCGTGGCGGTACTGGCGCTGGCCGTGCCGATGATCGGTTTCGGCGAGAAACCCACGCTCATCGCGCTGTTTCTCTATGCGCTTCTGCCGGTGTTCGAAAATACGCTGACGGGACTAACCACACTGCCGGCCACGGTGATGGACGCCGCCAGAGGCAGCGGCATGACCGGCTGGCAGCGGCTCACCAAAGTGGAGCTGCCGCTTGCCCTTCCGGCCATTCTCGCTGGCGTCAGGCTTTCGGCCGTCATCAGTCTTTCAACCGCCACCATCGGGTCCACGGTCGCCGCCCGCACGCTCGGCGAAGTGATCATAGCCGGCCTGCAATCCAACAATCTCGCCTTCATTCTCCAGGGCGGTTTGATCGTTGCGGCACTGGCGATCCTGATCCACGCCGGCTTTTCCGCGCTGGAAAGGTCCGCAGCCCGCAAAACCGGCCACTGACATAGCTAACCGCCCAAATTTAAGGTTCCCGCCATCCGTCGCACATGGTAGGGGCTGACCGTCGAAACAGAAACATCAGAGGTTCGGGTGACACAGGCAATCGTCGTGATGGGAGTGAGCGGCTCCGGCAAGTCCACGGTCGCGGAAGCGGTGGCTGAGAAACTGGGCGTTGCCTTCATAGAGGGCGACAAACTACACCCGAAATCCAATGTCGATAAAATGTCCGAGGGTATTCCGCTGACCGACGAAGATCGCTGGCCATGGCTCGATCTGATCGGTGCGGAACTGCGCAAGGGCAGCGACGGCAAGGGTATCGTGGTTTCCTGCTCCGCACTCAAGAAAATCTATCGCGACCGTCTTCGTAAGGCGACCGGTGGCCCACTCGCTTTCGTGTACCTTGATGGCAGCTTGGAGCTTCTCAGCCGGCGCATGGGTGAACGCAAGGGCCATTTCATGCCGCTTTCGCTGCTTCAAACCCAGCTTGCCACGCTGGAAGTGCCGACCGGCGAACCGGGCGTCGTAACCGTCAGCATCGACACTACACCCGAAGAGATCACCGTCAACGCGCTCGCCGGCCTGAAGACGGTAACCTTCTAGAGGCCCAGCTTGTCTCTCAAACCATACCACCACGCACCAAGCACGGTCAGCGGCACGCGGAACGTCTTGCCGCCGGGGAACGGGTAGTTCGGCAGGGAACTCCAGATATCGAAACGTTCGGCGTGGCCGGCAACGGCCTCGCCCAATATCTTGCCGAGTAGATGGGTGGTCGTCACCCCATGGCCGCTGTCGCCGTGTGAGAAGTAGATATTATCCGAGAGCTTGCCCATATGCGGAATGCGCGTCAGGGTCAGCGCGAAATTGCCGCTCCAGGCGAAATCGATCTTAACCTTCTCCAGCTGCGGAAATGTCTTCAGCATGTTCGGACGGATAACACCGGTGAGGTCAGTCGGATCACTGCCGCCATAACCGATGCCACCGCCGTAAAGCAGGCGATTATCCGACGTGCGGCGGTAATAATCGAGAATGTAATTGGCATCCTCGACGCAATAATCGGCGGGCAGAAGGGCCTCGATCAGATCGGCATCAAGCGGCTCCGTCGCCATGACCTGGCTTGAGACCGGCATCATCCGCTCGCCGATTTCCGGCAGCAAGGAGCCGAGATAGGCATTGCCGCAGACGAGAACATATTTCGCCTTCACGCTGCCCGTTGCCGTGCGCACGATGGGATTGACGCCCTGCTCCACCGCGATGACGCGCGAATTTTCGAATATGCGGGCTCCGAGGCTTTCGGCCGCTGCCGCTTCGCCCTGCACCAGATTGAGCGGGTGGATGTGGCCGCCGAAGCGGTCGATCATGCCGCCCGCATAACGGTCGCTTTTCACATAGTGGCCAACATCCGCCTTGGAGACCATTTCGAGGCCGCCATGGCCGTGTTTTTCCCAATGGGCTTTGTGAGCCTCCATTTCGCGGATCTGCTTCGGCGTAAAGGCGGCAAAGAAGCCGCCATCGACGAGATCGCAGTCAATGCCGTATTTGGCGACGCGACCGCGGATAATCGCTCCGCCTTCCAGCGACATTTCTCCGAGCTTCACCGCCTTTTCGTGGCCGTAACGTCGGGCGATGGTTTCGAGATCACGGCTATAGCCATTGACGATCTGGCCACCATTGCGGCCGGAAGCGCCGAAGCCGACCCGCACGCCTTCCAGAACGATGACGGAATAACCACGTTCACTGAGTTCCAACGCGGCGGAAATGCCGGTGAAACCGCCACCGATGATGCAGATATCGGCTTCCAGCGCTCCTTCAAGCGAGGGCCGCACGGTTTTGACATTGGCAGAGGCCGCATACCACGACGATGTGTGGCCGGGATTGGGAATGTTCGTTACCTCAGCCATCTCACACCGTCCTGATATAGGCGTCATATTCGACGTCGGTTACACGCAGGGAAAATTCGGAAAGCTCCTGCTGCTTGCAGGCGGAAAACAGCGTCCGGTACTTCTGGCCAAGCGTTGCATAGGCGAAGCTCGACCGCGTGAAGCGCTGCAGGGCATAGTCCCAGTTGGTGGGAAGCGGTTCATGATTGATGGCGTGGCTATCGCCGGCGATTGCGCCGCCGGGCTGGCGCTTCTCCTTCATGCCGGCAAGTGCGGCGCTGAGGATCATCGCAAGAACCAGATAGGGATTGGTGTCGGCACCGGCCACCCGATGCTCGATACGCGTCGCGGCCTTGCTGGCAACGATGACACGCACCGCTGCCGAGCGGTTGTCGATGCCCCACGAGGCATAGGTCGGCGCATGTTCGCTGGGGGTCAGGCGGCGATAGGAATTGGCATGGGGTGCGAAGATCGCCATGCTTTCCCCCATGTTTTCCAACAGGCCGCCGACCGAATGCATCAGCGCATCCGACGGGCCATCTTCCCCGGCATAGATATTCCTGCCGTCCCTGTCGAGAACGGAAAAATGCACATGCATGCCGTTACCGGCCTGCAGCCCATAGGGCTTGGCCATGAAGGTGGCGTCGAGTTCATGCCGCCGTGCCACGCCCTTGACTATACGCTTCAGAAAGACGGCGAAATCGGCGGCCTGCAGGGCATCCGGCACATGGTTGAGGTTGATCTCATATTGCCCCGGCCCGTTTTCCCGCAGCGTCGTATCGGCAAGCACACCCTGCGCGCGGCAGGCCGTGGAAATGTCGTGAAAGACGTCCTCGAAATCCTGCAATTCGGAAATCGACAGAACCTGCGTCTGACCGGTGTGCCAACGGCCCTCACGGCTGTGTGGCGGGCGTACCGGATCAAGCGCCGAGCGGACGGGATCAATCAGGTAAAATTCCAGTTCAGTGGCCACGACCGGCGTGAGGCCAGCTTTTTTATAGGCGCTCAGCACCTGCGACAGAACATGACGCGGATCGCCATAAAAGCCGGTTCCATCCGGGTTTTTCATCGCCAGCAGAACCTGCGCCGTTGGCCGGCCAAGCCATGTCACCCGTGACAGCGTGCCGGGAACGGGGAAACAAAAACCATCAGGATCACCCGTACCTTCGGCAAGACCTGCGGCGTGCACATCCCGGCCCCAGATATCCAGCGCATAAACGGATCGCGGGATCGCCATTCCCTTTCCAAGCACGTCGATTGCCCGTTCGCGCGGAATCCATTTGCCACGCGGGACACCGTTCGCGTCTATGACGAAAGCTTCGAGAATTTCGATATCTGGGTTATCGGCGAAAAATTTCTTTGCGTTTTCAATATCATACATCATGCACCAGCAAGCCGTTTCCATCTCGTTTCATGCGCAGCGAGTTTCGCTAACGAAAGTCGCCCTGCTGCTGATAGATGAGAAACCTCGCCACCATGATGACGTTTGCCCCTTTTCCCCTTTGCATGGAACCATGTTACGTGGCCTGCCACAGGAAGGCCAGCGGATTCGGCTATCAGGGATTGAACCTTTCCGGACGATAAGCATCGATGGCGATAACCGGCGCTTCTCCCAGCATGGTTTCCGCCAGAACACGGCCGGTTATCGGGCCCAGCGTCAGTCCGTGATGGGCATGCCCGAAGGCGAGCCATAGGGTTCTGTGGCGCGGCGCCTTACCGATGATCGGCATCATATCCGGCGTGCAGGGCCTGGCACCCATCCACGGCTCCGCATCCAGCCTGCCGCCGAGGGGAAAGACGGTGCGGGCAACCCGTTCAGCCCTTTCGATCTGCACGGGGGATTTCGGCGCATCGCGTTCGGCAAATTCCGCACCGGTCGTCAGGCGGATGCCTTTTCGCATCGGCGCCAGGAAATAACCACGCTCGGCATCGATCAGCCAGTTGTTGAGCTTCGTCCCCTCCTGCGGCGCATAATGCATGTGATAGCCACGCTTCACGCCGAGCGGCAAACGATAACCCAGCCTCTCTGTCACCGTATCCGCCCATGGACCAAGCGCCACGACGGCATGTTCGGCTTCCACCGCACCGGTTTCGGTGCGCACCGTCCAGCCGCTTGTCGTCTGGCTGAGGGTGGAGGCATCACCCCGGACAAAGGTTCCGCCGAGGTTTTCGAACAGTTTGACATAGGCAAGCGTCAGCGCGTGCGGATCGCGTACTGACCAGGGATCATTCCATTTCAGGCCACCGACGAAATCGCGGCTGAGATGCGGTTCGACCGTGGCTAGCTCGTCGGCATCGAGTTTGGTGTGGGAAATGCCGTGCTCGCGCGCGAGACGCTCGGCAAAGGCATAGTCGGCGTCCCGCCTTTCGGCGGTCCTATAGGCCTCCATCCAGCCATTTTTCACGATCAGATCGCCCGCCTTCGCCTCATCGATCAGGATGCTGTGCTCCGAGACCGAATGTTCGATCAGCGGCGTATAGGCGCGTGCAATCGCAGCATGCCTGATGGCTGCGGAATTATACCAGTAACGGCCGAGGAAAGGCGCGATCTTCGGCAGGGCGGAGAGGCGGTAGCGGACATCGATCCTGTTATTCAGCGAATAGCGCAGCAGCAGCGCAAGATCCTGCGGGAAGCCGTAAGGCACCACGCCCTCTCTCTGGATCAGCCCGGCATTGCCGAAAGAGGTCTCTTCGCCCGGTCCGCGCCGGTCCACCAGCACCACCGATTTGCCCCTTCGAGCCAGTTGCAAAGCGACAGAGACCCCGATGATCCCCGCTCCCAAAACGACCACATCCGCTGCCATCGCAATCAACCCGTTTCCGTGTCACGTCCACCGCAACATGGGTCGGCATTTTGCGCAAAGCAACAGAAAAATCATTGCCTTAATGGAAAACCCGATGCGCCTTACTGGCTAACCGCTTTGGTTTTCACGGCCTCGATGTTAAAGGCGGCTGCCAAAAGCGCCTTGGTGTAATCCTGCTGCGGGTTGGCGAAAATCTCTGCCGCCGGACCGCTTTCCACCACCTTGCCGTGGCGCATGACGATCAGGTCGTTGGCGAGCGCCTTCACCACCTTCAGGTCGTGACTGATGAAGAGGTAGGCCAGTTCATGCTTCGCCTGGAGATCGCGCAGCAGATCGACCACCTGCGCCTGCACGCTCATGTCGAGGGCCGATGTCGGTTCGTCCAGCATGACGAAACGGGGTTTAAGCACCATCGCGCGGGCAATGGCGATGCGCTGGCGCTGGCCACCTGAAAATTCGTGCGGATATCGCCAGCGTGTCGCCGGATCGAGGCCCACCTCTTCCAGTGCTGTGGCAACCCGCGTATCGCGCTCGTCTGCGGAGAGGGACCGCTCATGTACCTTCAGGCCTTCCGCGATGATTTCGCCTACCGACATACGCGGGCTGAGCGAACCGTAGGGGTCCTGAAACACCACCTGCAGCCGGTTCCTGAGCGGTTTCATCATCTCATAGGAATAGCTGTCGATCGACTGGCCGATGAAGCTGATGCGGCCCTTCGAGGAAATCAGCCGCGAGAGCGCAAGACCAAGCGTCGTCTTGCCGGAGCCGGATTCGCCCACGACGCCCACCGTCTGGCCGGCGCGCAGGGTTATATCGATACCATCAACCGCCTTGACATGATCGACCACCCGGCGCATCAGCCCCGCCTTTATCGGGAACCAGACCTTGATGTCGTCGCCCTGCATGACCACCGGTTTGCTGGCATCGGAATGCGGCGGTTCGCCCTTCGGCTCGGCAGCCAGAAGATGGCGGGTATAGGCGTGCTGCGGATCGGTAAATACCTGCTCCACCGTTCCGGTTTCGACGATCTTGCCCTTGGTCATGACGCAGACGCGGTCGGCGAATTTGCGGACGATGCCGAGATCATGGGTAATGAACAGCATGGACATGCCGTGCTGCGTTTTCAGATCACCGAGCAGTTCCAGTATCTGCGCCTGCACCGTCACGTCGAGTGCCGTGGTCGGCTCGTCGGCGATCAGCAGTTTCGGTCGGTTGGCGAGTGCCATGGCGATCATCACGCGCTGTCGCTGACCGCCGGATAGTTCATGCGGATAGGCCTTCAGGCGCTTTTCCGGCTCGCGGATGCCGACCTGCAACAGCAGTTCCAACGTTCGCGCCCGCGCCTCCGCACCGGTGATCGCCTGATGCAACTCCAAAATCTCGCCGATTTGCCGCTCGATGGTGTGGAGCGGGTTAAGCGAGGTCATCGGCTCCTGGAAAATCATGGTGATGTCGTTGCCGCGCACGGCACGCAGCGCCCGCTCCGGCAGGGTCAGCATGTCCTTGCCGTCGAACAGGATTTTTCCCGACGGGTGGCTGGCCGCCGGATAGGGCAACAATTTGAGAATGGAATTCGCCGTTACCGATTTGCCGGAACCGGATTCACCGACAAGGGCGACGACTTCGCCCGGCATCAGGTCAAAGGAGACGTGATCGACAGCCACGCTGGTCGCGCCCCCCTGATGGAAGGCAACTGAGAGATCACGGACGGAGAGAAGCGGCTGGATTTTTGTTTCCGTCATGGCGATCACCGGAACGTCTTGCGTGGATCGAAGGCGTCGCGCACCGCTTCGCCGACGAAGATCAACAGCGAGAGCATGATGGACATGGTGAAGAAGGCGGTGAGGCCGAGCCAGGGGGCCTGAAGATTGTTCTTGCCCTGCGCAATCATCTCGCCCAGCGACGGCGATCCCGGCGGCATGCCGAAGCCGAGGAAATCGAGCGATGTGAGCGTCGTGATCGAACCGGAGAGGATGAAGGGCAGGAAGGTCAGCGTTGCCACCATGGCGTTGGGCAGAAGATGCCGGAACATGATCGTCCAGTTGCCGACGCCGAGCGCCCGCGCGGCACGGACATATTCGAAATTTCTGGCCCGCAGGAATTCGGCGCGGACAATGCCGACGAAGCCAACCCATGAGAACAGCAGCATGATGCCGAGCAGCACGAAGAAGCCCGGCGGCAGGATGGCCGCAATGATCAGCAGGATGTACAGCACCGGCATGGACGACCAGATTTCAATGAAACGCTGCAGAAGCAGGTCCGTCCAGCCGCCGAAATAGCCCTGAATGGCGCCGGCCGAGACGCCGACGAGGGCCGATGCGATGGTCAGCGTCAGGCCGAACAGCACGGAGATGCGGAAGCCGTAGATCATCCGTGCCGTAACATCGCGCGCCTGATTGTCGGTTCCGAGCCAGTTGAGATTGCCAAGCGTGCAGCCCGGATCGGCATTGTCTTGCGGGTAAGCCGAGCAGCGTTCTTTTTCATCCATCAGCCAGAAGGGTGCCGTGGGTGCCGAATGCGGAATATTGGAATTGACCGTCTGGTAGGAATAACGGATCGGCGGCCAGATCATCCAGCCATTGGCGTTGATCTCGTCCTGAATGAAGGAGGACTTGTAATCGGTCTGGGCAAGGAAGCCGCCGAATTTCTCCTCCGGATAGTCGACCATGACCGGCACCAGAAGCTCGCCCTTGTAGGAAGCGAGAATAGGTTTGTCATTGGCGATGAATTCCGCCATCAGGCTCAGGAAAAACAGAATGAGGAACAGCCAGAAAGACCAGTATCCGCGGCGGTTCGCCTTGAAATTCTGCCAGCGGCGCTTGGTCGTTGGCGAAAACAACGGGCGCTTCGGCTTTGCCAACGTTCCGGTTCCGGCGGGATGGACAAGCGACATCACACGTCCCTCCGCTCGAAATCGATGCGCGGATCGATCCAGGTGTAGATCAGGTCGGACAGCAGGCCGACGACGAGGCCCATCAGCGAAAAGATGAAGAGCGTGCCGAAAACGATCGGATAATCACGGTTGACCACCGAGAGATAACCGAGACGGCCGAGACCATCCAGCGAGAAGATATTCTCGATCAGCAGCGAACCGGTGAAGAAGGCCGAGATGAAGGCGCCCGGAAAACCGGCGATCACAATCAGCATCGCGTTGCGGAAGACATGACCGTAGAGAACCCTGCGTTCGGTGAGACCCTTGGCGCGGGCGGTGACGACATATTGCTTCTTGATCTCGTCGATGAAGGAATTTTTGGTCAGAAGCGTGGTTGTCGCGAAGGCCGAAAGCGACAGCGCGATCAGCGGCAGCGTCAGGTGCCAGAAATAGTCGATGATCTTCTGCCACCAGTTCAGCTGGTCGAAATTATCCGAAACCAGACCGCGCAGCGGAAACCAGTCGAAGAACGAACCGCCGGCGAAAAGCACGATGAGCAGGATGCCGAACAGGAAGCTTGGCACCGCATAACCGATGATGATGATGCCCGATGTCCAGACATCGAAGGTCGAGCCATCGGAAACGGCTTTCTTGATGCCGAGCGGAATGGAAATCACGTAGGAAATGATCAGGATCCAGAAGCCGAGCGAGGCCGAGACCGGCAGCTTGTCGATGATGAGATCGATCACCGACGAGTTGCGGAAGAAGCTGTCGCCGAAGTCGAAGCGGATGTAATTCCACATCATTTCAAGAAAACGGGTGAGCGGCGGCTTGTCGAAGCCGAACTGTTTTTCGAGCTTCTTGATCAACTCAGGGTCAAGGCCCTGTGCGCCGCGATATTTCGAGCCGCTTTCATCGAAACCACCGGACTGGCCCATGAGATCGCCGCCGCCGGAGAGCCGGTCGGAGGCGCTGTCGCCCTGCCCGGTCAGCTGCGCCACGACCTGTTCCACCGGCCCGCCCGGCGCGAACTGGATGACGAGAAACGAAATGCCCATGATGCCGACGATCGTCGGGATCATCAGCGCCAGACGTCTGAGGATATAGGCGCCCATCAGCCTCTGCTCCCGGGCGTCAGAACGCTTCCGCATTTCTTCGAATTGCGAAAACGCTCTAACTTTTTATTTTGGCGCATTTCCGGACGGAAAACCGGGGACCACTTTTCCTGGAAATGCTGTAAGTCAGCGGTTTTCGTTTCAGTCAAACCCGGTCCTTTCGTGAAAGCGCCTTGCGTGCGCTCCAAGCGATTCGTCTCGCCCTATGTGAATCAAGCCTTCGTCGCGAAAGCAAGGCTAGCGTTATTGTCCCGCTTGGCTGGACCACCAGGCCTCCGGGAAACCGACGCCGTATTCGGGCAGGTTTTCGGGGCGGATGAGGGTGTTCCAGTAGGCGATGAACATCTCGCCGCGGTAAAATTGCGGAATGACATAGCTGTTTGCCAGAAGCATCCGATCGAGTGCGCGGGCAGCGGCCACCTGCTCATCCCGGTTGGGCGCAAATATGACCTTCCTGACCAGGGCATCCACGGCCGGGTTCTTGATGCCGGCGAGATTGTTGGAACCCTGCCGGTCGGCGGCTGCCGAACCCCAGAAATCCGCCTGCTCGTTGCCGGGATTGGCCGATGTCGCCCAAAGCTTGACGATAATATCGTAATCAAAGCTGCGGGTACGGTTGGTGAATTGCGAGGCATCGACCGTGCGGATGGTCGCGTTGATGCCGATTTTCTTCAGACTCTGGACATAGGGAAGGATGGTTCGTTCCATGCCGGCGGAATCGATCAGAAACTCCATATCGAGTTGCTGGCCGGTCTTGGCATTGACCATGCGATTGCCGCGCAGTTCGTATCCTGCTTCCTTCATCAGCCTGACGGCTTCGCGCAGATTGTCGCGCTGCTTTGCCGGATCGCCCGCCACCGGATTCTTATATTCCGTCGTGAAGACCTCCGGCGGAACCTGATCCTTCAGCTCCTGAAGAATTTCCAGTTCGCGGCCTGTCGGCAGGCCGGAGGAAGCCAGTTCGCTGCCCATGAAGAAGCTGTTGATGCGCTGGAACTGACCGTAAGCCAGCGTGCGGTTCAGCTCTTCGAAATCGAAGGCGTAGTTCAGTGCCTTGCGCAGGTTGGGGTTCTGGAACTTCTCGCGCCGCATGTTCGGCACGAAGGCCTGCATGATGCCGACGGAGCGATAAATATTCGGCAGTTCCTCTTTCTTGACGCGGCCTTCCTTCACGGCCGGAAAATCATAACCCGTGACCCAGCGGCTGGAGGAGGCTTCCTGCCGGAAATCGACTGTGCCCGATTTGAAAGCCTGGAACTCCACGTCCTGATCGGCAAAGAAAGTGTAAGCGACGGTTTTGAAATTGTTCATTCCCACATTCACATTGACGTCCTTGCCCCAATAATCGTCACGGCGTTCATAGGTGATAGACGAGCCGGGGGAGACGGCTGCGATCTTGTACGGACCGGAGCCCATGACCGGTTCCAGCGTACCGCGCGATATGTCGCGCGGTTTGCCATCGGGGCCGGCGCCTTCCCACCAGTGCTTGGGAACGATCAGCAACTGCCCGACGATCTGCGGCAATTCGCGATTGTTCTTTTCATCGAAGGTGAAGGTAATGTCCCTTTCGCCGCTCACCTCCGCCTTGGTGACGTGGGTGTAATAGGTCGAGAGTTGCGGGCTCAGATCCTTCGCTTTTTCGAAGCTGAAGACGACATCCTCGGGCGTTACCGGTTTGCCGTCCGCCCATTTGGCGTCCTGCCGCAGCCGGAACGTCGCCTTCGTAATATCGTCGGGATAACTCACGCCCTCGGCCAGCAAACCGTAGGAAGCCGACAGTTCCTCTTCCGTCGATTTCATCAGCGTATCGTAAACCAGCGAAAGGCCCGTTGCCCTCTCGCCCTTAGCAAGCAGCGGATTGAGCGTATCGAAAGTGCCTGATGTCGACAGGCGCAATGTGCCGCCCTTCGGCGCCTTGGTATTCACATAGTCGAAATGGTCGAAACCATCGGGATGTTTCAGCTCCCCGACCGTCGAAATCCCCTTTCGCCAGACATCCGCCGACTGGGCGGAAGCCAGCGCCGGTATCAACAGGGCGGATGTCGCGAGAGCGACAAGGATACGGGATTTCAGTGGTGCCAATATCATCGGGGGAATGTCCCTGTTTTTGTGCTTGCTGGAGAGAGCATAAAAGAAAGATTGGCAAAAAACAGATGCGCTGACTCACAAGCTCTTTATCGGCGTCTTTATCACCGCTTTGCGAGGGCCAAGCGAAACATGGTTTCACCAAAATCCCGTTCCAGTTTATTCTTGGGGCAAGAGAATCACCTGATCGGACGGGCACGGCTATATGACGGCGGGATCATCAAGAGTTTTCAAGGCGGCCATGCTGGCGATATCGGTCGTCTCCGCGCTTCAATTGCAGATCGAGGCCGCATCGGCCGAAGACCGGCCCGCGAAAGAAGTGTTTGGCCACATGGCTCTGCCTTCCGCCGCAACCTCCCAGCCGATTGGCTCCTATGCCAAGGGCTGCCAGTCCGGCGCCATCGCCATGCCGACGGATGGTCCCGGCTGGCAGGCCATGCGCCTTTCGCGCAACCGGCGCTGGGGCCAGCCGCAGCTGATTTCCTTCCTCGAGCGCTTTTCGCAGGATGCGCAGAAGATCGGCTGGCCGGGATTGCTGCTTGGCGATATTTCCCAGCCGCGCGGCGGCCCGATGCTGACCGGCCACGCCTCGCACCAGATCGGCCTCGATGTCGACGTCTGGTGGCGGCCCATGCCCACTCCCCGGCTGACCGTGGAGCAGCGCGAAACGGTGCCTTTCATCTCGATGCTGGACAAGAGCAAGTTCCTGACGGTCGATGACCGTAAATGGTCGCCGCTGAATGCCCGGCTGGTGATGATGGCGGCAAGTTACCCGCAGGTGGAACGTGTCTTCGTCAACCCGGCCATCAAGCAGAAGCTCTGCCAGACATGGACCGGCGATCGCACCTTCATGGGCAAGATCAGGCCGATCTACGGCCATGACGAACATTTCCACATCCGTCTCGAATGCCCGCCCGGCGCTCCCAACTGCAAACCACAGGCGGAGGTCGGCAAAGGCGACGGTTGCGACAAGTCGCTTGCCTGGTGGTTCACCAAGGAACCATGGGCGCCGCCGAAAAAGGACCCCAATGCCAAACCGGTGAAGCCGCGCCAGGTCATGGTTTCCGATCTGCCCGCGGCCTGCGCCGCAGTCGCCGCTGCCCCTTCCGCCAACCCCGAGGGTCTTGCCGCCCAGGCCTATTCGCCGACACCGGCTCAGGCCCCGGCCGCACGCCAGCAGAACGTGGAGCAGGTCATTCAGGCCGCTCCCGCCCTGCAACCGCCTTCGGATATTCCGCTTCCGACCCAGCGTCCGACATTGAACTGAAACAGAAATGAGGCATTCAACAGCTTCCCTTTTCAAATGGCGGCAAGCTGTTATAGAAGGCTTCAAATCGATTTAATTCTTTGAGGACGGGCTGGGACCATGGAAGGGCAACGCTGTATCGCGCTCATCGCTCACGACGAGAAAAAGGACGATATGGCGGATTTCGCCCGTCACCATCAGAAGGCGCTTGCCGGTTTCAGGATCGTCGCCACCGGCACCACTGGCGGGCGGGTACAGGAAGCATGTCCGGGCCTTGAGGTCATTCGCCTCAAAAGCGGTCCCCTCGGCGGCGA
The DNA here is from genome assembly GCF_005221325.1 of Agrobacterium tumefaciens. NCBI lineage: Bacteria > Pseudomonadati > Pseudomonadota > Alphaproteobacteria > Hyphomicrobiales > Rhizobiaceae > Agrobacterium > Agrobacterium tumefaciens. Next base: position 2,823,945 of record NZ_CP039888.1, on the reverse strand, counting down.
CCAGCAGATCGGCGCGATGATCGCCACTGGTGAAGTGGACATGCTGATCTTCTTTACCGATCCGCTGACGGCCATGCCGCATGATGTCGACGTGAAAGCGCTGACGCGTCTTGCCACGGTCTATGACATTCCCATGGCGCTCAACCGCGCCACCGCAGAAAACATGATCGACTTCAATTCCGCCGACTGACCCGCACCCACCAATATGGAACAGGCAATGCCGAAGACGTCCGATACCGAATATCTGTCCTTCCCGATCCTTCTTGGCGACATCGGCGGCACCAATGCCCGCTTTTCCATTCTGATCGATTCCTTTGCGGCACCGGTGCACCTCACCACCGTGAAGACGGCAGAATATCCTGCTATCGATGACGCCATCCAGCAGGCGGTTCTGGACAAGACCTCGCTTCAGCCGGTCTCCACCATTCTTGCGATTGCCGGCCCGATCGAAGGCGACGAGATTCCGCTCACCAATTGCCACTGGGTCGTCAAGCCGAAGGACATGCTCGCCAATCTCGGCCTGAAGGACGTCATCGTCATCAACGACTTCGAGGCACAGGCTCTCGCGATTGCAGCCCTTGACGACGATAACCGCGACGCCATCGGCTCCGGCAAAAAAGACGTGCTTGCATCGCGCGTCGTTCTCGGACCGGGCACGGGGCTCGGCGTCGCCGGGCTGGTCTATGCCCGCCATATGTGGTTTCCGGTGCCTGGCGAAGGCGGCCATATCGATATCGGCCCGAGAAGCGCGCGTGACTATGCGGTTTTCCCCCATATCGAAACCATCGAGGGCCGTGTCGCGGGTGAGCAAATCCTGTGCGGGCGTGGACTGGTCAATCTTTACCGCGCCGTCTGCATCGCCGATGGAATTGACGCCGTCTTCTCCGATCCGGCCGATATCACGTCGCAGGGTCTTTCCGGCCAGAACGCGCAGGCGAAAGAAACGCTCTCGCTGTTCAGCACCTATCTCGGCCGTGTGGCGGGTGACCTTGCGCTGATCTTCATGGCCAAGGGCGGCGTTTATCTCGCCGGCGGCATTTCGCAGAAGATCATCCCCGCGCTGAAGAGCCCGGAATTCCGGGCCGCTTTCGAGGACAAGGCGCCGCACACCGCCCTGATGCGGACCATTCCGACATTCGTCGTCACCCATCCGCAAGCGGCCCTTTCCGGGCTTGCCACCTATGCCAGAACGCCTTCCGATTTCGGCCTGTCGCTGGACGGCCGGCGCTGGAGAGCCTGATCGGTTTTGAAGGACACCCCTTCACATGTGATGCTTGCGAAGCGGGCGGACGGTCTTTAACGTCGCTGTAGCAAACATCCGATACCGGCGGGTTCCGATCCGCCCGACATGAAAAGTGAGTGACAGCATGGGCAGCAGCGGCATGAAACTGGTGGTGGTGGGCGCGGCGGGCCGCATGGGACAGGCGCTGATCCGCCTCATTCACCAGACGCCGGGCGTTCAGCTGCATGCCGCAGTGGCGCGTGAAGGTTCGGCTTTTGTCGGCCGCGATGCCGGTGAAATTTCCGGTCTCGGCCCCATCGGCGTCGAAATCACCAGCGATCCGCTGCAGGCATTTCTGCATGCGGAAGGGGTGATCGATTTCACCTCACCGGCAACGAGTGTCACCTTTGCCGGCCTCGCCGCGCAGGCACGCATCGTACACGTCATCGGCACCACGGGCTGCTCGCCCGAAGACGAAGAAAAATTCAAGGCAGCATCACGCCATGCCCGCATCGTCAAGTCGGGCAATATGAGCCTCGGCGTCAACCTGCTCAGCGTTCTCACGCAGCAGGCGGCGCAGGCGCTGGATGCGCAGAACTGGGATATCGAAATTCTGGAAATGCACCACAAGCACAAGGTGGATGCACCCTCGGGAACGGCGCTGCTGTTGGGTGAAGCTGCGGCGGCAGGCCGCAAGGTCGATCTGACCGCCTCTTCCGTGCGCGTGCGCGACGGACATACCGGCGCGCGTGAGACCGGCACCATCGGTTTTGCCACGCTGCGCGGCGGCTCGGTGATCGGCGAACATTCGGTGATCTTCGCCGGAGAAGGTGAGCGCGTGGAGCTTTCCCACTATGCCGGCGACCGCTCCATTTTCGCACGCGGCGCGATCACGGCAGCTGTCTGGGCCTTCGACAAGAAGCCCGGTTTCTACTCCATGCTGGATGTGCTCGGACTTTCGCAGGCGGAGTAAGCTCGAACTCTAATTTTCCACCGTGAATTCGACCGTGTCGGCCGAGAAGCGGCTGATGGCATATTGCACCGGCACGCCATCCATATCGGCATTTAATGCCTGGGTGACAAGCAGGATGGCCCCGGGCGATAGTTCGAGATCGGCCAGATCCTGCGAATCCGCGTGGATGGCGGAAATGACGGTCGACGTGCGAACATAGTCCGCCACACCAAGGATATTGAAAGCGGCCGTGATCGAGCCGCTTTGCTGATAGGCCTCACCTATTCCGGCAAAACGATCCGCCGGGAACCATGTGGTCGAACGGGACACGGGGCGGCTGTCCGCCTTGCGCAGGGTTTCCAGGCGGATGAGCGTCGCACCTGATGGCAGTTGCAGCCGCGCTGCGAGATCGGCAGTTGCCGGCTCGGTTGTGTGGGAAAGCAGCAGCGCCTCCATTTCCTTCACCTGATCGGCGATGCCGGCCGTAAAGCGCGTGCGCAGCGAAATCGGAAAGCTCAAACGCTCCTTGCGCGTAATCATTGTGCCGCGTCCCTGCATCGGCTCGAGAATGCCTTCGCTCGCCAGCGCAGCAATGGCGCTTCTGACGGTATGGCGGTTGACGCCGAATTTTTCGGCCAGCGTCATCTCGGGCGGCAACATGCCGGTTGCGTCGTGATCGCCAGCTGCAATCTCGCCCCTGATCCGGTCGGCAATTTGCCGCCAGAGCGCCACGCCGTTCTTTCTTTTCATCGCTGCTGCAGGGCTCATGTCACACGCTTGTCATTCATCGGCGTTAATTGTAGCTTATATTGTATAGTTGTCTATATCAATAGACATTAGAGGTCAAGCGATGAATAACGAAGCTGCGAATATGCATGCAGAGAGGAAGCGAGTGGCGGCGCTTCTTGCCCGCGCCACCGTTCAGGAACTTGAAAATGTCTGGAGCCGGCAGGATGCCAGCCCGCAGACGGAAAATGTGCGGGGGCCGGAAACCGGCCTCGTCATGGTCAAAGGCCGTATCGGCGGCGGCGGTGCACCTTTCAATCTCGGTGAAACCACCGTCACCCGCGCGACCGTCAAGCTTGCCTCGGGAACCGTCGGCCATGCGCATGTTCTCGGCACCGGCCGCAAGAAGGCCTGGTATGCCGCTGTTTTCGACGCACTCTGGCAGGAACTCCCGACCCGGGACCTCGTCGAGAGCGAGCTTCTTTCACCGGTCGAAAAAAGACTGAGCGAAGAGAAGGAACGGAAAACAAAGGAAACCGCAGCCACGCGGGTCGATTTCTTCACCATGGTTCGAGGAGAGGATTGATGGGTGTGAAAGCCGAAGCATTGACGGGCGGCTTTTCCAACACCGTCTTCGATTCCCAGCGTATTTTCAAGAAGCTGATGGACGGTATGGCCCGCCCGGGCACGCCGCAGACAATCGAAACGGCAGTCGCTCCGCCGCTTCCGCTTGCCGCTGCCACCGGTGCGGTTCTGCTGGCGCTTTGCGACCACGACACGCCGGTCTGGCTGAGCGGCCTATTGCGCAAGACCGCGGTGCCGGGCTGGATCGGATTTCACACGGGCGCACCTGCTACAGAAGAAAAAGCGGCTGCGCATTTCGCCGTCATTGAGGCAGGCAGCGCCATCGCGTCCTTCGGCCTCTTCGCCCAGGGCAGCCAGGAATATCCCGATCGCTCCACGACGCTCATCATCGAATTATCCGATCTGGACGGCGGACGGGAATTGCTGCTCTCCGGCCCCGGCATCCGCCACGTCAACCTCATCAGCCCTTCCGGCCTGCCGGATATATTCCCGAGGCTTTGGGCGGAGAATAACGCCGTCTTCCCGCGCGGCGTCGATGTCATCCTGACCGCTGGCGATAAATTCGTCTGCCTGCCGCGCACGACGCGCATCAAACCCGTGGAGGCATAAGATGTATGTTGCTGTCAAAGGCGGGGAGACCGCCATCGCCAACGCCCACCGGCTGCTGGCCGACCAGCGGCGTGGAGACCGCGACCTGCCCGCCATGACCGTGGCGCAGATCGTTTCGCAGCTGTCGCTCGCCGTAGACCGGGTGATGGCGGAAGCCTCACTCTACGATCAGTCGCTTGCAGCCCTTGCCGTCAAGCAGGCGCGCGGAGACATGATCGAAGCCATCTTCCTGCTGCGCGCCTATCGCACCACACTGCCGCGCTTCGGCTATTCGGTTCCGGTGGATACCGCTGACATGGCGGTGCAGCGGCGTGTTTCCGCGACCTACAAGGATCTGCCCGGCGGGCAATTGCTGGGCCCGACCTTCGACTACACCCACCGGCTGCTCGATCCCTCCCTCCTCGAAGACGACGCCGTCGAAATCGCTACCCAGCGGGAGGGCGAGCCGGAATATGTCATGCGCGTTTCCGATATCCTCGCCCAGGAGGGGCTGATCGAAAGCGACGGCGACATGCCGGATGATCATATTGCCGGCGATCTGACACGGGAACCGATGGAGTTTCCGATGCCGCGCGACCTGCGCCTGCAATCGCTGGCGCGCGGTGACGAAGGTTTCCTGCTGGCGCTCGCATATTCGACCCAGCGCGGTTATGGCCGCACCCACCCGTTCGTCGGCGAAATCCGCATTGGCGAGGTAGAAGTCGAGCTTGATGTGCCGGAACTCGGCTTTGCTGTCTCACTCGGCGACATCAAGGTCACCGAGTGCCAGATGGTCAATCAGTTCAAGGGTTCGGCCAAGGCTCCGCCGCAGTTCACGCGCGGTTACGGGCTGGTGTTCGGCCAGAGCGAACGCAAGGCCATGGCCATGTCGCTGGTCGACCGCGCACTGCGTGCCAGCGAATTCGGCGAGGATGTGGTTGCCCCCGCCCAGGACGAGGAATTCGTCATCTCACACGCCGACAACGTGCAGGGAACGGGTTTCGTCGAACATCTGAAACTGCCGCATTACGTGGATTTTCAGGCCGAACTCGGTCTGGTGCGGAAGATGCGCGCCGATTTCGAGGCGATCAATACCGATGGCGCGGAGTGGATGGGCGATGCGGCCGAATAGCTCAGCGGCCGTGCTGCTCGCCAAACCAGTAGGCGCAAAAGACGGTCGATGCTGCAAAGACAGCAAAGAACACGGCTGCAAGAATTCCAATCTCCATGAGCTTGTACTCCTTTTTTCACAAGGCTAACGCGCAATGCTTAAAGAAGTTTCATTTGACGACGGGCTGGCTGCCTACAACTTCGCCTATCTGGACGAACAGACCAAGCGGATGATCCGCCGGGCGATCCTGAAAGCCATCGCCATTCCCGGCTATCAGGTTCCCTTCGCTTCCCGCGAAATGCCCATGCCCTATGGCTGGGGCACCGGCGGTGTGCAGTTGACCGCCTCCATCCTCGGTCCCGACGATGTGCTGAAGGTCATCGACCAGGGCGCCGACGACACCACCAACGCCGTCTCCATCCGTGCCTTTTTCCAGAAGGTAGCCAATGTGGCCGTCACCACCCGCACGAAGGATGCGACGATCATCCAGACGCGGCACCGCATTCCCGAAGAAGAACTGCATTCGGGTCAGGTGCTCGTTTATCAGGTTCCCATCCCCGAACCCTTACGTTTCCTCGAGCCGCGCGAGACCGAGACCCGTGTCATGCATGCGCTCGAAGAATACGGCCTGATGCACGTCAAGCTTTACGAGGACATCGCCCGCAACGGCCGCATCTCTACTACCTATGCCTATCCGGTGAAAGTTGCCGGGCGTTACGTGATGGACCCTTCGCCCACGCCGAAATTCGACAATCCGAAAATGCATCTCTCGGATGCCCTGCAGCTGTTCGGCGCCGGGCGCGAAAAGCGCATCTATGCCGTGCCGCCCTATACGGACGTCGTCAGTCTCGATTTCGAGGATCATCCCTTTGAAATCCAGCGCTTCGACAAGCCCTGCGCGCTGTGCGGCGGGGAGAATGTCTATCTCGACGAGGTGGTGCTGGACGACAAGGGCGGGCGGATGTTCGTCTGCTCCGATACCGACCATTGTGAAGACCGCCGCGCCCATGGCCACAAGGGCCACCTGCTGGCGGATGTGAAGGAGGCCGCAGAATGAGCGACGCACCGCTTCTGAAAGTCCGGGACGTTTCCAAATATTACGGCGACCGCGCCGGTTGCCGCAACGTCTCCTTCGAGCTTTATCCGGGCGAAGTGCTGGCGATCGTCGGCGAATCCGGTTCCGGCAAGACCACGCTTCTCAACTGCATCTCCACCCGGCTCATGCCAACGGCGGGCAGCGTCGAATATCGCATGCGCGACGGCTCGGTGCGTGACCTCTATCATATGGGTGAGGCTGAACGGCGTTTCCTGATGCGCACCGATTGGGGTTTTGTGCACCAGAACCCGGCGGACGGACTGCGCATGGCGGTGTCTGCCGGCGCGAATGTCGGCGAGCGGCTGATGGCGGTGGGTAACCGGCATTACGGTAATATCAGGCAATCGGCCAGCGAATGGCTGGAGCGGGTGGAAATCGGCACCGACCGTATCGACGATCAGCCGCGCGCCTTTTCCGGCGGCATGCGCCAGCGCCTGCAGATCGCCCGCAACCTCGTCACCTCGCCGCGCCTCGTCTTCATGGACGAACCGACAGGCGGCCTCGATGTCTCGGTGCAGGCACGCCTGCTCGATCTCGTACGCGGCCTCGTCAACGATCTCGGTCTTGCGGTCGTCGTCGTCACCCATGATCTGGCGGTTGCGCGGCTGCTATCCCATCGCATGATGGTGATGAAGGGCGGCGACGTCATCGAACATGGCCTCACCGACCGGGTGCTGGACGATCCGCGCGAGCCCTACACGCAATTGCTTGTTTCCTCCATTTTGCAGGTCTAGCCGCGTGATTCCGAAAAGTGGCCCCCGGTTTTCGGATAAAATCACGCGCAGGAAGAAAGAACCCACCATGACGACGCCTCTCATCGTTTCGGAAGTCTTCAAAAGCTTCACCATGCATCTTCGCGACGGCATCGAGCTGCCGGTCGTCCGCGATGTCAATTTCTCTGTTTCGGGCGGCGAATGCGTCGTGCTCGGCGGCCCTTCGGGCATCGGCAAAAGCTCGATCCTGAAAATGCTCTATGGCAATTACGCCATCGACAGCGGACAGATCCTCATCCGCCATCAGGGTGAGGTCATCGATATGGGCAATGCCTCGCCGCGCACGATCCTCGATATCCGCCACCGCACCATCGGTTATGTCAGCCAGTTCCTGCGCACGGTGCCGCGTGTCGCGGCGATCGATGTGGTTGCCGAGCCGCTTCTGGCGCGCAAGGTTACCGCTGAAGATGCGCGTGAGCAGGCGGCCATGCTGCTTTCCAAACTCAACCTGCCACGGGAATTGTGGTCGCTGCCACCAGCGACCTTTTCGGGCGGTGAGCAGCAGCGCGTCAACATCGCGCGCGGCTTCATCACCGATCACGCGATCCTGCTTCTCGACGAGCCAACGGCCTCGCTCGACGCCACTAACCGGCGTGTGGTGGTCGATATGATCAGGGAGAAAAAAGAGAAGGGCACCGCGCTGCTCGGCATCTTCCACGACGAAGAGGTGCGCGAAGCCGTGGCTGATCGCATTCTCGACGTCTCGCAATTCTCGCCCCGGAAGGCAGCGGCATGAGTGTCAAGGTCGGTCTCGAACCCGTCATCCACGAAAGTGCCCGCGTCACCAATTCCTCGATCGGCCGCTATACCGAAATTTCGGAGCGCTGCCGCCTCGAGGAGGTCGAGATGGGCGACTACTCCTACGTCATGCAGGATGGCGCGATCTGGTGCGCCACCATCGGCAAATTCGTCAATATCGCCGCCTCCGTCCGCATCAACGCCACCAATCATCCCATGCAGCGTGCGACGTTGCACCATTTCACCTATCGCGCCCACAGCTACTGGGACGACGCCGAAGATGAAACGGACTTCTTCGCCGCCCGCCGTGCCAAACGGGTGGTGATCGGCCACGATGTCTGGATCGGCCATGGTGCGACCATCCTGCCCGGCGTCACGGTAGGGAACGGCGCGGTGATCGGCGCAGGCGCGGTCGTCTCAAGAGACGTCGCGCCCTATACCATCGTCGGCGGCGTGCCCGCCCGGCTGATCCGGGAACGCTTCCCGGCGGAACTGGGCCGGCAAATGGATGATCTGAAATGGTGGGACTGGGACCACGCGACATTGCGCGTCGCTCTCGACGATTTCCGTAGTCTGGACGCCGAGGATTTTGTAGCGAAATATGGCGGATGAAATCTCACTCTACCGAACACCTGCAAATCCCGGGACACAAATCCCGGGATTTTTGTTTATGCGATCAAAAGACACGCGGATTTGAACGGTCCAAGATTCCTCCCGAAAGCTTTGTCGGCAAACAGGCGGACGCAAGATCCGTGAAATCTGTAATATTTTATTCATCAAACTGACATCCACACTTCACGCACCGCTGTTACGCCGAACCCCGTCAAAAAGAAGATTGGACGGGGAAATGAGCTTTCACCTGAAGCAAGTCACGCGCCGTTTCGGCAACCACACTGCGGTCGATTCCGTGAATGTCGAAATTCCGCAGGGCCAGATGGTTGGCGTTATCGGACGCTCGGGTGCGGGGAAATCGACGCTGCTGCGCATGATCAACCGCCTCGTCGATCCCTCCTCGGGTTCCATCCATTTCAACAGTACGGAAGTCTCGACGCTGAAGGGTGCTGCGCTCCGAAACTGGCAGCGCGACTGCGCAATGATCTTCCAGCAGTTCAATCTGGTGCCACGCCTTGATGTGCTCACCAATGTCATGCTCGGCCGCCTGAACCACCGTTCGACCGTGCTCAGCCTGTTCAACATCTTCACGGATGAAGAGCGCCTGATGGCGATTGCCGCCCTCGAGCGGCTCGGCATCGAGCACGTAGCCATGCAGGCGGCAGGCACACTTTCCGGCGGCCAGCAGCAGCGCGTCGCTATCGCCCGGGCACTAATGCAGTCTCCGAAGATGGTTCTCGCCGACGAGCCGATCGCCTCTCTCGATCCCCTGAACGCCAAGATCGTCATGGACGCCCTGCGCGACATCAACGAGCGCGAAGGCATCACCGTCATCACCAATCTGCATACGCTGGATACGGCGCGCAATTATTGCGAACGCATCATCGGCATGTCGCAGGGTCGAGTCGTTTTCGACGGAACGCCCGCCGAACTGACGGCTGCGGCGGTCACGGAGATTTACGGGACGGATTCACACGGCGCCGGCATCGACGAGACCATGACCTCGACCAGCATCAACATTCCCGGCGCGCAGCTTCCCGCACGGCCGATACAGCAATCTGCCGGTCCCGAACCGCTCGCTCTCGCCGGGCTCTGAGGAACCGCTCAGCATCGTTTTTGCCCGCGTCAAGGGCCGACATTTCACAACAAACTCCGGCTCGCCGGGAAACAGGAGAAAGTCCATGTTGAAGAAAATCCTTCTTTCGGCAGTCGCCCTTGGCGTTCTGGCCGGTTCCGCCATCGCTCAGGACGTCAAGGTTCTGCGCATCGGTCTCGACGGTTCCGAAAACGAAGCCGACCAGATCCGCAACACCAAGTGCGTTGCCGATGGCCTCAAGGCCGCGACCGGCGTTTCCGAAGTCCAGGTTTTCCCGTCGCCGGACTATAACGGCGTCATCCAGGGTCTGCTCGGCGGCACCATCGACATCGCTTCGATGGGCGCATCCTCCTACGCCAAGATCGCTCTGGCCGACCCGAAGGCTGTCGATCCGATCCTGACCTATACCGGCTCCGACGGCTCCAGTGGTTATTACACGATCATGGTTGCCCGCAAGGGCAGCGGCATCAAGACGCTGGCTGACGCCAAGGGCAAGAAGATCGGCTTCGCCGATCCGGATTCCACGTCCGGCTTCCTCGTCCCGAACGTGGCGATCCCCAAGGAAACCGGCAAGCCGGTCAAGGAATATTTCGCCGAAACCGGTTTCGGCGGCGGTCATGAGAACCTCGTTCTCGCCGTTCTCGACAAGAAGTTCGACGTTGGCACGACTTTCGGTTCGGGCGTCGGCAAGTGGGAAGAAGGCTACTCCGGCGGCAACCTTCACCAGATGGTCAAGAAGGGCAACCTCGACATGGACGATATCGTCGAAGTCTGGAAGTCGCCGCTGATCCCGAACGGTCCGCTCATGGTCACCAACAAGCTCGGCGACGCGATGAAGCAGAAGGTCGAAGACTTCTTCATGGAACTGCCGAAGAAGGACCTCGCCTGCTTCCAGGGCTTCACCCAGGGCAAGAACACCGCCTACATCAAGGTCGACCCGTCCTTCTACCAGACGATCATCGACGCGCGTAAGTCCGTTATCGGCGGCTGATCCCTCAGGTCATATCCGGAAGCGGCGGCGCCTTGCGGCGCCGCCGCTTTTGCCAATAAAGGAAAAGCGGCATGGCGACCACACTGCACAATGGTACCCTCTCACCCGAGGGGGTGAGCGTATCGTCCCGGACGGTCATGCGCCACTATCAACAGCAGCTTGCGACACGACGGATCTATACCGTCATTTCGCTCGTGATCTTTCTCGTCATCCTTGCCGCCTCCCTGAATTTCGCCAATTCGGCCAATTCGGGCAAATTCTTCGAGCGCCTGCCCTATTTCTTCGATTTCATGAAGACCTTCGTGCCTGATAGTCCGCTGGAAATCTTCCGGGCGATGTTCGACCTGCCGTCGCCTTATGCGGATGGTTCGCTGAAATATAATTATGTCGCGGATCGCGTTTACATCACCGACGGCTTCTACATCCCGCACTTCATCTACCAGCTGATCATCACGCTCAATATCGCGCTGGTCTCGACAATCATCGGCACGAGCTTCGCCTTCGTGCTTTGCTTCTTCGCCTCCACCAATCTCGTTGGCGCCGGTCTCGTGCGCTGGGTGGTGCGCCGGATTATGGAAGTGCTGCGTGCCTTTCCGGAAATCGTCGTCGCCGGGTTGCTGACCGCCATTCTCTCGATCGGACCGATCGCCGCGATCATCGCGATTTCGGTCCATACGATCGGTGCGCTGGGCAAGCTGTTCTTCGAAGTCGTGGAAAATGCCGACATGAAACCGGATGAAGGCCTACGCGCCGCCGGTGCCAACTGGCTGGAGCGGGTGCGTTTCGCCATCGTGCCGCAGGTTCTGCCCAATTTCGTCTCCTATGCGCTGCTGCGCGCCGAAATCAACGTGCGCGCCTCCACCATCATCGGCGCTGTGGGCGGCGGCGGCATTGGCGAGGTCTTCCGCCTGTCGATCGGCAATGACCATGCCTCGAAGACCTATGCCATCATCATCCTTCTGCTGATCACCATCATCGCCGTCGACCAGTTCTCCAGCTGGCTGCGCTGCAGGCTGATCGGCCAACAATCCTTCGAATTCGGACGGGGAGCGGCCTGATGTCGTCCAGCTTCATTCTCAACACCGCCGAGCGCGAGAGGCTGACGGCTGCACATCGCCATGTGTTCAACCGCAGTTTCATGCAGCGATATGGTCTGCTCGTCGGCCTTCTCGCCGTCACCGCCTATCTCATCGGCTGCTTTTTCTTCTTCAATGTCGGCCCGGCTTTCATGCAGGGCCGGTGGGATCGCGCCTCCAGCTATATTCAGGACTGGTATTCCTGGCGTGCCCAGCCGCGCCTGCGTTTCGAAGATGGCAAGGTCTTGGCCCAATGGTCTAGCCGCGGACAATATCCGGCCGATGCAAAGATCGACTGGTTGCAGCCCCTGCCGGATGGCGGCTATAGCGTCGTTTATGCAGGTACGCAAAACCGCCTCGACATAACACCGACCCGGGTGGATGTTTATGTCGACGGCAAAAATTACCCCGTCATCATCAACGACGATGCCGTTGTCGCTCCACAGGGTCTGCCCGACGAAATCCAGCAGGACGGCAAGAAGGTTCTCGTGCATTACGGTTTTGCCGGCCAGGCGGAAATCCGCACCAGCCAGGTCTATGTGCAGCGCCGTTTCCTTGGATGGGCGAATTTCCTGTTCGACACCAAATCGGAATTCTGGGGCAAGGGTTATGGTGAACTCGCAGCGCTGGCGCTCTGGGGAGAGCGGCTCGATCCCGCACGCTCCAATATTGGCCATATGGTCGATGATTTTCTCGACAACAGCGTCTGGCAACATGCCGATATCCTGTCCAAGCTGATGCAGACGCTGGTGATGGCATTTGTCGGCACGCTGTTCGGCACACTTGTCGCCCTGCCGCTCGCCTTCATCGCCGCGCGCAACATCACCGCCAACAGGGCGGCAAACTGGGGCATGAAGCGCCTGTTCGATTTCCTGCGGTCCATCGATATGCTGATCTGGGCGTTGTTCTTCACCCGCAGTTTCGGCCCCGGACCGATCCCCGGCATTGCCGCGATCTTCTTCACCGATACCGGCGCGCTCGGCAAGGTCTATGCCGAAGCGCTGGAGAATGTCGATGACAAGCAGCGCGAGGGCGTCAAATCGGTCGGCGCATCGCCGATTGCGGTCAGTCGTTTCGGCGTGTTGCCGCAGGTCCTGCCGGTCTTTATCTCCCAATCTCTCTATTTCTGGGAAAGCAACACCCGCTCCGCCACGATCATCGGTGCGGTGGGTGCCGGCGGCATCGGCCTGAAACTACTGGAAGCGATGGGTACCAATGCCGACTGGGACAAGGTCGCCTATATGGTTCTGCTCATCCTCTTCGTCGTTTTCCTGTTCGACCATATTTCCAATTCGCTGCGTTCGCGCCTGATCGGTAAAACACAGCACTAGGCCCTAACGGGCGGGATAACGAAAGTCGCGATGACGTTTGTTATCCCACGCTGCGCACGCTCACGCAGTCTTGATTTACGCCGGCCATATCTCTTCACCATTTCCCTCTACGCCTTCAGCACGTTCGGAAGATTTGCCTCCTTTCGAATGCGCTTTTTTCCATCTGCATCATCATTCTGTCACGGAAAGCGATTACCTCGCACTCCTGACCTTGCGGGAAGCAGGCGAGTCACGCCAAATAGCTTCTCATCCCTGGTTTTCCATGACACTGAAGAGTGCTTGCCGTGCGCTACGCCATCTATTTTTCTCCGGCTAAAGATCATCCGCTGACTGAAACAGCGTCGCGCTGGCTCGGCCGCAATGCGTTTTCCGGCACGTTGCATGACGACCACGACGATTATGCCGATTTGACGGAGGAACCGCGCCGTTACGGTTTCCACGCGACCCTGAAAGCTCCCTTCGAGCTTGCCGAAAAATACGGTGAGGCAGAGCTGCTCGCGGCCGTCGAAGATTTCACGGCCAATCAGTCCGCCTTCGAGGTTCCACGCGTCGTCGTCGGGGCGCTTGGGCCGTTTTTTGCGCTGGTTCCGGATCGCATTTACCAGCCGCTGCAGGATTTCGCCGCAGAGGTCGTCGATCACTTCGATCGGTTCCGCGCGCCCCTGTCCGAGACCGATATTGCCCGGCGGCGGCCGCAAATGCTGACGGAAAGCCAGCGGCAAAATCTCTCTCTCTGGGGTTATCCGCATGTCATGGATGATTTCCGTTTTCACATGACGCTGACCGGCCGTATCGATGAAGATGAGCAGCCCGCCATGCAAGAGGTTCTCTCGACCCGGTTTGCTGAATTCACAGACCGGCCTCTCACCATATCCGGCCTCGCCTTGTTCATTGAAGAAACGCGCGGCGCGCCCTTTACCGTTCATAGCTGGCACCCCCTTGCCCAGCCACCAAAGAAAGATGCGAACCCATGACCGAGCACGCCCTTTCCAATGCCCGTATCGTTCTGGAAGACGATATTATTCTCGGATCCGTTCTGATCCGTGACGGCAAGATTGCCGATATCAGCGAAGGCGCTTCCAAAACCGGAGAAGACCTCGAAGGCGACTTTCTGATCCCCGGTCTGGTGGAACTCCATACCGACCATCTGGAACAGCATTATTCGCCGCGCCCTGGTGTGATCTGGGACAAGATCGCCGCCATTCAGGCGCATGACGCACAGGTAGCCGCTTCCGGCATCACCACCGTGTTCGACTGCCTGCGGCTCGGCTCGGATGAGGATGGCGGTTTCAAAAAGGGTGAAATGCGCGAAATGGCTGATGCCATCGAAGCGGCGGCGGATCAAAACCGTCTGCGTGCGGACCACCTGCTGCATCTGCGCTGCGAAGTGGCTTCTGCCGATGTGCTTGAGCATTTCGAAGACTTCGAAACCGATCCGCGCGTGCGGCTGATTTCGCTGATGGACCACTCCCCGGGTCAGCGCCAGTTCCAGTCCATGGACCAGTATATTTTCTACTATCAGAAGAAGCGCGGGTTGAGCGACGAGGCCTTTGCCGAATTCGTGCGGCGCCGGCAGGCCGCATCCGCTGAATATTCCGCCAAGCATCGTGATTATCTGGCAGCCCGCTGTGCCGAGCGTGGCATCACCGTTGCAAGCCATGACGACGCCACCGAAGCGCATGTCGGCGAGGCTATCGGCCACGGCGTGAAACTGGCGGAATTCCCCACCAGTGTCGAGGCTGCAAAAGCCTCACACAGCGCCGGCATGAGCGTGCTGATGGGTGCGCCGAACATCGTCCGCGGCAAATCCCATTCCGGCAATATCGCCGCTCGGGACTTGGCCGAGATCGGCGTGCTGGATGTTCTTTCCTCCGACTACGTGCCGTTCAGCCTGCTTTTCGCGCCGTTCCTGCTCGCCGATCAGGTGGAAGCCATCAGTCTGCCGGAAGCGCTGCGCATGGTCACCGCCACGCCGGCCCGCACGGTCGGCCTTGTTGACCGTGGCCGTATCGCGACCGGGTTGCGGGCCGATCTGGTGCGGGTCCACCGCGAAGATGGCGTGCCGGTCGCCCGTTCGGTCTGGCGTCAGGGCAAGCGCGTGGCATGACCACCGATGGAGACGATAACCGGCGCACATTGTCGCCCGGCACGATGATCGTGATTGTCGGCCCGAGCGGGGCGGGCAAGGACACGCTGATGGATTATGCGGCGGCACAGCTTTCCGGCCGCCCGGGTTTCCATTTCACACGCCGCGTCATTACCCGCAGCTGCGACGCGGGCGGTGAAAACCACGATGCCGTTTCGATGCACGAGTTCAACCAGCTGGAAGATGCGGGCGCCTTTGCGGTCTCCTGGCAGGCGCACGGTCTGAAATACGGCATTCCGGCCGCCGTCTATCGCCATCTCGAAGCGGGAGATGTTGTCATCGCCAATGGTTCACGCTCGGCGCTTCCCCATTTCGGCATCGCCTTTTCCCGTCTGAAGGTCGTGAACATCGTTGCAAGGCCGGATGTACTGGCGAGGCGGCTGGAGCAGCGCGGACGGGAGAGCCGGGACGATATCCTGCGGCGGCTGGAACGAAGCTCGCTGGCCGTTGCCGGCGACTTCGATGTCACGACGGTCGATAATAGCGGTGCAATCGAAGATGCCGGCAAGACCATCATGCAGGTGCTGCAGCAAAGCGCCGGTTCCAACCACCCTTAAAATGCCGCAGCCGGGCTGCTCGACAAACACGCTTTCAGGGCTTACCATCAGGCGACAATTTCCAAACATGGTACGCCAAGGCGAGGGATGCCCGAAAAAAGGGTCAGTGACGAGATATCTGTAGTCGCCGGTCTGGCCGCCGGCGTCAGTAATTATGCCCGATCACGGGGCATCGATATCGTTCCCATCTGCAAGGCCCTGGATATTGATCCCGCCACGTTCAGCAGCCTGACGGACCGCATCAGCCTCGACAGATTTTCCCGTCTGCTCGAAACCTGCGCGTTGATTTCCGGCGATGACGCCTTCGGCCTGCAATGCGCCGCCACCTTTCCAGCCGGTGCATCCGGCGCGTTCGGTTATGGGCTGATCAGCGCTCCGACGGTTCGATCGTTCCTGCGTTTCCTTCAGGACCATGTTTATTACGCCACCAATAACAGCAATTTCACCATGGTGACGGATGCCGCGCATGCGACCCTCTCATGGTCCTTCGCGCCCGTGATCGTCAAACGCGATCAATATGTGGATATGTCACTTGCAGTTCTGATGCAGCGCCTGCGCGATATTCTCGGAGAGCGCGTGAACCAGATCGAGATCGGTCTGGAGCGGCAGAAACCCAATAATATTCAGCTCTTTAAAGAGAGATTGAGCAAACGGGTCAGTTTTTCCCAAGCCATCCACACGATGCGACTTCCGGCATCGCTTCTGGATGTGGCCAATCCAAATGCGGATGAACGTCTGTTCGAATTGATGAATTTGCAATGCCGCATGTTACGACCGGAAACATCGGCGGACCCGACCCATTTCATCGATCAGGTGAAACGCTATATGCAGATGCGGCTCTCGGACGCGGAACTTTCACTCGGTGAGATCGCCCCCTATTTCAACTTGTCGGAACGGAGTTTCCAAAGGCGGCTCGCCGAGCTTGGCACCAATCTCAACGAGATAAAGGACGCCATTCGCAAAAACGCCGGTTTCAAACTCCTTGTCGAAAGCGATCTTCCGGTATCCGACATCAGTTACAGGCTCGGTTATTCGACACCCGGTGCCTTTTCGCGTTCCGTTTCGCGCTGGTTCGGGGCAACACCCACGGATATTCGCAGGAAACACGCGCATCATTCCGCCGGCTGACAGATGTCATCAGCATCAATATTTCGAAAATACGCACAAAACTTGAAAAATATGTCGGTGTTTTTTGAAAGATGTGCCGAAACATAACAATAGAAATGCAAAACTTGGCGCGCGATGTTATTTTATCGGCGCAGTACATCGCTTATGAGAGCGCCGCGTATCCCGGGATATGACGAAAAACATTCCAGAGCTTTGAAACTGCATGCTACGCCAGACCCGATTGTGGTCCCGACAATTGCGCGGCGGTTCTCTCAATGCCCCGGAATAACGTCCCCGCCCGGATCGGCTGGCTGCGAAAGCGGCTTTTTACTGCATAATTCCTGATGCGAGATGAAACCTATTGGCGAAATTGGCGTTTCTGTTCGCGTGTAGACAGAGCGGTTAACGAGCCGGTTTCGGGGCGAGACCACTAGCTGGTCGCACACCCGGGGGCAGGCCAATCTCTTTTGAGGCTGAAAGAAAATGTCTTCAAAAACGCCGCATGAACATCGTCAGACGCGCGACATCGTCCTTTCGGATCGCGAGCGGCATTATCTGGGACTTGTCGCACGGGGTAAACATCCTTCCCACGTCGCCCTGATAACCGGCGCGGACGAAGCGGACGTGAAGGATACTCTGGAACGGGTGCGAAACAGGTTGGGGGCGGCCAATTTGCTGAACGCCGTCAGCATCGCCCTGCTGCGCGGCCTGATCGAACAGGATGCATGATCACCCTCTACTTTTCCAAGGCTTATGCGAAACGTCCCCTTCCGTAAGCTGAAAACCGAATGAGCGGCTTTCGGCGTCAAATCCTTCCATGTCAATGGCGGGATGGCGGACCAAAAGCGGGTTGGACATGATGTCCGGCCCTGTCGACGCCAATGCAAAGCAGCCATATCGGGTTTGCCCGGCGGATCATATTCGATCCGCCGGGTTTTTCTTGTCGCTTCAGAGCGATTGAATTTCGGCGAAAATATCGCTTTCGATCACGATGCCGCTTTCCAGCGCCTGTTTGCGGATGCCCTGGCTGCGACGACCGGGCAGGCGCACATTTTCCTGCTTTTCGATCTCACCTGCGATGAGGGCCAGCCGCTGGGTAAAGGCCGCACCGCCTGACGATACCGGGTCTATGGCGATGATCGTGTGGCCGAGAGAGGGTGGTGCGCCCTTGTCATCCAGAAGGGAAGACGCCTCGAATGCGAAGTTTCCGCCGGTAATCGCAGCAGCCATGATCTCCACCATCAATGCAAGCGCAGCACCCTTGGCCTCGCCTGCGGGCACCATGGTTCCCTCAATGGCCTCTTCGGGATCGGTCGTCGGCCGACCGTTTCTGTCGAGCGCCCAGTCGCCGGGAATGGTTTCACCCTTCTGGCGTGCCGCCATGATCTTCCCGCGCGCGACCTTGGAAAGGGCCAGATCAATGACCAGCGGATCGGCACCGCCGATGGGCGTCGCAAAGGCGATGGGGTTGGTGCCATAAAGCGGTGTGCTGCCACCCCAGGGGGCCATGGACGCCGGCGCATTGGCAAACATAAGCGCGACAAGGCCCATTTCCGCGAAACGTTCGACCGTCAGCGCCATGACACCTGCATGATGGGAGCGATGGATCGCTGCAAGCGCGATGCCCTGCTGTCGGGCCATTTCTGGCAATTCCTCAAGAGCGCAGTCGATTGCCGGATACGCATAGCCATGATTGGCATCGATCGAGAGAACACCCGGCTTCACGCGCTTCACCACGGGACGCGCCTTGCCATCGACTTTTCCAACCCGCGCCTGGCGGACATAAACGGGGATACGGCGAAAACCGTGGCCGCCCTGGCCGGCGGCCTCAGAAGCGACCAGCGCTTTTGCCACCGAGTGGGCATTTTGCGGCAGAACGCCATTGCGCTCAAAGATAGAGGATACGAGATCCTCCGCCTCTGCGATCGAGAGTTTCATGATTTTCGCTATTCCTGTTGGCTTGCATGCGATGGGACGTCTTGGCCCCACTCTGCGGTATAGGGTCGCTGCAAATCAACATGGAAAATGAACTGGCCATCCCGTCCTCTTCAGAGTCGGGATGGCCGCATGCTGTTCCAGCCCTACTTGAAAAGAACCGGTAGGGTAAAACTGGTATTTGCGCCCGCTGGCGGCGGTGAGACTGACGCTTTTTGTATGACGGCCAGAAGCTTCTGGTCCATCGCCGCGTCACCAGTGGACGAAAGGATCCTCGCACCGCCTACGGATCCGCCGCTATCTATCTTGAATGACACCGTAATGGCCATTCCGGATTTTCCAGCCGCACGGGCCAGTCGCCGTTGCATTGCCGAGCGTACTTTTGCGTCCCAATCAGCCTTTGACATGGACGGCGACGAGAAGAAGCCGGCATTGCTGCGCGATGCCGCCGTCCGGTCGGACTGCTGGGCCTCCGCCTTTGCCGTTTCGCGCAACTCCGATGCCTGCTGCGGCTTGGGCCTTTGTCGCTCGACCTTCTTTTTCTCTTCCGGCTCTGTCTTTTCCACCTTCTTTTCGGCAGGTGGTGGTGGCGGCCGCATGACGGGCAAGGGCACCTCGACGTTTTCGAGTTCCGCCATCATCTGTTCCTGAACGGGGTCGATCGGCTCTACCGGCTCGGGAATTTCCTGCGGTTCGACGATCTCCTCGACCGGCGGTTCGGGCGGCTGCACGGGCTCAGGCGGCGGCGTTTCCGCAACCGGTTCCGGCGGGGGCGGCTCTTCCGGAGCAGCTTCCTCCACCGGTTCGCTGCTGTCGCTCTTCACCTCCTGGGTGTCTTCGACATCCTGCGCCTGCGTCGTTTCCTCGGTTTTGACGGCTTCCGGTATCGCGGCCATTTCAATCATGATCGCGGCAGGCGGCTGCCCGCCAGCATCCTGCTCCTCGGGCTCCTGCATCAGATAATAGGCAAAACCGGCATGAACGCTCAGCATGAGCAGCGCCGCGGCAGACCACAGCACCACTTCCCCAATACGGGAATGGCGGGCCTGCGGGTAGCCGTTTTCAGTCATGGCGCAGTTCCCTGCCCTGCCGGCGCGGCAGGCTGGCCAGAGGGTTGGGCCGTATTGGAACCAACAGGCTGAGACGCCGCAGCCGCGTTTTCCAGCCCGACAAGGGCGATCTTCAGATAGCCGGCATCACGCAGGAGGTTCATGATTTCCATGAAGTGACCGTAATCAACGGCCTTGTCGGCACGCAGGAAGATGCGCGTATCCTTCTTGCCGCCCGTCTGGAGGTCGATCGCTGCCGCCAGTGCCTCGCGGGCAACCGCATCATTGCCGAGGTTGAGCGAGAGATCGTCCTTGACCGTCAGATAAAGCGGCTCTTCCGGTCGCTCCGCCGGCTTGGCGGTGGATGCGGGCAGATCGACATTCACATCGACGGTCGCCAGCGGCGCGGCCACCATGAAGATGATGAGCAGAACCAGCATCACGTCGATGAAGGGCGTGACATTGATTTCGTGGTTTTCGGAGAGATCGTCTCCGCTATTGTCGCGAATACCGCCAGCCATGACCGGTCACCGTCCAACCAGCGACACGGCAGGCTTGCTGGCGCTGCCCGGCGGAATGCGGCGAAAATCGAGGTCGCGGCTGACGAGGCGCTCCACACCGGCTGCGGCATCCGCCAACAGATGACGGTATCCGGTAATCGAGCGGGCGAAGACGTTGTAGATCACCACGGCCGGAATGGCCGCGACAAGGCCGATGGCGGTGGCGAGAAGCGCTTCCGCAATACCGGGGGCGACAACGGCGAGATTGGTGGTCTGCGATTCCGAAATGCTGATGAAGGAATTCATGATGCCCCAGACCGTGCCGAAGAGGCCAACGAAGGGCGCGGTGGAACCGATGGTCGCCAGAACACCCGTTCCGCGAGACATACGGCGACCCGCATGGGTTTCGATACGCGACAGCGCCGAAGAGACACGCTCCTTGATACCGCCGCCATCCGTGTGTCCGACCACCGCATCGGAAAGCTGCATTTCGTGGCTTGCCATGCGCAGCATCAGCGCCGCGGGTCCGCCTTTCTTCTCGACGGCATCGGTGGCCTCGGCAAGTGTTTTTGCCCGGCGAATGACCTTGAGCGTCGAGCCGGCACGCACGCGCGCACCTGCGAGCTCGATCGATTTCGCCACCCAGACCGTCCAGGTGACGAGCGAGGCGAAGGCAAGACCGATCATGACGCCCTTCACGACCCAGTCCGCCGCCATGAACATGCCCCACGGGGACAGGTTGTGCGGGATGTCCGCGCGACGTTCGGCACTGGCCGGCTCGGCGCTGACGGGCTCTAGCGGGGTGGAGGTTTCGCCCGGCGCTGCCGTCTGGTTCGTCTGTGCGGGTTGCTCGGTCTGCGCCGGCTGCGGCGCAGTACCCTGGGGCGCCGGCGCGGGATCGCTTGCAGATTGAGCGGGCGCTGGTTGCGGCGATGATGGCTGTGCGGTTGCGGCAGGCTCGACGGTTGGTGCGCTCTGCGTTGCGGGAGCTGCCGGCGCCTGTGAGGGCTGAACCGTTTGCGTCTGTGGCGCGGATTGAATCTGTGTTTCAGGGGCCGACTGAGCAAAAACCGCACCGGCACTCAGGCCCGTCAGCAAGGCGACAGTCATGGCAAGGGAGAGGCGCCGTGTTGCATTTGCACTGTTGAAAGATGCGGATGAAGTTGAGGTCTCGGCTGACATAATTTTTATCCCGGATTTCCGTCGATGAACTCATCCGCAGATTGACCGGTCCTGAAAACCGGGGCCATGAACGGACGTCGTCGTGTAAGCTTGACGTTCCGATAATAAACCTGAGTTCTTTTGACAACTATTATATTGTCAAAAGGCTACCCGTAAACTCTTCTTTACAAAAAATTGACCGCGCAAGCAGTTTCAGCTGTTTTGAGAAGGTGAAAACTGCGCAACCAGGGCATGCCGGTCTCCGGGATAGGTAACCCGGACACTGGTGATGTAATCCGCCCCATGCCAGGTGCGGCGATCGATGACCAGACAGGCCGCACCGGAGGCTATACCCAGCGCCGCGGCGTTTTTGCGGTCTGCGGAGACAGCGCTGATGCGATGTTCGGCCGCGCTCCACGGTACCATTTTCAGCAGCCAGGCTCCCGGCCCGACCTGCGAAAAATCAGTGCCTTCCGCCTCGGGAACGGCGGTGACATTGATAATGCGTTCCTCAAGGCAGAAGGGAACGCCACCGGCAAAATGCGTGCAGGTGAGTTCCAGAACCAGGGCATCGGCGGCAAGCGCCATGGCCTTGCCATCTTCCTTGCCCGCAGGGCGCAGCCGTCGTTTATCAAGCCGGTAGCCGTAAACGAGACCGAGCGCCTGCACCTCCCGCTCGATATCGTGGATTTCCAGCACGGCGGATTGCGCATGAGGCTGGCGAACGAAGGTGCCGAGACGCCGGCGTCTTTCAATCAGGCCACGCTGCACCAGTTCGCCGAGCGCCTTGTTCACCGTCATGCGCGAACAGGCATATTGCCGGGTCATTTCGTGCTCGAAGGGAATACGATAGCCCGGCGGCCATTCGCCCGACATGATGTGGCGCTCGACATCGTTGCGGATGCGCTCGTGCAGCGATTTTTCCTGAAGATCGGCACCTGTGCTCCTCATCCCGATACTTCTCTCCTCCCCTTTGCCGGATCAACTATCCATGGGCAGCGGCGGCAATCGCCTCGCTGCGTATTTCCTCCGTGAGTTTCGCCCGTAGTTGCGAAAATTCCGGGCTCGCCTTGACGGTGTAGTGACGCGGATGCGGCAGGTCGACCGGCGTGATCGACTTGATGCGGCCCGGCCTTGCGGACATGGTCACGACACGCGAGGCCATGAAGACCGCCTCCTCGATATCATGGGTGACGAAAATGACCGTCTTCTGCTCACGCTCCCAGATGCCGAGCAGCAATTCCTGCATCAGGCCGCGCGTCTGATTGTCGAGGGCGCCGAAAGGCTCATCGAGCAGCAGGATTTTCGGCCCATTCGCCAAGGCACGGGCAATTGCCGTTCTCTGCTGCATGCCGCCGGACAGCTGTTTCGGCCAATGGTTTTCGAAACCGCGCAGGCCGACCTTGTCGATATAGCTGTCGACGATCTCCCATTTTTCCTTTTCGGCAACGCCGCGCTCGCGCAGGCCGAAGGCGACGTTTTCACGGATCGTCAGCCAGGGAAACAGCGTGTAGGACTGGAACACCATGCCGCGATCCGCGCCCGGACCGGTCACCGCGCGGCCGGACAACAGGACTTCGCCCGTCGTCGGACGGTCGAGGCCGGCGATGATGCGCAGCAAGGTTGATTTTCCACATCCTGACGGACCGAGGATGGTGACGAAGTCATTGCGTGGGATTTCCAGATTGGTCGGCTGCAGGGCAAGCGTCGGCTGCCCGCCCTGTACGCCCGGAAAAGTGCGGCTGACGCCCTTGATAAGGAGTTCGCTCATCAGGCAAGCCTCCAGGCGAAAAGCTTCCGGTTCAGCGATTTGAACGCGAAATCCGAGATAAGGCCGATGACACCGATGACGATGATGCCGAAGATAATCTGGCCGGTCGCCATCAGCGCCTGGCTGTTGATGATCATATAGCCGATGCCCGAGGAGGCACCGATCAGTTCCGCAACGATGACATAGGTCCAGGCCCAGCCGAGAACGAGACGCAGGATTTCAGCGATGTCGGGCGCATTGGCAGGGATGAGAACACGGCGCACCACGCCCCGGTCTTTTGCACCCAGCGTATAGGCGGCCTCCACCAGATCGCGCCGCGTGCCGGCAACCGCCACGGCCACCATCAGGATGATCTGGAAGACCGCACCGATGAAGATCACCAGCAGCTTTTGCATTTCGCCGATGCCGGCCCACAGAATGAGAAGCGGCACGAAAGCGGAGGCCGGAAGATAGCGGGCAAAGGAAACGAAGGGTTCAAGCAGCGCCTCGATCGGCTTGTATGCTCCCATGGCGATACCAACAGGCACGGCAATCAGCGATGCCAGCACAAAACCGCCCACCACGCGCCAGATGGTCATGCCGATATCGCCGGCAAAGCCCTGATCGGTCAGCAGGTAGATGCCGTCCTTCAGCATGGTAATCGGGTCGGCCAGAAAGGTCGGCGACACGAAACCGCCGAGCGTCGCAAAGCCCCAGGCGGAGAAAAACAGCACGAAGAACAGGATGCCGAGGATGATCCTCGTGCTGTTCTTGATGGGTTGAAGAGGTTGCATTCTATCGCCTGTCCGGAAAACCGGCGCGGCACTTTCGCCGCGCCATCAGAGCGCGTGCGCCTTCAATGACGCACAATAAACGCTCGCACCCTTGCCACTGGCTGCGCCATTCCCCGAAGGGCTGCGGCCGCCTTTTTCTCTCACTTGATGAAAGACGTATCCGCGAGCGTCGAAAGATCGGGTTTCGACTTTATCACGCCGATTTCAAGAAGCAGATCCGCCGACTTTTCGGAGAATGTCTTGAATTCACCTTCGAAGAATTTCTGGTTGGCGGCCTTGTCCTGCCATTCGAGAAATTTTGCCGAAGCGGCAAAAGCCTCGCCCGCCTGTTTCACATCCGCTCCCATCGTCGCATAGGACTTTTCCGGGTCGGCCTTGATGAGTTCCAGCGCCTGGAAATAGCTGTCCGCCAGCGCCTTGGCCGCCTGCGGATTGGCCTTCAGGAAGTCCGGCGTGCAGCCGAAGGTATCCATGACCGCGGGATAATCCAGCGTCGTGGCAAGAATCTTGCCCTTGTCAGGAGCGGCGCGCACGGTGGAGAGATAGGGCTCATAGGTCATGGCCGCATCATTCTGGCCGGCGACGAAAGCCTGCGCGGCCGGTCCCGGTTCAAGGTTGACGATCTTCACGTCCTTCAGCGTCAGGCCATTTTCCTTGAGGATCCAGGCAAGGAAGAAATAAGGCGAGGTGCCCGGCGCGGACGCGGCGACGGTCTTGCCCTTGAGGTCCGCTATTTTCGAGACATCGCCGCGCACCGCGATGCCATCGGCACCGTGCGACTTATCCATCTGGAAAATCTGGGTGGATTTCACACCGTTGGCGTTCCAGGCGATCCATGTTTCCACCGTGGTGGCGGCGCATTGGATGTCACCCGAAGCGAGAGCGAGATGACGGCTGGCCTGCGGTATCTTCTTGATATCGACCTTCAGGCCGTTCTTTTCGAAAATGCCGGCCTGTTTGGCAAGCGTCAGCGGTGCAAAACCCGTCCAGCCGGACATGCCGATCGTCACCGACGTTTCGGCATAGGCGGAAGCGGATGAGGCAAGTGCTGCAATAGTGGCGAGAACCCACGTTCTTTTCATGATCCGGACCCCTTTTGATTTATTTTTGTGCGATGTTGTTTTTCGCCTTATTTGAGGCATGGTAGGCAGGGATTTTATATTTGTCTAGACAAAACAGAAGCGCTCGAACACCTCCGGAAAGATTGCAAACCGGCCCTCCGGCATTCTAGACATAGGATAACACGGCCTACCTGTCGGTCCGCTGTTTTTCGATATCGAGCTTCCCATGACCAGACAAAGACGTCGCAATATCATCAGGGCAAGGCGCACCGGAACCGGAATTGCGCTGGTGGCCGCCATCTCCTTCATAGCGGGCATGACGGATGCGGTGGGCCTGCATATTTCAGGCGACTTCGTATCGTTCATGACCGGCAACACCACCCGCGCCGCCGTCTCGGCGCAAGCGGGTCTCTATTCCCACGCCGCGAAACTGCTTTTCGCCATCGTTGCTTTCGTGGCGGGCAATGCCGGCGGCATCGTGGTGGCGCATAAGTTCGAGCGGCGGATCTTTGCCGTTCTCTTAGGCGTGGGGTCATTGGTGGCGGTTGCCGCATTGCTGCGCGGCGATGCCTTCGCTCTCGCGCAGTTTTACCTCGTGGTTTTCGCCATGGGCATGGTCAATGCCGCCGTGGAGCATATAGAAGGGCTGCCGATCGGGCTTACCTATGTGACAGGCGCTCTTTCCCGCTTCGGCCGCGGCATCGGCCGCTTTCTTCTCGGTGACCGGAGCTTTGACTGGGGTATCCAGATCGTTCCGTGGCTCGGCATGCTGAGCGGTGCGATCTGCGGTGCCGTTCTCGGCGCAACGCTCCAGTCCGATGCCCTGTGGGTGGTTGCAGGCGCGGTTTTCGCCGTCGCCATCGCCACGCTCATCATTCCGCGCTCATTGCGCCAGCGCTATAATCAGCGGGTCAAAATCCGGCGGATCGCACCCTGATCATTGCCGCCGTCACTTTCGCGAAATCGTAACGAATTTCGTGCCTCGGACCCTGACCGTCATCAGGCAGGGCTCCTTGTCGGTGCGCTCGCAATAACGCGGATGCATCTTCAGCACAAAAACCATGTTCCCAAACCGCTTGATGAAATCATAGCTGTAGATCCGGGCCGTCGCGATCATCAGATAACCGCCCTCTTTCACCTGGACGTAGAAATTATAGGGGCATCCTTCGTCGTCGCAGCTGCGGCCCTTTTCATCGTCGCAATCCAGAACGCCGTGATTGACGACGGCATCCATCAGGCCGTCATTGTTGATATCCAGCCGCGTGACGAAGTCATCGCCGAAGGCCGCCACCTTGCACTCATTGCGGAAATGATCCTTCTCGTAAATCTCCGGGTCGCTCACCAGCTGCTGCTGCGCCGAGAGCGCCACCGGAAACATCAAGAGGACCAGCGCCTGAAGAGCGGCAACGAGAGCGATTCGCACGGCATTTTCCTTTGCATCCGTTTCGGTTATGGATGTTGCGATCATCCGGGCGGCCAGCCTAGAGTTTAGTGCTTGCGCGACACTGACGTGTCTCAGCCTGTGTTTCCGGGGGGAATCTTTTCATGACGCTTCTGGGTTTCCTCGATTATGCCGGTGTCGCCGTCTTTGCCGCAACCGGCGCTCTGGCCGCCTCGCGCAAGCAGCTCGACCTGATAGGCTTCCTGTTCTTCGCGGCTGCAACCGGCATTGGCGGCGGCACGGTGCGCGATCTCGTGCTGGGCAGGACGCCGGTCTTCTGGGTGCTAAACCCCACCTATATTCTCGTCTGCGTCTCGGTCGCGGTTCTGCTGTTCTTTACCGCGCATCTTTTCGAATCCCGTTATCGGGTGTTGATCTGGCTCGATGCGCTCGGCCTCTCCGCCTATTGCGTCATGGGAGCGGCCAAAGGTCTCGCTGCAAGTGGCTCGGCAACCGTCGCTATCGTCACCGGCGTTCTGACGGCGACGTTCGGCGGTGTTTTGCGCGATATTATGGCCGGGGAGCCTTCCGTTCTCCTGCGCCCGGAAATCTACATCACCTGCGCGCTTCTGGGCTCTTCCACCTTCATTATCGTCTATTTCCTCGGTGCGCCGCTTTATGCCGCATCAGCTGCGGGTTTCCTGACGGCCTTCTGCGTGCGATCAGGCGCGCTGATCTTCGGCTGGACTTTTCCGCCCTACAAAGCCAAGCCCGGCAGGCGGCCGGAAGACGTCATGAAGTGACATATAGAAGTGACCGCTGAAAACAGAAATGGCGCCCATCGGCGCCATTTTCACATCCACGATCAGACAGAAACTTCAACCGCGCTTGCGGCGAAGGCGGATGACCACGTCCACATGGGAGATTTCCATGCCCTCGGGCGCTTCCGGCAGATTGTCGATCTGGAGATTGTTGATGGGAATATCGAGAACCTCGTTCTCACCTTCCACGAAGAAGTGATGGTGATCAGAAACGTTCGTATCGAAATAGGTGCGGGCACCCTCCACGGCGAGAACGCGGATCAGGCCGGCTTCAGTGAACTGATGCAGCGTGTTGTAGACCGTGGCGAGAGAAACGGGCACGCCGGCGGTGACCGCCTCGTCATGCAGTTCTTCGACCGTCAGGTGGCGATCGCCCTTTGCGAAAAGAAGATCGCCCAAAGCCACACGCTGACGCGTGGGCCGCAGCCCTGAACGCCGCAGCCTCGTTCCGATATCCAATGTGGCGTCAAATGCCATGCAATCCCATTCCAAACAGAGGTATGAAACCCGTCGATTGCAATAGCATATATCTTTTGCGGCGAATGCTTTCAATAGTTTCAGCGCCGCCGAGTGTCGCAAATGGCTGTAAACCGGCCATTCTTGCAAATTTCCTCTGGTTCCAGCCGGATGGTTCCTGTATGCGGACGGCATATTGAGGTAATGACTTCTGCAAAGAAGGTTCTGAAGACAAAGAATGGGGCCGGAACGGCCTCTGCCCTTGCAGCGCTTCATTTTGAACCTAACTTGCTCTAGTGAAGTCGTTCAACACCAGTGATTGGGGAAGTGAAAGCGGTATGGCAACGAGGCAGTCAAGTTACAATTACGAGGAGATCCTGTCCTGCGGTCGCGGCGAATTGTTCGGCCAGGGAAATGCCCAGCTCCCATTGCCCCCCATGCTCATGGTTCACCGGATCACCGAAATTTCCGAAACGGGCGGCGCCTTCGACAAGGGTTTCATCCGCGCTGAATATGACGTCAGCCCTGACGACTGGTATTTCCCCTGCCACTTCCAGGGCAACCCGATCATGCCGGGCTGCCTCGGCCTTGACGGCATGTGGCAGCTGACCGGTTTCTTCCTCGGCTGGCTGGGTGAAGAAGGCCGCGGCATGGCGCTTTCGACCGGCGAAGTGAAGTTCAAGGGCATGGTGCGTCCTCACACCAAGCTCCTTCAGTATGGTATTGATTTCAAGCGCGTGATGCGTGGCCGGCTGGTTCTCGGAACTGCCGATGGCTGGCTGAAGGCGGATGGCGAAACCATTTATCAGGCGTCGGACCTGCGGGTCGGCCTGTCCAAGGAAAAGGCTGCCTGAGGCAGACGGAATAGTTCAGACAAACGCCGGGCGGCTTCGGTCGTCCGGCCGAAATCTTAAGAAAAGGTCCCTTTCATGAGACGAGTTGTTGTCACCGGCCTCGGTATTGTTTCCTCCATCGGCGGTGATGCCGCTGAGGTCACCGCGTCGCTGCGCAATGCCAAATCCGGCATTTCATTTTCGCCGGATTTTGCCGAGCACGGTTTCAAGTGCCAGGTCTGGGGCAAGCCCTCGCTCGACCCGACCGATCTGGTCGACCGCCGCGCCATGCGCTTCCTGTCGCAGGGCGGCGCATGGAACCATGTGGCCATGAAGCAGGCGATCGCCGATTCCGGTCTCGAAGAGAGCGATATCAGCGGCAATGAGCGCACCGGTATCATCATGGGTTCGGGCGGCCCTTCCACCCGCACCATCGTCGAGGCCGCCGATATCACGCTGAAGAACAACAGCCCGAAGCGCATCGGCCCCTTCGCCGTGCCAAAGGCCATGTCCTCTACCGCCTCGGCCACGCTCGCGACCTGGTTCAAAATCCACGGCGTCAACTATTCGATCTCGTCGGCCTGCTCGACCTCGGCGCATTGCATCGGCAACGCCGCCGAGATGATCCAGTGGGGCAAGCAGGATGTTATGTTCGCGGGCGGCCACGAGGATCTCGACTGGTCGATGTCCAACCTCTTCGACGCCATGGGCGCGATGTCGTCCAAATACAACGAAACGCCGTCTCTCGCTTCGCGGGCCTATGACGTTAATCGCGACGGTTTCGTGATCGCCGGCGGTGCGGGTGTTCTGGTTCTCGAAGAGCTGGAACATGCAAAGGCGCGCGGCGCCAAGATCTATGCTGAAATCGTCGGTTATGGCGCGACCTCCGACGGTTACGACATGGTGGCTCCTTCAGGCGAAGGCGCGATCCGCTGCATGCGGCAGGCGCTTTCCACCGTCAAGGGTGACATCGACTACATCAATACCCACGGCACCTCCACACCGGTTGGCGACAGCAAGGAAATCGGTGCGATCCGCGAAGTCTTCGGCGACAAGATCCCGCATATCCAGTCGACCAAGTCGCTCACCGGCCATTCGCTGGGTGCGGCAGGCGTGCAGGAATCGATCTACGGCCTGTTGATGATGCAGGAGCGCTTCATCGGCGAAAGCGCGCATATTTCCGAACTCGATCCGGAATTTGCGGGCGTTCCGATCGTTCGCAGCCGCATCGACAATGCCAAGATCGACACCATCCTTTCCAATTCCTTCGGCTTCGGCGGCACCAACGCCACGCTGGTCTTCCAGCGTCATAACGGATAATTGCCCATGAACGGCATCATGCAAGGTAAGCGCGGCCTCATTATGGGCGTCGCAAACAATCACTCGATCGCCTGGGGTATTTCCAAGGCACTTGCGGCGCAGGGCGCGGAACTGGCCTTCACCTTTCAGGGTGAAGCGCTTGGCAAGCGCGTGAAACCGCTCGCCGCGGAACTGGGCTCCGACTTCATCGTGCCTTGCGATGTCGAGGATATCGCTTCGGTGGATGCGCTGTTTGCCACGATCCGCGAAAAATGGGGCTCGCTGGATTTCGTCGTGCACGCCATCGGCTTTTCCGACAAGAACGAGCTGAAAGGTCTCTACGCCGATACGACGCGCGAGAATTTCAGCCGCACCATGGTCATTTCCTGTTTCTCCTTCACGGAAATCGCCAAGCGCGCCGCTGAACTGATGACCAATGGCGGCTCGATGCTGACGCTGACCTATAATGGGTCGCAGCGCGTCATCCCGAACTACAACGTCATGGGCGTCGCCAAGGCGGCTCTCGAGGCGTCGGTGCGTTACCTCGCTGCCGATTACGGCCCGCGCGATATCCGCGTCAATGCCATCTCGGCCGGTCCGGTCCGCACGCTGGCAGGTGCCGGCATTTCGGATGCACGCGCAATCTACGCGTGGAACCAGAAAAACGCACCGTTGCGGCGGACGGCTGACATCGACGACATCGGCGGATCCGCGCTTTACCTCCTGTCCAGCCTGTCGCGTGGCGTGACCGGCGAATGTCATTACGTGGATTGCGGTTACAATATCACCTCGACACCCACGCTTGAGGTTCTGTCCAAGGCAGACGCGGAGTAAGCCGCCTTCTGATATTCGACAAAAGCCCGGCCCTGTGCCGGGCTTTTTTATGTGTCGTATCAATTTTGGAAATCACTAAAGTATAGTTTGTCGAAGTAACTGATTTTAAACATGGGGTGGTTATGGTCCGCAACAAATTCAACGGTTGCGCTTGCCGCATATTCTTAGAGATCGACACCACCTCATGCGACTGGCCAGACTGAAGCCATTGCTGGAAAAATTCGGGTTCTCGCGCGACGGGACAGCGGCCATCGAATTCGCGATCCTGGCCATTCCTTATTTCCTCGTCGTTTTTGCGATCATCGAGACCTTCATCGCCCTCATGGCGGAACAGGTTGTCGTTAATGCCACCGAGACCATGTCGCGGCGTCTGCGCACCGGGCAGATCAGCAGTTCGATTTCGAAAGAGGATTTTCGCAGAAGTTTCTGCAATGAAGTTTCAGTGATGATCACCTGCGCGGCAGATGAGATTCAGAAAGAACAGAAACTTTATGTCGACCTTCGCTCCTTTACCGCCTTCAAGGATATTCCGACCACGATACCCCTGAAAGCCTATGGCGAATATTACGATCTCGATACGGCTCAATTCGGCTTCAAGCCGGGCGGACCGGAAACCATCAACATGTTGCGCGTCTATTATCGCTGGCGTGTGGTCGCCGATATCATCCGCCCCTATCTCACCAAAATACGCCCGGCCGACGGATCGATGCCCTCCCATTTCCTTATCGTCGCGACAAGTGCGTTCATGAACGAGAAATACATCACAGGCGGGGGCTCATGATGGAAGGGCTTGTCTTGGTCGCGGCAAGCGGCAAACGGCGTCTGATCGCGCTCGTTTCACGCTTTGCCGGAGATCGTCGCGGTGTGGGTGCGGTGGAATTCGCCATCATCTTCCCGATATTGCTCGCGCTTTATCTGACTTCTTTCGAGTTGACGATCGGCTTCAATACCTACAAGCGGGCAAGCAGTGCGGCCGCCACCATCAACGACCTGATATCGAAAACAGGCTCCGTCGACAAAACCTACCTCACTGGCATGCAGGATGTCGCAGCCGCAGTTTTCGCGCCCTACAGTACCAAGGGTCTGAAACTGAAGATCAGTGGCATCAAGATCGACGCGCAAAAGCAGGCAAAAATCACCTGGTCCTGGGATGAGAAGAATCTGAGGCCCTATGCGGTGGGATCAGTGGTCACCGTTCCGACCCGCCTGCTGGTGGAAAACAGCTTCCTCATCCATGTCGAACTTTCCATCCCGCATGAATTGCTGATGTTCATGCCCGATGTCGCCTCATCCGGCACAAAGTCGATCACGATTAGCAGGGATTATTTCTTCAAGCAGCGCGACGCCGAGACCGCCTGCACCAATTGCTGAGGCAATCGGTACTCAGACGGCCCCTTATCGGCCGGGCCTAATAGACGTCGCGCAGATAGCGTTTTTCGCGCTTCAGCCGGTTTACATAGTCGCTAGCCGCCTCGGCGGAGATGCCGGCCTCATCGCTGATAATGCCGTGCAGGGCGTCATCGACATCCTTTGCCATGCGGGTCGCATCGCCGCAGACGTAGAAATAACCGCCCTCCTCAAGCCATTGATACAGTGCCTTGCCGTTCTGCCGCATGCGGGTCTGGACATAGATTTTCTCCACCTGATCCCGTGAAAAGGCGAGGTCGAGACGCGTCAGCACGCCATCGTGGCTCATGTCGCCAAGTTCGTCTTCGTAGATGAAGTCCGATTGCCGGTGCTGGTCGCCGAAAAACAGCCAGTTCCTGCCCTTGGCGCCCCGTGCCAGCCGTTCCTGCAAAAAGGCCCGGAAGGGCGCGATGCCCGTGCCCGGTCCCACCATGATAACAGGCGCATTATCGTCCTGCGGGACGCGGAATGCCTTGTTGGGCGAGACGAAAATGCCGGCATTCTGCCCTGCCTCCACCCGGTCCGCGAGATAGGTGGAGCAAACGCCACCACGCTCCCGGCCGTCGGCGCGATATCGCACGCTGGCGATCGTCAGATGCACGCTGTCTTTCGCAACCAGAGGGCTGGAGGAGATGGAATAGGCGCGGTGCTGCAAGGGTTTCAGGAAGGTCACGAATTCGGCAAGTTCGAAGAGTGGCTTTCCGCCAAGATTGAGCAGATCGAGAATATCCTTGCTCCAGAGGAAGGCGGCTAGCTGTTCCCGATCACCATTCGCAAGGATGTGGCCGAGTTCGTCATGACCCGCGCGTTTGCCGATCTCAGCCACCAGTTCGCGTGAGGGCGTTGAAATCTCGTACATGTTGAGAAGCGCATCGCCAACCGACCGGTCCAACCCGGCGATTTGGCTGTCTGCGCTCGCTCCGAAATGGTCGAGCAGCGCGCCGGCCAGTTTCGGATCGTTAAGGGGAACAACACCAAGTGCGTCACCCGCCTCATAATCGAGCCCGCTTTCGCCGAGATCGAATTCGTAGTGACGGATTTCCTTGGACGAGCCGGGACCGGACAGGCGGCGATTAACGCTCACCTTTGCCGAATAGGGGTTCTTGCGGTTCCAGCCCGACTTTGCCCGCGCCGGCTGCCCGGCGATGTCTGGCATGGTGACAGCCGCTTCTTTGCCGCCATCGACAGCTAGCGCAAGCGGCAGGGTCTCACCGATCCATGCGGCGGCCGCATCTTCAAAATCGATATCGCAGTCGATACGCGTCTTCATGCGCTTGCCGCCGAGTTGCTCGAACCGCGTATCGATGAGCTTGCCCGCCTGGCAGAACCCGTCATAACCTGTATCGCCCAAGGCAAGTACGGCGAAATTCATCTCGTCCAGCCGCGGCGCGCCATCAGCGGCAAGCGCCTCCCAGAACAGCTGGGCATTGTCAGGCATTTCACCTTCGCCATAGGTCGAAGTGACGACGATGACCCGTTTCATGGAGCCGAGGCTGTCCATGGAGACATCATCCAGAGCCGTTACCACCGGCTGCATGCCCTGAGTGCGCGCCGCAGCGGCGATATCCATCGCAAGCGCTTCGGCATTGCCTGTCTGGGTGCCGACAAGGATGTTCAGCACGCTGGCCGCCGCTTTGGGCGCAGCAGCTGCCACCGATGTCTCCAGACCGATAGCAGTGCGGGAGTGTAGTCCGGCCAGAAAGCCGGCGAGCCATGCGCGCTGGTCGCCGTTGAAGGGTGCATCCTGTGGAATGTAAGGTATCTTCATCATGCTGCCCTGTTTTGACTGGATGCGGTGGCGAGGTCCGGAATGGCGCGAGCGGCAAAAAGCTCTTCGAAACCCGGCAGACGGCCGATCTTCTCGATGTTTTTACAACTCTGCTGAATGATCCAGCCATAGGTGCCGGGACTATCTACCGACCAGATGTTCCGGCGTGCCAGCGCCTGCTTGTAGTCATCGAGCCGCTTGGCGGCGATCATCACCGCAAGTTGCTCGTCGCTGTGATCGGAAAGCGCCTCGCGTGCATATTTCAGCAGACGCTGCATCAGCGCATAATCTTCCGTGAGGATGAGATTGCGCACGGCTTTTTCGATGGCGGGATCGGAAGGACCGGATGCCATCGGCACCCGCTGCAACGCGATGGCCTGCGCCATGCTCAAGACGGCATAGTTGTTGATGAGCGCATACATCTCCTCCGTGTCCGTCTCGCCATAACCCGGCACCGTTCCGTTCAGCACGGCCTTGCGGTCACGATAGGCGAGCTTGAACTTGCGCAGCTGGTGGGCGGCAAGCGCAGAGGCCAGTTCCTCCAGCAACTCCTTGCGGGGCTTGGCTTTCAGAATTTCATCGCTGTCCTGATAGAGCAGCAGGGCGCGCGGCATGCCGTAGACGAAATTATGCTGCTCGCTTTCCCAGTTTTCCAGAAGCCATGCCGCCTTGGCAGAGCCGGTTTCCGCGACATGCAGGGTCAGAAGCTGGTGGACGGCCTGATTGTGGATCGCGGCCTGTTCATCCTCGCCGGTGATCGAACCGAGCAGGATCGAATCGTGGCTGACCTTCTTCGGCAGATCGCCATAGGGATCATATTGATAAACAAAGCCGCCGCTCATGCCATTACCAAACCCCTTGCCGAAACTGCCGAGGTTGAGAACGGCGCCGTTGGTCATGTATTCGCAGGCGAAATCGCCAACGCCTTCCACAACGGCGGTTGCGCCGGAGTTGCGCACGGCGAACCTGTCGCCCGCCTGCCCTTCCACGAAGGTCCGGCCGCCAGTGGCGCCGAACAGCGCGAAATTGCCGACCAGCACATTGCCGCCAGCCTCTTCCGATCCGCCGCCGGGCGAGCGCACGACGATGGTGCCGCCGCAGGCGCTCTTACCGACGCCGTCATTGCAGGTGCCGGTATGGACCATGACCATGCCGTCATTGCAGAAAGCGCCGAAGGACTGACCGGCCGAACCTGAGGTATCGATGCGCACTGACCCCGGTTCCAGGAAATGGCGGCCACGACTATCCCGCTTGACGGCCGGAAGCGAATCCAGCTGCTCTTCGGAAAGTTCGTGGTTCAGCATGCGTTCGATATCGACGGCAAGCTGGCCGCCGACGCTCTTATTGCAATTGTTGAGGAAACGGTTCCCGCCAAGTTCGATGTTTTCGCGCCTGCTGTCGACCAGAGCCGAACGCACGAGTTCGATGAAGGCATCGTCGAGTGCGAAGTCTTTTTCCATATAGACGGGGCTGTCGATCTTCACCTCCTCGACCACGGCAAGCATTGCCCGGAGGTCAAGCTGGCCGACGCTTGCCGGATGATCGAGGAGGTGAAGAAGATCGGAACGACCACGGGCTTCCCGCAGCGAGGCAATTCCAAGCCCTGCCAAAATCTCGCGCGTTTCATGGGCGATGTTCATGAGATATTGCGCCAGCGCCCGCGGATCGCCGTTGAAGGCTTCCTGATTGGTGGTGAGACCGGCCGGGCACTTGATGTTGCAGTTCTTCGCCATGACGCATTTCAGCATCATCAGCGCGGTCGTGCCGAACTCGAAACTGTCGCCGCCGAGCAACGCCGACTTCACCACGTCGCTTGCGGTCTGGTGCGCGCCGGAGCAGCGCAACAGCACCTTGGCACGCAGGCCCGTGGCGCAGAGCGCCTGATGCACCTCGGCGATGCCGATTTCAGCGGCGCGGCCGGTATATTTGAGGCTGGTGACGGCGGCAGCACCCGTGCCGCCGGTATTGCCGGCGACATTGATGACATCCGCACCCGCCTTGGCGACGCCGACGGCGATGGTGCCAATGCCTTCCGACGAGACGAGCTTGACGATGACCCGCACGCGCGCCGCCTTGGCATCGTGGATGAGCTGGGCCAGATCCTCGATCGAATAGGTATCGTGATGCGGTGGTGGCGAGACCAGCTCGACGCCCGGCGTGCCACCGCGTGCCGCAGCGATCTCCACCGTCACCTTGGGGGACGGCAGCTGCCCGCCTTCGCCCGGCTTTGCGCCCTGGCCGATCTTGATCTCGATCTCTTCCAGCATTGGATCGGCAAGATATCCAGCCCAGACGCCGAAACGACCAGAGGCAAACTGCTTGATGCGCGAGGCGCGGATGGTGCCGTAACGGGAGATATGTTCGCCGCCCTCGCCCGAATTCGACATGCCACCGACCATGTTGGTGCCATGCGCCACCGCCTCATGGGCAGCGGCAACCAGCGCGCCGTGGCTCATGGCGCCCGATGCCAGCGTCTTGGTGATCTCGCTCGCCTTTTGCACTGTCTCAAGCGGAATACTCTCCGGTGCGGTGCGGATAAGCGACAGATAGGCGGATGCCTCTCCCTTCGCCTGAACCATGAGCGCGCCGCCTTCCAGCCAATGGCCGGCGATATCGTCACCGAAGCGGTCAAGCAACGACTGGCCGAGTGCGGAAAGGCGGGCAAGTTCATGGCCGTGCAGCCCGGTCAATTGCAGCCGGAACGCACCGTCTCCAGCCTCTTCGCAGCGCAATCCACGCACCATGAAGCTGTTATTGCCCTGTCTGGAAAAACGGCCCATTTCCCGGCGGAACTCTTCCGCCGAACCGGCGAAGGTCACGTCGGCCGGCAGGTCGAGAACATCGCGCAGGGCGGCCGGGCGGCGCGCTCTTTCTTCCGCCATCATGCGGGCAAAGGAGCGATAACCGGGCGTTACCTCGAATGCGTCGATCGCTTCCGGGGTCAGCCGGTCGAAACTGTTGTGATAATAGGCCGCATCGTTGAGACCGAAGGCATCCTCCAGCCGGTTGAGCGGCAGAAGGCGCAGCGCCTCCTCGTTTTCGGTTCCCTTGTCGAAACCGATCTTCTCCTCCGTCATATCAACAAAACCGCGCACGGCCGTCGTGCCATAGGAGTGGCCCGCACCTTCGGCGCGTTCCTTGAAGAGACCGAGCAGCGGAATGTCGTTTTCACCCTTCACCGACAGCGCTTTGCGGTGCCAGTCGGCGACAGCCTGCGCGATGACGGCGAAGGTGACGCCACCGACCGGGGTCTTCACATTCGGGAAATAACGCTTCAGCACCGGATCGTTGGTATCGAGGAAGTTCGGCTCGAAGAACTCACCGCCGATATAGCTTTCCGCCGTGCAGAGTCCGACCTTGCCCATGGTCTTCATCAGCGACTTCTCGGCCGCCTTGGCGAAGCGCTTGAAGGCCTTGTCGGCATCGGCGCCAAACTTCTCTTCGGCACGGAACTGCACGCCGAGCGGATAGACGGCCGAAGCGCCAAAACCCAGGCCGGCTGCGATGTGATGCGAGGAGGAAAATTGCCCGCTTTCGACGATCAGGGAAATACGAAGCCGCAGGCCTTCCTCGATCAGCCGCTGATTGATGGCGGAAACGACCATAATCATCGGCAGAGCGGCGCGGCCCGCCGAAACGTGCCGGTCGGTGATGACGGCAATGCCGCCTTCCTCCGCCGCAAAAGCCACGACCTCATCGCAGAGGCCATCGATCGCCTGCCGGAGGGCCGCTTCATTGGCGTCCGCAGCATCGACGACCGGTGCATAAAGCATTTCGAAACGGCGAACGGGCGTTTCGGGCTGCTCGCGAATACGCAGCATGTCGAGGTGGGTCAGGATCGGGGAACGCACGACGATCTGGCGGGCCTTCTTCGCACCGCTGTTCGGCTTTGCGCCGAGAGCCACGCGTAGCGTCATGCCGTCAGCCTCGCGAATACTGTCGAGCGGCGGGTTGGTGACCTGGGCGAAACGTTGCGAGAAATATTTGGCGACCCCGCCTTCCTGATCGGATAGCGCGTTGATGGCATTGCCATAACCCATCGCGGAGATCTTTTCCGCGCCGGAAGCCAGCATCGGGTCCATCAGAAACTTGAAGCTTTCCTGATTGTGCGAATAGGCGACATAACGCTGGTGCCGTTCCAGATCGCCATTATAGCGAAGCGGCGAACCCTGTTTTTCGGCAAGCACTTCCGGCAAGTCGGCAAGCATGACCCGCGCTTCAGACAGGAGTGAGGGATAGTCCCGCCGCGAGGCCAGAAGCTCCAGCGCCTCGACCGTGGAAAATGCGCGACGGTCAGCGTGATCGTAATAGAGCATGCCGCCCGCCTCGATGCGGCCGCGACGGATGACGCTTTCGGCCGGAAAGGCGATCTG
Source organism: Agrobacterium tumefaciens (assembly GCF_005221325.1). Lineage (NCBI taxonomy): Bacteria > Pseudomonadati > Pseudomonadota > Alphaproteobacteria > Hyphomicrobiales > Rhizobiaceae > Agrobacterium > Agrobacterium tumefaciens. The sequence goes on along the minus strand of NZ_CP039888.1, from coordinate 2,785,816 downwards.
CCCCGCCTCCGACATGACACAGAGGTACTCCTCCGTCTCGACCGTGCGCAGCGGGCGCAGGCCAAGGCGATCGAGACGCGCGCCGATGATGGCGCCATCGCCGAAGATCAGCGCGGCCGGGCCGTCATTCTTTTCCTCATATAGCGAGAAATATTCCAGCATCGCCTTCACGCCCGGCGACAGGGTGTCGTCGTTTTCCCAGGCAGGCGGCATCATAGAGACCACGGCGGTGACGAGGTCGAGACCATCCTCCATCACCCGCGCCTGCAATGTCTGGTCCAGCCGGCAGCTGTCCGACTGGCCCTTGGGCCTGACGATGCTGGCATTCTTGGCCAGCGCCACGGCCGCTTCGGACAGCCGGTTCTTTTTGTCGGTGTTGAGCTCGCCATTATGCGCCATCAGACGGAAGGGCTGCGCCATGGAGGGATGCGGATCGGTATTGGTGGAAAACCGCGTGTGAAAATACATCGTATGCACTTCATGGCGCGGATCGGTCAGGTCGCAGAAATAGGGCATGACCTCCTGAGAGTTCAGACGCCCCTTGAGCACCTGCGTACGCGCGCTGAGCGACAGCGGATAAAACCCGGCGAGTTCCGGCACGGTATAGGCCAGCGCCTCGATGGCAAGCAGCGCCTTGTGAATACGCCAGTCGAATTCGGCAAGGGTTGCGCATTCCACCGGAGCCGAAAAGACCCATTGGCGGATAGGTAACTGGTAAGGGATGGCGGCGGGACGGATGGCCGCCTCATTCACCGGGACATCGCGGACGAGCAGGACCGAAAAGCCCTGTTCCTCTAACGCGCTGCCGATGATGCTGACCGCTTCGTCATGAAAAGCAGGGTTCCGCGGCAGAAAAAAATTGCCTACGCCGAAGCGGCCGGCCTGCAACGCTTCACTTCCCGTCAGCTCCCTAAAAAAGGCGAGCGACAGGTCGAGCGACACGCCGGCGCCATCGCCAACACCTTCCGCCGACATGCCGCCGCGATGCGGCACGGCACAGAGCGCCTCGTGGCCGCGCTTCAGCACATCATGCGTCTGCACGCCGTCCTTGCGGGTGATGAAACCGACGCCACAGCTGCTTTTTTCAAAAGCCGCATCGTAAAGGCCGAATTTTTGCTCCGTCACACTCAAGGCACTCTCCTCTCGTTGCGCATTTCGCGCGGTATCGCCCTCTTTCCCCGAAAACCCGGCGCGTCAGCCGGCACTCTGCGGGCGGAGCCGCAGGCGACCTGGCTGCTCCTCTTTATTTCTGCTTATCGGCGTTTAATGGCGCGAACGGTCGTTTTGCGGCCGTCAAACGGCGTGGCGGCAATGGCCGCTTTCTCGCAAATAATGATCGTCGTCGTTCGCATCGCGTTCCCTGGTGACCGGCATTTCCGGCAATGAGACACACTGAATTACGTCAGCATTGCTTACATAATATTTCATGATGCGACGAGTCAAGATTAAAAGCTCGGTCGCGCAATAAAAAAACAAAAACGCCGCGAAATCCGACAGGATTCCGCGGCGCGATGGCTGCAGGGATTGTTAAATTGCCTGGATCACTCCGAAGGCATTTCCAGCGTTCGGCTGAACCAGAGGGCAACCAGCGTACAAACCGCACCCGACATCAGGTAAATTCCGACCGCGAACAGTCCGAATTTGGACGAAAATCCGAGTGCGACGAGGGGCGCGAAACCGGCGCCGATCAACCAGGAAATATCCGAGGTTAGCGACGCGCCGGTATAACGATATTCACGGCTGAAACGGGAGGCGAGCGCACCGCCCGCCTGGCCGAAGGAGAGACCCAACAATGAAAAGCCAATCAGGACGAAGAGATAACGGCCGATATCGCCGGAATTTAGCAGCACGGGTGCCACGAGGCTGAAGAGACCAATGAGAGCTGCGGCGATGGCCAGAAGCTTCCGACGACCGATCCTGTCGGCCAGAATGCCGGATACCACGATCATGCCGCCGCAGATGATGGCGCTGACGAATTGCACGAACAGAAAGTCCGAAACACGCTGGCTGGTATTGAGGGAGACCCAGCTCAGCGGGAAAACCGTGACGAGGTGAAAGAGCGCAAAACTTGCCAGCGGAACGAAAGCGCCGGTGACGACAACCGGAAACTGCGAGCGCAACATCCTGAACATCGGGCGCGGCTCCAGCTCATGCTGTTCCAGCATGGCCTGGAATTCCGGCGTTACGATCATGCGCAGACGGGCAAAAAGTGCGAGAACATTGAGCGCCAGCGCGACAAAGAACGGGAAACGCCAGCCCCAGGCCAGGAACTCGGCATTGGAAAGCTGCGTGACGAACACGATGAAGAAAGCGCTTGCGAGACCGAATCCCATGGCCGCACCGATCTGCGGCATCATGGCGTACCAGCCGCGCTGCTTCTGCGGTGCATTCATGGCGAGCAGCGAGACGAGACCATCCCAGGCGCCGCCAAGACCGAGGCCCTGGCCGATACGGAACGCGGCCAGAAGACAGGGCGCAAGCATGCCGGCTTCCTCGTAAGACGGGAGGAAGCTGATCGCCATAGTGGAACCACAGAGCGTGAAGAGCGCCGCCATCAGCTTGACGGCCCGGCCGAATTTCCGGTCGATCTGGAGGAAGATCAGCGAGCCGATCGGCCTTGCGATAAAGGCAAGCGAGAATACCGCGAAGGAATAAAGCGTGGCGGTCAGCGGATCGACAAAGGAAAAGAAGACGTGTGGGAAAACGAGCGCAGAGGCGATGGCATAGATGAAAAAGTCAAAGAATTCAGTCATCCTCGCAAGAATGACCGCAATCGTGATGCGATCCGGATCGACGCTCGCGGGACCAGCCCCATTTGCCTCCGGTGCCTGCCCAAAGGATGGAGCAGCATTGGTATAACTCATAATATCCCTCCTGCGTCATGGACGAACCATTGCCTGTAACGCGCGGGCTCCTCTTCCGTTGCGTTACGATGCGACGGATTGTCACACGCACCCTACGTAACGTCAATTGAAGTTTGACAATAAAGGGTTGCCCAGCCGGCCGACCATGCGATAATGCAGCCGCTCGCCTCTAAACGCAGTACTGCCCGGAATATGGTGCATCGCGAAGGCTTCGCTGCACCGCGACAATATACCTCATTTCAAAAATGACCTTCGGCAATTATTCGCGGCCTAATCCAAACTCTACGAGTTCAAAGAACGTGCGCATGATCAAAAAACTCCCATCCGCCCTTCTGGCAATCCCGGCCCTGCTGTTGCTCAGCGGCTGCAATCTGGTCGTCATGAACCCTTCGGGCGACGTGGCCATCCAGCAGCGCGATCTTATCATCACGTCCACGGTCCTGATGCTGCTGATCATCGTCCCGGTCATCGTCCTGACGCTGTTTTTCGCGTGGAAGTACCGCGAGTCGGCCAAGGCCGAAGATTACGATCCAGAGTGGCATCACTCAACACGCCTTGAAATGGTGATCTGGTCGGCTCCCGTCGCCATCATCCTGATGCTCGGCACGGTGACATGGATCTCCACCCACCGTCTCGACCCCTACCGCCCGCTGGAACGGATCGACGAGAACCGTCAGGTTACCGCCGATATCAAGCCAATCACGGTGGAAGTGGTGGCCATGGACTGGAAGTGGCTGTTCTTCTATCCCGAACTCGGCATCGGTAGCGTCAACGAATTCGCCGCGCCGGTCGATGTTCCGATCAATTTCAAGATCACCGGCACGACCGCGATGAACTCCTTCTTCGTTCCTGCACTTGCCGGCCAGATCTACGCCATGGGCGGCATGCAGACCAAGCTGCACGCGGTCATCAACAAGGAAGGTGTCTATGACGGCATCTCGGCCAACTTCTCCGGCCCCGGTTTCTCGCACATGCGCTTCAAGTTCCATGGCCTCAGCCAGCAGGGCTTCGAGCAATGGGTGGCCAAGGTGAAAGAAGGCGGCAAGGGCTTCGGCCGGCAGGAATATCTGGAATTCGCCAAGCCTTCCGAGCGTGAGCCGGTGCAATATTTCGCTTCGGTCGATCCGGAGTTGTACAGCGCCATCCTCAACCGCTGCGTGGAGCCCAACAAGCTCTGCATGCGCGACATGATGCATATCGACGCCAATGGCGGCGGCGGCAAGGAAGGCATCGACATCGCCAAGGCGCTGAACTCCGTCGTCTGTACCCCGCTTTCGCCTTACGGCGTCGCCAGCGGACCCCAATCCACTCCGGCTGCGATCAAAGGTCAGACTTTTGAACCCGCAGCGCTGCCGGAAACGAAACAAGTCGCTGGCTGACGGTGACGTCCCGGCATTCTGCGGCGCGGCCAATGGCTGCGCCGATCTTACGTCTTAGAATCGCAAGAGGCTGAAAATGATCGTCAATTCCGATCAAACGTCGTTCCTGTTCGGGAAGCTGACATGGGAGTCCATCCCGCTTCACGAGCCCATTCTTGTCGCCACCTTCGCGGCCGTGGCTCTGGGCGGCATCGCCGTCGTCGGCGCCCTTACCTATTTCCGCCTTTGGGGATATCTCTGGAAGGAATGGCTCACGAGTATCGATCACAAGAAGATCGGTATCATGTACATCATCCTGGCGCTGGTCATGCTGCTGCGCGGCTTCGCCGACGCCATCATGATGCGCGTCCAGCAGGCGATCGCGTCGGGCGGATCGGAAGGTTATCTTCCGCCGCATCACTACGACCAGATTTTTACGGCCCATGGCGTCATCATGATCTTCTTCATGGCCATGCCGATGATCACCGGCCTCATGAACTTCGTCGTGCCGCTGCAGATCGGCGCCCGCGACGTTTCTTTCCCCTTCCTCAACAACTTCTCCTTCTGGATGACCACGGCCGGCGCCGTCATCACCATGATCTCGCTGTTCATCGGTGAATATGCGCAGACCGGCTGGCTCGCCTATCCGCCGCTGTCCGGCATCGATGGCAGCCCGGGGGTCGGGGTGGATTATTACATCTGGGGTCTGCAGATCGCCGGTGTGGGAACGACGCTATCGGGCATCAACCTGATCGTGACCATCATCAAGATGCGCGCCCCTGGCATGACCATGATGCGCATGCCGATCTTCGTCTGGACGTCGCTGTGTTCGAACATCCTGATCGTCGCATCCTTCCCGATCCTGACTGCGACGCTCGCACTTCTGACCCTTGACCGCTACGCTGGTACGAATTTCTTCACCAACGACCTCGGCGGCAATCCAATGATGTATGTCAACCTCATCTGGATCTGGGGCCACCCTGAAGTTTATATTCTGGTGCTGCCGGCTTTCGGTATCTTCTCCGAAATCGTCGCCACCTTCTCGGGCAAGCGTCTCTTCGGTTACGCGTCGATGGTTTACGCCACCGCCGTCATCACCATCCTCTCCTACCTCGTCTGGCTGCACCACTTCTTCACCATGGGTTCGGGCGCCAACGTCAATGCCTTCTTCGGCATCACTACGATGATCATCTCGATCCCGACGGGTGCGAAGATCTTCAACTGGCTCTTCACCATGTACAAGGGCCGCATCAAGTTCGACGTTCCGATGCTTTGGACGATCGGTTTCATGATCACCTTCGTCATCGGCGGCATGACCGGCGTTCTTCTCGCCGTTCCGCCGGCGGACTTCGTACTCCACAACTCGCTGTTCCTCATCGCCCACTTCCACAACGTCATCATCGGCGGCGTGGTGTTCGGTGTACTTGCGGGTATCGTCTACTGGTTCCCGAAGGCGTTCGGTTACCGCCTGGATCCGTTCTGGGGCAAGCTGTCCTTCTGGTTCTGGTTCATCGGCTTCTATTTCGCCTTCATGCCGCTTTACGTGCTCGGCCTGATGGGGATTACCCGTCGCGTCAGCCAGTTCGAGGACAATTCGCTGCAGATCTGGTTCGTGATCGCCGCCTTCGGCGCCTTCCTGATCGCGCTCGGCATCGCCGCCTTCATCATCCAGCTCATCGTCAGCTACCTGAAGCGCGACCAGCTGCGCGACGTGACCGGCGATCCCTTTAACGGCCGCACGCTGGAATGGTCGACCTCGTCGCCGCCGCCGCAGTACAACTTCGCCTTCACGCCGGTCATTCATGACGTGGATGCCTGGCATGACATGAAGAAGCGTGGTTACAGCCGTCCGCTGGAAGGCTTCATTCCGATCCACATGCCGAAGAATACCGGTGCAGGCGTCATCATCAGCGCCATCAGCGTGGTGCTCGGCTTCGCCCTGGTGTGGCACATCTGGTGGCTCGCCGCGCTGTCCTTCATCGGCGTCATCGCGGTCTCCATCGCCCACACCTTCAACTACAATCGCGATTACTACATTCCCGCGTCCGACGTTTCGACCGTCGAGGCGGAGCGTACGAAGCTGCTCGCGAAACAGGCGTAACGGAACATGGCTCATACACCTGCACAAAGCGTCGACGGCGCAGAACCACCGGTCTTTTACCTGAAGGAAGACCACCACCCGGAAAACGGCACTTCGATCGGCTTCTGGCTCTATCTGATGAGCGACTGCCTGATCTTTGCCGTGCTCTTCGCCACCTATGCCGTTCTCGGCCGCAGCTATGCGGCCGGGCCTTCCGGCGCGGATCTGTTCGATCTCAAGCTCGTGGCCATCAACACCGGCTTCCTGCTTTTTTCCTCCATCACCTATGGCTTCGCCATGCTGGAAATGGAAAAGCAGAAGGTGAAGTCGACGCTGGTCTGGCTCGGCGTCACCGGCCTTTTCGGCCTCGCCTTCCTTGCCGTCGAACTTTACGAGTTCCACCACCTGATCGAAGAGGGCGCCGGCCCGCAACGTTCGGCCTTCCTGTCGTCCTTCTTCGCTCTGGTCGGCACGCACGGTCTGCACGTCACCTTCGGCACCATCTGGCTCGTCACGCTGATGGTTCAGGTGGCAAAACATGGCCTGATCGCCGCCAACAAGCGTCGTCTGATGTGCCTTTCGATGTTCTGGCACTTCCTTGACGTCATTTGGATCGGCGTCTTCTCCTTCGTTTACCTCATGGGAGTTCTTTGATGAGTTCCGAAGCACACGCACATCACGACGCGCATGGCGACGACCATCATCACCATGATGGCGCCAGCCACGGCACGTTCAAGAGCTACATGATCGGCTTCATCCTGTCGGTCATTCTGACGGCGATCCCCTTCTGGCTGGTCATGGGTGACGTTCTTGAAAACAAGACCCTGCTCGTCATCGCAATCATGGGCCTCGGCGTCATCCAGATTTTCGTGCACATGATCTACTTCCTGCACATGGACACCAAGTCCGAAGGCGGCTGGACCTTCATGGCGCTGATCTTCACCGTCGTGGTGCTCTTGATCACGCTCTCCGGCTCGCTCTGGGTCATGTATAACATGAACAAGAATATGATGCCGCTGCACATCGAGGATGTGAAGAACCTGCCCTGAGCAGCCATAAATCAGCGGCCTGCCGGGCTTTCGGCGGGCCGCCTTCCGCGCCAACACATAACCCCATGAATCCTGGCGCGATTTATGGGGTTATTTGCTGGAGAAAGCGCATGCGGGTGCAACGAGGTCCGCCGGAGCAGATGATCCTGCTGCCAGAGGCGCTTTGCAAGGACCATGAGATGAGCGAAATCGCACCCCAAAACCGGCGCATCCGCCCTGCGGCTATCGTCGTCCTGTTTTTAACCATTGTCCTGACGGGCTGCCTGCTAGCGCTTGGAACATGGCAGGTTCAGCGCCTTTTCTGGAAACTCGACCTGATCGAGCGTGTCGAGGCCCGCGCCCATGCCGAGCCTGTCGATGCCCCTGCCGCCAGCGAATGGCCGGCCCTCGGCAATCCCCCGGACTACGAATATCGTCGTGTAAAACTGGCCGGCACCCTGCTCAACGACAGGGAAGTTCAGGTCTACACTGTCACCGATCTCGGGCCCGGTTACTGGGTCATGACCCCGCTGCGGCGCGACGATGGCTCAAACATCATTATCAATCGCGGATTCGTGCCCTCCGACCGCCGCGACCCGTCCTCGCGCCGGGAAGGCGAGCCGAACGGAAAGGTCGAGATCGTAGGGCTGATGCGCGCGCCGGAAACCGGCGGGCTTTTCCTTAGAACCAACGATCCGGCAAGTGGCCGCTGGTATTCCCGTAATATTCCTGAGATCACTCAGGCTTCCGGACTTTCAGACGTCGCGCCCTTTTATGTCGATGCCGATGCAACGCCAAATCCGGGCGGACTGCCGGTGGGCGGCAAAACCATGCTCACCTTCCCCAACAACCACCTCTCCTACGCCGTGACATGGTATATTCTGGCGGTCATGGTGGTTGCGGCCGGCTGGTATGTCCTGCGCAATCTCAATGCGCCGAAATCGGAACGGGATGCAGAGTGAACGGCCGGTTTTACCGGATGGTTCATAAAAGCACTTCCTTCTTCACGTTTTGCTGATCTATAACGACAGTTCGGCCTGACATTGCCCGTCGGCGCAATTTTGTTTCGGTGAGTTATGGCAAGAGCATTTCTTCTCGTTCTGGATTCCTTCGGTGTCGGCGGTGCGCCTGATGCGGAGCGTTATGGCGATCTGGGTGCCAATACGCTCGGTCATATTGCGGAATTCTGCGCGGCAGGTGCGGCGGATAGAGCCGGGCTTCGGGCCGGTCCGCTGAAGCTGCCGAACATGTGTTCGCTCGGCCTCATGGAGATCGCAAGGCAGGCAAGCGGCGACATTCCCGCCGGCATGGAGCCGCCGGAGCGGATTTTCGGTCTGCACGGCTCCGCAAGCGAAATCTCCAAGGGCAAGGACACGCCTTCAGGCCATTGGGAGATCGCCGGCACACCTGTAACTTTCGACTGGGGATATTTCCCGAAGGAGGGCGACGCCTTTTCGTCTGATCTGGTTGAGGCGATCTGCAGGCAAGCCGATATTCCCGGAATCCTCGGCAATTGCCATGCTTCCGGTACGGAGATCATCGCTGCGCTCGGTGACGAACATATCAGGAGCGGCAAGCCGATCTGCTACACCTCTTCCGATTCCGTGTTCCAGATTGCCGCGCATGAAACCCACTTTGGTCTGGATCGGCTTATCGCGCTCTGCGAGACGGTGCGCAAACTGCTCGACCCGCTGAATATAGGCCGCGTCATCGCCCGCCCCTTCATCGGCGAGACAGTCGCGACCTTCGAACGCACCGGCAACCGCCGCGACTTCTCCGTCCTGCCGCCCGAGCCCACCCTGCTCGACCGGCTGGTGGAGGCGGGGCGCAAGGTGCATGCGATCGGCAAGATCGGCGACATCTATGCCCATCAGGGCGTCTCGCGCGTCATCAAGGCAAATGGCAACGCGGCCTTGATGGATGCGACGCTGCAGGCCATCGATGAGGCCGAAAACGGCGATCTCGTCTTCGCCAATTTCGTCGATTTCGACATGCTTTACGGCCATCGCCGCGACGTTGCCGGTTATGCGGCGGCGCTCGAGGCCTTCGATGCGCGTATTCCGGAAATCCACCGCAAGATGGCGCCGGGCGATATAGCGCTTCTCACGGCCGACCATGGTTGCGATCCCACTTGGCGCGGCACGGACCATACCCGCGAAAGGGTGCCGATCATGGCATTCGGCCCCGGCATCCGTTCCCGTGATGTCGGTATTCGTTCAAGTTACGCCGATATCGGCGAAAGCATCGCCCACCATCTTGGAATTGACGCCGGTTCAAACGGCAGGAGCTTCATTTGACATCGCATTTGCTGAAAGCGGAGATTCACTGCCACCTCGAAGGTGCGGCACCGCCTGCCCTCGTTGCCAAACAGGCCAAGAAATACGGCATAGACACCAGCGGCTTCCTGCGCGACGGCCAATATGTCTGGTCGGATTTTGCGCAATTCATCCAGTGTTACGATGCCGTGGCGCAGGTATTCAAGACCGATGAAGACTACGCGATCCTGACGGAAACCTATCTGACCGAACTGGCCGAGGCCAATACGATCTATAGCGAGCTGATTATCTCGCCCGATCATGGCGACCGCATCGGGCTTGGCGCCGACGCCTATCTCGCCGGCATTGCCGAGGGCATTCGTATCGCCAAAGAAAAGACCGGCATCGAAACCCGCATCATCGTCACCGGCGAACGGCATTTCGGCCCCGAGCGGGTGATCGCAGCGGCCGAATATGCGGCCCGCGCCCGGCATCCGCTGGTGACCGGCTTCAACATGGCAGGCGAAGAGCGTATGGGCCGGGTTGCCGATTACGCCCGCGCCTTCGATATCGCCCGTGATGCGGGACTGGGGCTGACGATCCACGCGGGTGAGGTTTGCGGCCCGGAAAGCGTTGCCGACGCCCTCGATCTCGTCAAACCGTCGCGTATCGGCCATGGCGTGCGGGCGATCGAAGATGCCGCTCTCATCTCCCGGCTAGTCGAGACGGGAACGGTTCTCGAAGTCTGCCCCGGCTCGAATATTGCGCTCAGCGTCTATCCCGATTTCGCCAGCCACCCGCTGAGAGCCCTGAGCGATGCCGGGGTGCGCGTCTGCATCAGTTCCGATGACCCGCCATTCTTCTTTACCTCGCTTGCGCGGGAATATGCCCTGGCTGCGGACGCTTTCGGTTTCAGCGATACAGAGATCAACCACATGACCCGCACCGCGCTGGAATGCGCCTTCGTGGACGAGGTAACGCGCGAGCGGCTGCTTGCAAGACTGGGTGATGCCTGAGACGGTTGTTGGCAGGGTAAAACCGCGAAGAAGGCTTGCGAAAAACGTGCTTTCGGTGAATTACAGGGCATAAGATAAAAAGGAAGGCCAGTTTCATGGACGGCGTCACAGTCATCGAACATCCGCTGGTGCGGCACAAACTCACCATCATGCGCAAGAAGGAAACTTCCACGGCCGGCTTCCGCCGCCTGCTCAGGGAAATTTCGACGCTGCTCTGCTATGAAGTGACGCGTGATCTTGAAATGACGATGGAGACCATCGACACGCCGCTCGAGACCATTCAGGCACCGGTTCTGGAAGGCAAAAAGCTGGTTTTTGCCTCCATCCTGCGCGCCGGCAATGGCCTCCTGGAAGGCATGCTCGAACTGGTCCCGTCTGCGCGCGTGGCACATGTCGGCGTCTATCGTGACCACGATACGCTTGAGGCCGTCGAATATTACTTCAAGGCTCCCGAAAGCCTCGATGCCCGCCTGGTCATCGTTGTCGATCCCATGCTGGCGACCGGCAACTCTTCCATTGCCGCCGTGGAAAAGCTCAAAGAGCGCGGCGCGAAGAACATCCGTTTCCTGTGTCTGCTGGCAGCACCCGAAGGCATCAAGAATTTCCGTGAAGCGCATCCCGATGTGCCGATTTACACCGCAGCAATCGACAGGCACCTGAACGAAAAAGGCTATATCGTTCCCGGCCTCGGCGATGCCGGCGACCGCATGTACGGCACCAAATAACACCGTTCATCATTGCTTAACCGTTTGAGCCATTCGCTGCACGCAACGCGGCGGATGGCTTTTTCTTTTAAGATTTCAGCATGTTTTGCGCCTATGCTGCGCAGGGATAACCTTTGCCCCTGAGGAGCATCACTTGCTGGCGCGTGCGATTTTTCTGCTTGTCGGTCTTTCGGTCAGCGCCACGCAGATTCCGGCGTTGATGGAAAAATTTCAGCCGCGTCCGGAAACCGGCGCGGCAAAATCCGGCGCCACCGCCGAAGTTTCCAGACCGCAGCCGGTTTCACTTGGTAGCGTCAGTCTAAAGGCGGATACGCGCGGGCACTTCAATGCCACCTTCCGCATCAACGGCAAATCCTTCGACGGACTTGTCGATACCGGTGCCTCCATGGTGGCGATCAACGAGACGATTGCGCGCCGGCTGGGTTACGGCGTCAATAGCCTCGATTTCAAATACGCAATCTCGACAGCCAATGGGCAGACCCTGGCAGCCCATGTGAAACTCGACCGGGTGGAAATCGGCACGATCCGGGTTCAGAATGTCGATGCCATGGTGCTGAAGGACAATGCGTTGAGCAACATGCTGATAGGCATGAGCTTTTTGAAGCAACTATCGTCCTTCAAAGTATCAGGCGGCGAAATGCGGCTGGTCAGGTGATCCGCTCAAGGATGGGTGTCGCGATTTCCGGGGCGCTGTCCGCAATCCCGTAACAGTCCTCTATTCTCTTGATCGCACGTTCCGCGTCTTCGCTGGAAGCTGCATGAACAACGGCAATCGGCTCGCCCTTCTCCACCCTCGCACCAAGCGGCAGGATATCCGAAAGACCGACTGCCGGATTGATGGTGTCCAAGGGCCTTCTTCTGCCACCGCCGAGTTCGACGACAACCATGCCGAGATCACGCGTTTCGCAGGATGCGAGCCAGCCGCTTCGGACAGCGGGAACCGGGAGGATGACCGGCGCAGAGGCCAGGTAGCGGGATGGCTTCTCGACAAAGTCCGACGGGCCGCCCAGTGCCGAAACCATTCGCGCGAAGACCTCCACGGCACGACCGGAGGAAAGAGCCGCCGACGCCATCGCCTCGCCTTCCTCCAACGTCGCGGCTTTCTGAGCCTGCACCAGCATTTCCGCCGCGAAGGACAGAACCACTTTTTCCAGACGGGTGCCGGCCTTGCGACGCGCCAGAAATTCCAGACAATTGACGATTTCGACGGCATTGCCCGCGGCATCGCCAAGCGGCTGGTTCATGTCGGTTATCAGCGCCGTTGTCGGCAGGCCTGCACCATTCGCCACATCGACCAGCGCGCGGGCGAGAATGCGGGCATCCTCCAGGCTTTGCATGAAGGCACCGTTGCCGACTTTCACGTCGAGAACCAGCGTCTGCAGCCCGGCTGCAAGCTTTTTCGAGAGGATGGAGGCAGTGATCAGCGGAATGGAATCGACGGTCGCGGTCACATCCCTGATAGCGTAGAGGCGTTTGTCGGCGGGTGCGAGATCGCCCGTCTGGCCGATGATGGCGCAGCCGACCGCCTGCACCGTCTGGCGAAACAGGGCCTCATCGGGCATGACATCATAACCGGGGATGGCTTCCAGCTTGTCGAGCGTGCCACCCGTATGGCCAAGACCCCTGCCTGATATCATCGGCACGGCAAGACCGCAGGCGGCAACGAGGGGAGCCAGCATCAGGGAGACGTTGTCACCGACGCCACCGGTGGAGTGCTTGTCCGCCACCGGCCTGCCAATATCGCGCCAGGAGAGGACATCGCCGCTGTCGCGCATCGCAAGCGTCAGCGCCACCATCTCGTCGCGGTTCATGCCACGGAAAAACACCGCCATGGCAAAGGCGGCCGCCTGCCCTTCCGATATGCCGTCTTTAGACAGCGCTTCGATGAAAGCGGCAATCTCCTGCGGTGCCAGCGACAGGCCATCGCGTTTGCGGCGGATGATCTCCTGCGGGATCAAGCTCAATACCCGCTGGCAGCCTTGGCCGGTTCGCCACCGGCCAGCACGTTGAGCACGTCATCGAGAACGCCCGAGGCGCCGAAACGGAAGGTGGACGGCATGGCCCAGTTGGGCGCCATGATGGTTTCCGCCAGCCGCAGGTAAAGTGTCGCGTCCTCAACCGTGCCGATACCGCCGGCGGGCTTGAAGCCCACCTTCTGGCGACTGTCACGGATCGCCTGCAGCATGATGTCGGCCGCTTCCAGCGTGGCATTGATGGCGACCTTGCCGGTCGAGGTCTTGATAAAATCGGCCCCTTCGGCGATGGCGATTTCGGAGGCACGGCGGATAAGCGCCTTGTCCTTCAGCTCACCGGTTTCGAGAATGACTTTGAGCAGCACGGGCGCGACGCAGACCTTGCGCACGGCCGCTACCATGGCGGAAACGGCGGTCTCATCGCCTGCCATGAATTTGCGATAGGGGATGACCAGATCGATTTCGTCGGCACCATCTGCGATCGCGGTTTCCGTTTCCGTAACCACGGTCGCGACATCGAGATCGCCCGAGGGGAAATTGACGACAGTGGCGATGCGGATCGTGTGGTCCTTTCCGAACGCCGCGCGGGCCTGCGCGACGAAACGCGGCCAGATGCAGATGGCGGCGGTGTTGCCAAACTCCGTATGCGCCCGCTGGCACAGGACGGCGATCTGCTGCGGCGTGCAGTCTTCTTTAAGATTGGTCAGGTCCAGCAAGGACAGAGTGAGGGCAGCCGCTTCGCGCGGACGCTGGAGTTCCATGGTCACGCTCCTCCTGAGATCATTTCCTTTAGGATGGCGGCAAGCCTTTTGCCGCCCACGGGAGCCATGTCCTTGGTTTCTTCATGGCTCAGTTCCGCGCCGGTCATGCCGGCACCGTAATTGGTAATAACCGAAGCGGCGGCAACACGCATCCCGAAAAAGCGCGCAAGGATGACTTCCGGCACCGTGGACATGCCGACGGCATCGGCACCCAGCACCCGCGCCATGCGGATTTCCGCCGGCGTTTCGAAGCTCGGCCCCGAAAACCACATATAGACGCCGCCGAACAAAGGCACCGTCGCGCGGATCGCGGCATTGCGCATGGCGAGCATCAGGTCCGGGTCGTAAGCCGTGGTCATGCCGACGAAACGACGGTCGCTTTCCTCGCCGATCAGCGGGTTCATGCCGGAATAATTGATATGATCGGTGATCTGCATGACGGAGCCGGGCGGCATATCCTGCCTGACCGAACCCGCCGAATTGGTGAGGATGAGCGACTGCACGCCGAGGCCGGCGAGCGCCTCGATGACCGCGCGCATGGCGGCCGGATCACCCTTTTCGTAATAATGCACCCGGCCGGAGAGCATCATGACAGGCTCGCCACCCAGATAACCCGCCACCAGCTCGCCCGCATGGCCGGAAACGCCGCTTGCGGGAAAACCGGGAAGATCGGCATAGGGCACACGGATCGGATCGCTCACCTCTTCCACCAGCGATCCGAGGCCGGACCCCAGAACGATGGCAACGCGCGGCATCAAGCCATTCAGGCGCTCAACCAGAATATCGATCAGACCGTCCTTCATCAGGGCAGCTCTGTGTTGAAGCTGAAGGGCAAAAGCTCTTCCATCGTCATCACCTTCTGAACGCCTGTCTCATCACAGAGATAAATCTTCGTCTCCGCCGTTGCAAATTCGGCGATCTTCTGGCGGCAGCCGCCGCAGGGAGGGCAGAGAGCCAGCTTTTCCGCGATGACGGCGATTTCGCTGATCTTCTTTGCCCCGCCCATGATCATGGCGCTGATCGCAGAAGGCTCCGCGCACCAGCCCTGCGGGAAGGATAGGTTCTCGATATTGGCGCCCCTGTAGATCTTGCCGTCTTCGGCGCGGATCGCCGCGCCGACCGGAAATTTCGAATAGGGCGCATGGGCAAAGGCCATGGCCTCCACCGCCGCCTCGAACAGGGCATGGGATTTCGGGTCGGAGGACATGGGTTTAACGCTCCTTCGCATAGGCAACGCCACCGGCCTTGGGGGGCTTGGCAACGCCGATAAAACCGGCAAGCAGGATGCAGGTCAGGATATAGGGCATGGCCTGGAATATCTGCACCGGCACCTCACCGATGCCAGGCACGGATTTGCCCTGCATGAAATTGGCGAAGGCATCCAGAAAACCGAAAAGCAGGCAGGCGAACATGACCGGCACCGGCTTCCATTTCGCGAAAATCAGTGCGGCAAGCGCGATATAACCCTTGCCGGCGGACATGTTGGCGATAAAAGCAGCCGACTGCGCGACAGCGAGATAGGCACCGGAGAAACCGCAGAGGAACCCGGCAACGATGACGGCGCGATAGCGCATCCACGTTACCGAAATGCCCGCCGTATCGACGGCGCCCGGATTTTCACCGACGGCGCGCAGCCGCAGGCCGAAACGGGTGCGGTACAGCACCCACCAGGAGAGCGGCACCGCGAGGAAGGCGAGATAGGTGAGAATATTGTTGCCGGAAATGACATTGGCGTAGAGCGGGCCGATGAAAGGCACCTCGCGCATCGCATCCGCACCGGGAAGGATGATTGGCGCAAAACGCCCTTCCCCCGGCAATTGCGGCGTGCGGCCGCCCTGCCCGAACCAGGCCTGCCCCAGCACCACTGTCAGACCGGCGGCGATGAAGTTGAGCGCCACGCCGGACACGATCTGGTTGCCGCGATTGGTGATGACGGCAAAGCCATGGATCAGCGAGAACAGGATAGAGACCGCAATGCCGGCCAGAAGACCGGCCCACGGGTTTGCTGTCAGATAAGCGACGCAGGCGGAAGCAAAGGCCGCCGCCAGCATCTTGCCTTCAAGACCGATATCGAACACGCCGGCGCGTTCGGAAAACAGCCCGGCAAGAGCGGTAAAGAGCAGCGGGATGGTGAGACGGACGGTCGAGCCGAGAATGCTGACCAGCATATCGAAAAAATCCATATCAGCTCACCCTTTTGCCAGACGCTGGTAGATGTGGACGATCGCGGGCCGGTACATATATTCCAGCGCGCCGGCAAACAGGATCACCAGACCCTGGATGACCACGATCATCTCGCGGGTAATGTTGGGCATCTCGAAGGAAAGATCCGCGCCGCCCTGATAGAGAATGCCGAACAGCAATGCCGAGAAGATGATCCCTAGCGGATGGCTTCGCCCCATCAGCGAGACCGCGATGCCTACGAAACCTGCACCACCGACAAATTCCACCTGCAGGCGAGCGGACGCGCCCATAACCGGGTTCAGCGCCATCATGCCCGCCAGACCGCCGGAAATGAGCATGGCGATGATGACGGTGCGCGAATAGGGAATGCCGGCATAGATGGCCGCAGATGGGCTGACGCCCAGTGTGCGCATCTCATAACCGAGCTTGGTACGCCAGATCAGCACCCAGACGAGAAAACACATGACCAGAGCGATAAGGAAGGACACGTTGAACGGCGCCGGCCCGAGCTTCAGACCGAACAGCGCCATCAGCCAGTCGAGCTTCGGCAATTGCCCGCCCGGAAGGAAGGTGCGTGTTTCCGGCGCCATCTTGCCCGGCACGATCAACACGTTCACCAGGAGATAGACCATCAACGCCGCAGCGATGAAGTTGAACATGATGGTGGTGATGACGACGTGACTGCCGCGCTTGGCTTGAAGCCAGGCCGGAATGAAGGCCCAGGCCGCGCCGAAGAAGGCCGCGCCGATGACGGCAAAGGGCATCGTCACATACCAGGGCACGTAACGGTCGAGAGCGAGCGCCACCAGCGCCGCACCCAGACCGCCAATATAGGCCTGACCTTCGGAGCCGATGTTAAAGAGGCCGGCATGGAAGGCCACGGCGACGGAGAGGCCGGTGAAAATGAAGCTCGTCGTGTAAAACAACGTGAAGCCGATGGCGTCACCTCGGCCGAGTGCGCCCTCGATGAGCAGGCGGAGTGCCGCCAGCGGGCTTTCCCCAATCGACCAGACGACGAGGCCGGAAATCAGGAAGGCGGTGACGACATTCAACAGCGGCAGCAGGCCGTAGCTGATCCAGTTTGGCAGGGGGGTGGAAGCGGTGCTCATTCATGCCTCATGCGGCGATGCCGGCCATCATCAGGCCCAGCGTCTGTTCTTCGGCTTCCGCCGTTTTTTCTCCAACGACCCGGCCCGCGAACATGACCATGATCCTGTCCGAAAGGGAACGGATTTCGTCGAGTTCGACCGAAACCAGCAAAATCGCCTTTCCGGCATCGCGCATTTCGATGATGCGGCGATGGATGAATTCGATCGCACCGATATCGACGCCGCGGGTGGGCTGACCGATGATCAGCATCTTCGGGTCGCGTTCGATTTCGCGAGCGACGACGATCTTCTGCTGGTTGCCGCCGGAAAAATTGGCGGTCTTCAGCTGCGGGTTCGGCGGGCGGATATCGTATTTCTCGATCTTCTCGACCGCATCCTTGCGGATGGCCTCCGGGTTGAGGAAAGGTCCCCGGCCGTAACGCTCGTCATGGTGATAACCGAGGATGGAGTTTTCATATTCCTCGAATTTCAGTACCAGCCCCATATGGTGGCGGTCTTCCGGGATGTGGGCGAGGCCAAGCTTGCGCAGGATCGCCGGATCGGGGCGGTCCACCTTCTGCCCATCCACCCAGATTTCGCCGGAATGGGGTTTGCGGATGCCGGCGATGGCTTCCAGCAGTTCCGACTGGCCGTTGCCCGCCACGCCGGCAATGCCGACGATTTCGCCGGCGCGGACATCGAGCGAAACATCGTCCACCATGGTGACGCCGCGGCTATCCTTGACGGTGAGATTACGGATGGAGAGGAGAACCTCGCCCGGCGTTGTCTCGCCCTTTTCCACCCGCAGCAGCACGCGCCGGCCGACCATCAGTTCGGCCAGTTCCTCGACGCTGGTTTCGGATGTCTTGCGGGTCGCCACCATTTCGCCGCGGCGCATGACGGAGACGGAATCCGTGATCGCCATGATTTCACGCAGCTTGTGGGTGATAAGGATGATGGTCTTGCCCTGCTCGCGCAGGACGCCGAGAATCTTGAACAGGTGGTCGGCCTCAGCCGGGGTCAGGACACCGGTCGGCTCGTCGAGGATCAGGATTTCGGCGCCGCGATACATGGCTTTGAGTATTTCGACGCGCTGCTGCAGACCGACCGGCAATTCCTCGATCACTGCATCGGGATCGACTTCCAGCCCGTAGTCGTCCTCAAGACGTTTCAGTTCCTTGCGGGCGCCAGCCCGGCCACTCGACAGCGTCGCGCCGCCTTCAGCACCAAGCATGACGTTTTCCAGCACGGTGAAATTTTCCACCAGCATAAAGTGTTGATGCACCATGCCGATACCGGCATTGATGGCCGTCTGGCTGTCGCGGATCGAGACTGGCGTGCCCTTCACGCGGATTTCACCGGCATCTGCCTGGTAAAAACCGTAGAGGATCGACATCAAAGTCGATTTTCCAGCGCCGTTTTCCCCGATGATGCCGTGGATCGTGCCCTTGGCAACGGTCAGATTGATATTTTTATTGGCGTGAACAGCACCGAATTTCTTGTCGATGCCCACGAGCTCGATTGCAGGGTCCATACTCAAACCGAAACCTCTCCGAAGGCTGGATATGAAAAGGGCGCAAGATGAAAATCATCATGCGCCCCAAGTTTGTATCATATCATTTCGGGCAGGACTTGTCCGCCATATAGTCATGGACCTTGACAGCGCCGGATATAATGTCGGCCTTCGCCTTATCGACGGCGGCAGTCATTTCCGGTGTAATCAGGGCTTTGTTGTTATCATCAACGGCGTAAGCAACGCCGTCTTCCTTCACGCCGAGCGCCACGACACCAGCTGTGAACTTGTCGTCTTTAGCATCCTTGAACGCGTTATAAACTGCGAGATCGACCCGCTTGACCATGGAGGTCAGAACCGAGCCGGGATGCAGGTGGTTCTGGTTAGAATCGACGCCGATCGAAAGCTTCTTATTGTCTGCGGCTGTCTGCAGAACGCCGAGACCGGTCGCACCGGCCGCCGCATAGATCACGTCGGCGCCCTGGTCGATCTGGTTCTTGGTGAGCTCACCACCGCGGACGGGATCGTTCCAGGCTGCACCCGTCGTTCCCGTCATGTTTTGGAAGACTTCGATTTTGTCGTTGGCGGCTTTGGCGCCCTGCGCATAACCGCAGGCAAATTTGCGGATCAGGGGAACATCCATTCCGCCGACGAAGCCGACCTTGCCGGTCTTGGATGCCATGCCCGCCAAAAGACCTACGAGGTAAGAGCCCTCATGTTCCTTATAAACAACAGAACGCACGTTAGGCGCATCTACAACCGTATCAACGATCACGAATTTGGTATCGGGATATTCCGCCGCAACTTTGGCCATCGGCGCTTCCCAGATGAAGGAAATCGCAACGACCGGGTTGAAGCCCTTGCTGGCGAAATTGCGGATGGCCTGTTCGCCCTGCGTGTCGCTGGTCGGTTCAAAATCGCGGAACTCGATGCCCGTTTCCGCCTTGAACTTTTCAGCGCCGGCCGCAGCGGCCTCGTTGAACGACTTGTCGAACTTGCCGCCCGTGCCATAGACCAGCGCCGGCTTGATATCCGCGGCGAGCGCGGAAGCCGACATTGCGGCAAGCGCAAAAAGTGTCAGAAGGGATTTTTTCATTGTGCAGCCCTGTTGTTGCAATTGATATTTTAGGGTCCTCCCGCAATCCCGTTAACCGGGAATGTCTGCGGAACCGCCAGCCGTTATCCCGGCTGTGCTTGCCTGATATCCTTGCATGGCTCAATGAAAAATTCATCCGGTTTTTTTGACCCGGTGGAAAAACTTTGATCTGGCGTTTTTTTAGTCTTTCCACCGGGGTTACCTGCAAAAAATCTAGCCTATATTGCAGCTTACGCCGGTTCCCCTGAGGCCGCAGTAGCCACCCGGGTTCTTGGCAAGATATTGCTGATGATAGTCCTCGGCATAATAAAATGTTTCAAGCGGGCCGATCTCGGTGGTGATGTCGCGACCGTGGCCGGCCTCATCAAGATTTTGCTGAAAAGCATCACGTGCCTTCTGCGCCTGCTGCAACTGGCCTTCCGTCGTCGCGTAAATGGCAGAGCGATAGGTCGTGCCGACATCGTTGCCCTGCCGCATGCCCTGTGTCGGATCGTGCTCCTCAAAGAATATCTTGAGCAGGCCCGACAGCGAGATCACGGCCGGATCGTAGACCACCTTCACCACTTCGGCGTGGCCCGTCTGGCCGGTCGTCGTTTCCTGATAGGTCGGGTTGCGGGTGAAACCACCCGCATATCCGACCGCCGTTACCCACACGCCCGGCGTTTTCCAGAACAGCCGCTCCGCGCCCCAGAAACAGCCCATACCGAGATAGATGATTTCCAAACCATCCGGATAAGGTCCCTTCAAAGGCCGACCATTCACGAAATGGGTTTCCGGCACCGCAAGCGCTTCTTCACGGCCGGGCAGAGCCGTTTCTTCGGTCGGCATCGTCGTCTTTTTTGAAAGCGTATCGAACAGGAACATTCGGTCCTCCGTGCGGCCGGTTCCGCCGCGTCTTAAGGGTTCACATCTGCGGGGCGCATGCTTTCGCCCTGTCAGACTGACGAGCGCCTCATCACTTTGCGCTTCCTGTAGCCGGCCATCCAGCAAAGCAGGGATAGTGCCAAGAAGAAGGCAAATGCAGGCACTCCCGACAGGGCATTTTCAACGAAGCGCCACGCTTCAGGGTGAATATAGTGAGCCAAGGCCGCTTCCACCATGGTGCGCGAGGCAGGAAGAAGATAGTTCCAGACCGACAGGATTCCTGTGATGTTGACCGAGGATGTGGAAACCGAGCGGATCGAGTCGAGCACGCCGAGAAAAATCGCCGCAATAAGGAGAAGAAAGCTCAAAAACCGCAGAAAAGCTTTCATCCGGCGCACCTCGGCTACGGCCCATCGTTTCGACAGCCACGTTTTAAAACATATATTGCATCGATAAAGCCGGGAAAACCGGTTTGCAACCGCATCGAAAGGCAGGAAATTGCCGACATTTCAAAAAACTGTCAGATTCGTGTTGATCCCTGCGAATTCATCGGTATATATCGCGCCGTTCCAGTGATTTGCATTTCTTCAAAACATGCAGATTTGAAAAAAGGACAGGTGGCCGAGTGGTTTAAGGCGCACGCCTGGAACGCGTGTGTGCGTGAAAGCGTACCGTGGGTTCGAATCCCACCCTGTCCGCCATTTCACCTCATCTTCAGCCGTCACTGTTGCTCCAAGCCATTGCCGGATTCGCCTTACGGTCGTCTACCCGGCATACCGTCAAAGTCGCGTTTTTCCGCTTTCGCAAGCGTGAATGGCTATGCTTCTGCACAGACAGGGGTTTCTTACGCTTTTTTGCTGCGCTTCCCCCTCTCTTGCGCCTTGCAGCAGGAAAAATCGCTCCTTATATACGCCGCAGAACTGCAGCGAATGTTGCAAATCCAAGTCAAGGAGCTGCCACAAGAATGCCTCACGGGGTTCCGGCAGCTCGCTTCAAGGAGAGAAGAGCATGGCAAAAGTAATCGGTATCGACCTTGGCACGACCAATTCCTGCGTCGCAGTGATGGACGGCAAGGACACGAAAGTTATTGAAAACGCGGAAGGCGCGCGCACCACGCCGTCCATGGTGGCATTTTCCGACGATGGCGAACGCCTTGTCGGCCAGCCGGCCAAGCGCCAGGCGGTCACCAACCCGACCAACACCCTGTTTGCGGTCAAGCGCCTCATCGGTCGCCGTTATGAAGACCCGACCGTTGAAAAGGACAAGGCCCTTGTTCCTTTTGAAATCGTCAAGGGTGACAATGGCGACGCCTGGGTGAAGGCACAGGACAAGAACTATTCCCCTTCGCAGATTTCCGCGATGATCCTTCAGAAGATGAAGGAAACGGCTGAATCTTATCTCGGTGAGAAGGTCGAGAAGGCCGTCATCACCGTTCCGGCCTACTTCAACGACGCGCAGCGCCAGGCAACCAAGGATGCCGGCCGCATCGCCGGTCTTGATGTTCTGCGTATCATCAACGAGCCGACTGCAGCCGCACTCGCTTACGGCCTCGATAAGAAGGAAGGCAAGACCATCGCCGTTTACGACCTTGGCGGCGGTACCTTCGATATTTCCGTTCTGGAAATCGGCGACGGCGTCTTCGAAGTGAAGTCGACCAACGGCGATACCTTCCTGGGTGGTGAAGACTTCGACATGCGTCTGGTCGAATATCTGGCCGGCGAGTTCAAGAAGGATCAGGGCATCGACCTGAAGAACGACAAGCTCGCTCTGCAGCGCCTCAAGGAAGCTGCCGAAAAGGCAAAGATCGAACTTTCGTCTTCGCAGCAGACCGAAATCAACCTGCCGTTCATCACGGCAGATGCTTCCGGTCCGAAGCACCTGACGCTGAAGCTGACCCGTGCGAAGTTCGAAAGCCTGGTCGATGACCTCGTCCAGCGCACCGTTGCGCCTTGCAAGGCAGCGCTCAAGGATGCCGGCGTCTCCGCTTCCGAGATCGATGAGGTCGTTCTCGTCGGTGGCATGAGCCGCATGCCGAAGGTTCAGGAAGTCGTCAAGCAGCTGTTCGGCAAGGAGCCGCACAAAGGCGTGAACCCGGATGAAGTGGTTGCCATGGGCGCCGCGATCCAGGCCGGCGTTCTGCAGGGCGACGTCAAGGACGTATTGCTGCTCGACGTGACCCCGCTGTCGCTCGGCATCGAAACGCTGGGTGGCGTCTTCACCCGTCTGATCGATCGCAACACGACGATCCCGACGAAGAAGAGCCAGACCTTCTCGACCGCCGAAGACAATCAGTCGGCCGTGACCATCCGCGTTTCGCAGGGCGAGCGCGAAATGGCCCAGGACAACAAGCTGCTTGGCCAGTTCGACCTCGTCGGCCTGCCGCCGTCGCCGCGCGGCGTTCCGCAGATCGAAGTGACCTTCGATATCGACGCCAACGGCATCGTGCAGGTTTCAGCCAAGGACAAGGGCACCGGCAAGGAACAGCAGATCCGCATCCAGGCCTCCGGTGGTCTCTCCGACGCCGACATCGAAAAGATGGTCAAGGACGCCGAGGCCAATGCCGAGGCCGACAAGAAGCGTCGCGCTGGTGTCGAAGCCAAGAACCAGGCCGAAAGCCTCATTCACTCCACCGAAAAGTCGGTGAAGGAATATGGCGACAAGGTTTCCGAGACCGACCGCAAGGCGATCGAAGACGCCATTGCGAGCCTGAAGACCGCTGTCGAAGCCGCTGAGCCGGACGCAGACGACATTCAGGCCAAGACCCAGACCCTCATGGAAGTCTCCATGAAGCTCGGTCAGGCCATCTACGAAGCGCAGCAGGCCGAGGCCGGTGATGCTTCCGCAGAAGGCAAGGATGACGTCGTCGATGCCGACTATGAAGAAATCAAGGACGACAAGAAGTCCGCATAATCGCGCGGCTTCCAGACTCCTTACACCATATGCAAGACATCCGGCTGCCGACGTGCAGCCGGAAATCCATTTGCGGGGCTTGTTAACTTAATGGCGAAAGCAGACTTTTACGAAACACTCGGCGTCAGCAAAACCGCGGACGAAAAAGAGCTGAAAAGCGCCTTCCGCAAACTCGCGATGAAATACCATCCGGACAAAAACCCGGATAACGCCGAATCCGAGCAGAAATTCAAGGAAATCAACGAAGCCTACGAAACGCTGAAGGACCCGCAGAAGCGCGCGGCCTATGACCGTTTCGGCCACGCCGCATTTGAAAATGGCGGCATGGGCGGCGGTGGCGGCTTTGGCGGCGGCGGTTTCGCCAATGGCGGGTTCTCCGATATTTTCGAAGATATCTTCGGCGAGATGATGGGCGGCGGTCGTGCGCGTCGGTCTTCCGGCGGACGCGAGCGTGGCGCCGACCTTCGCTACAATATGGAAATCACGCTGGAAGAGGCCTTCACCGGCAAGACGGCACAGATCAGGGTTCCGACTTCAATCACTTGTGACGTCTGTTCCGGTTCGGGCGCCAAACCCGGTACGCAGCCCAAGACCTGCGCCACCTGCCAGGGCTCCGGCCGCGTGCGCGCGGCACAGGGCTTCTTCTCGGTGGAACGCACCTGCCCCACCTGCCACGGCCGCGGCCAGACGATTTCCGACCCGTGCGGCAAATGCCACGGCCAGGGCCGCGTGACCGAAGAGCGTTCGCTTTCCGTCAACATCCCCTCGGGCATTGAAGACGGCACCCGCATTCGCCTGCAGGGCGAAGGCGAAGCCGGCATGCGGGGTGGTCCGGCGGGCGATCTTTATATCTTCCTGTCCGTGCGTCCGCATGAATTCTTCCAGCGCGACGGCGCCGACCTTTATTGCACCGTGCCGATCTCCATGACGACAGCGGCGCTTGGCGGCACTTTCGATGTCACGACGCTTGATGGCACCAAGTCACGCGTCACGGTTCCGGAAGGCACACAGCCGGGCAAGCAGTTCCGTCTGAAGGGCAAGGGCATGCCGGTGCTGCGTTCGGCGCAGACAGGCGATCTCTACATCCAGATCCAGATCGAAACGCCGCAGAAACTCAGCAAGCGCCAGCGTGAGCTGTTGCAGGAATTCGAGCAGCTCTCCTCCAAGGAGAATAATCCGGAATCGACCGGCTTCTTTGCCCGGATGAAGGAATTCTTTGACGGCTGATCGCAACCATTCTCACAATTCAGAACGCCGCCGTCTTTCGGGACTGGCGGCGTTTTTGTTTCGAGTTCAGCCGGAAAAGCCGCCCTCTTCCAGATATTGCCGTTCCTCCGGTGTCGTTTCCCGCAGCAAGATGTCGTTACGATGCGGAAAGCGGCCGAAACGCTCGATGATCTCGCGATGTTCTTCGGCATGGTGCAGATAAAGCCCACCAAGCGGCTGATTGAGACGGCAGGCCCGGTGCTGCGCCGCCATATCCTCTGCGTGGGAAAAGGGCAGATAGAAGAAAACCCGCAAATCATCACCCACCGCCTGATCATGCCCGCGCCGGATGGCTTCGTCGGTCAGGAGCCGCGCCAGAGGATCGGTCGCATACATGTGCGCCGTATCGCGAAAGCAGTTGCGCGGAAACTGATCCAGCAGAAGCATCAAGGCGAGGCTGCTTTCCGCACCTTCCAGCCAGTCATCCAGTTCCCGCCTTGCGGCAGCGAAATGAGCGTCACGGAAACGGTCGTGAAAATGACTGTCGAAGGCGGCATCCTTGTCGAACCATTTGTCGGGGCCGGCCTTCTTCCAGAAGTCCACGATTTCGGCAGAAAGTGCGGCTTTGTCGTTTTTCATCGGGTCTTCCCTGTCAGTAATGCGGCGGCCGGGTGATGGCAGGCGCGTCCAGCGATTGCTCCTCAAGGCTCAAAAACCTCTCCGTCAACCGGTCGAGCTTGGCGCGGGTCTGTTCCAGCACTTTCCACTGTTCCGTCAGCTGGTCGGACAGTTCCTCAATGGTCTTGGCCTGATGCGCGACCGTCTCCTCAAGCGCAATGATCCGTTTTTCGGTTTCCGACGTCATGGTGACCTCTCTTTCCAGCCCTTCCTTGGGCCTAAAGGCTCGCGAGTCAACCATATGTCGCTTTCGTAAAGCGAATTCGTCACGGCCAAAGCGGAGACAAAAAAGCCGGCGATGTTTCCATCGCCGGCATCTGAAGTTCGTGACATTCTCAGTCTTCTTCTACGAAAACCTCTTCGCGTTTTTTCTTGACGCTGGGCAGGAAGACGACGATCAGCACCGCGAGCGCAATGAAAAGCAGGGTGGCGCTGATCGGCCGGGTGACGAAAGTGGTCGGATCGCCGCGTGACAGGATCATGGCGCGGCGCAAGTTTTCTTCCAGCAGCGGCCCGAGCACGAAGCCCAGGAGCAGCGGCGCCGGTTCACAGCGCAGTTTCACCAGCACGTAACCGATGAAGCCGAAGAAAGCGACGGCGTAGAGATCAAACACGTTGGAATTGACGCTGTAGACCCCGATGGCGCAGAAGGCCATGATGATGGGGAAAAGCACGTAATATGGCACCGTCAAGAGCTTCACCCACAGCCCGATCAAGGGCAGGTTCAGGATAACGAGCATCAGGTTGCCGATCCACATGGAGGCGATGATGCCCCAGAACAGCGCCGGCTGTTCGGTCGCAACGTTCGGACCCGGCACGATGCCCTGAATGATCATCGCACCGATCATCAGCGCCATGACCGGGTTGGCGGGGATGCCGAGCGTCAGAAGCGGGATGAAGGAGGTCTGCGCGCCGGCATTGTTGGCGGATTCCGGACCGGCAACACCGGCAACCGCGCCATGCCCAAACTCCTCCGGGTTTTTGGAGACGCGTTTTTCGACGGTGTAGGATGCGAAGGCAGCGAGAATCGCCCCGCCTCCGGGCAGGATGCCCAGGGCAGAACCGATGGCCGTGCCGCGCAGCACCGGGCCGATCATGGCCTTGAAATCTTCCTTCGATGGCATCAGGCTGGCGACCTTGGCGATCAGCACCGAACGGGTGCGCTCGTTTTCGAGGTTGCGCAGGATTTCGGCGATACCGAACACACCGACAGCAACCGCCACGAAATTCAGGCCGTCGGCATATTCACGGATGCCCAAGGTGAAGCGGGGTGTGCCACTGTAGATATCCGTGCCGACCAGGCCGAGCAGCAGGCCGAGCACCACCATGGCAAGCGCCTTGACGATGGAACCGTGGGCAAGCGCGATGGAGGAGACGAGGCCGACGACCATCAGCGAGAAATATTCCGCCGCGCCGAATTCCAGTGCAATCGCCGTCAAAGGCGGAGCAAAGATCGCCACGAGGAAGGTGGAAACCGTACCGGCGAAAAACGAGCCGATGGCGGCGATCGCCAGTGCCGCTCCCGCCTTGCCCTTGCGAGCCATCTGGTAACCGTCAATGGCGGTGACGGCGGAGGAGGACTCCCCCGGCATGTTGATCAGGATCGCCGTGGTGGAGCCGCCATATTGCGCGCCGTAATAAATGCCGGCGAGCATGATGAGCGACGAGACGGGTTCAAGCTGAAAGGTGATCGGCAAAAGCATGGCGATGGTCGCCGTCGCGCCGATACCCGGCAGAACGCCGATCAGGGTGCCGAGCAGCACGCCGATCAGGCAGAAGAAAAGGTTTTCCAGGGACGTGGCCGTGGCGAAACCGAGTGCGAGATTATTGAGCAAATCCATCGCAAGACCTCAAAATTTAAGCCAGGGGCCGAACTGCTGGAACGGCAGGCCGAGACCATATTCGAACACCGCCACTGAAAAGGCGGTGATGGCGGCGGAAATAACGACGGCCATCAGTGGGCTCATCTTGTGCGAGGCGAAGGCTGCGATAAGGGCGCTGAAAAAAAGCGCCGGCACGAAACCAAGTCCCCGGACCGTAAAGCCGAAAAATATCGGCGCGGGCAGAATGAAAAATATTCCCCGCCAGGCGATGGCGCCGATAACGTCGCCCTGAACGCGCGTGGAACGCAGGAATATAACTCCGCCGAGCAGGATCAGCACGATCGCCAGAACAAGCGGAAAATAGCCCGGCCCCATGCGAAAGGCGGTCCCGATCTCCAGCCCGTAAGACTGCAAGGCGAAAAAAGCGCCGAGACCGATGAAAATTGCCCCGCAGGCTGCTTCGGCAGGGTCAATGAAAAACGACTTCATGAAAGATGCCCCTCCACTGCGGCCGGTGACACACCGATCCGCATTGAGAGCGCCGTGCGTCCTTTCAGACGCATGAAGGACGCTCTGACCATTAAAACTCTGCACCGCGCTTTGTAAAAATCGGAATCGATTTTTGCGCCGATGCAGTAAATCGATGGCAAAAGCCGGCGACAGCGTGCCGCCGGCAATTCTTCTGACCATCAGTCGGCATATTGGCCGGCGGATTCGATCACCGGCTTCCAGCGGGCGATTTCGCTTTCAAGCTTGGCCTTCAGCGCAGCCGGCGTCGCATCGCTTTCCGACGAGGGCGTGGTGCCGAGTTCTGCAAAGCGGGCCGCGACATTCTTGTCCTTCAACGCGACCTGAAGCGACTTGGAGAGCTTCTCGTTGATTTCCGCAGGCGTACCCTTCGGCGTATAGATGCCGTGCCAGATACCCACTTCAAGCTTCGGCAGGCCTGCTTCGACAACCGTCGGCACATCCGGCAGCACGTCGAGGCGCTTGGCCGTCGTCACGGCATAGGCTTTCACGGTTCCGCCCTGGATTTGCTTGGTGGTGTTGGTGGTCTGGTCGCACATGATATCGACCTGGCCGCCGAGCAGATCGGTCATCGCCGGGCCGGTGCCCTTGTAGGGAACGGTGACGAGCGGCGTCTCGATGGCGCTCATGAACAGCATGCCGCACAGATGCGAGGCGGCGCCGATGCCGGCATTGGCGACGGTGACCTTATCCTTGTTCGCCTTGGCGTATTCGATCAGACCCTTGAGGTCCTTGGTCTCGAGATTCTTGCGCGACAGAATGGTCATCGGCACTTCGGTGACCAGACCGACATATTCGAAGGCGTTCGTCGTATCGTAGGCAAGCTTGCGGTAAAGCGTGGCGCTGGTCGCCATGCCAATGTGGTGCAGAAGCACCGTGTAGCCGTCCGGATCGGCTGCGGCCACACGGCCAGCACCCAGCGTGCCGCCCGCGCCGCCGACATTTTCGACGATGATCTGCTGACCGAGATCCTTCGACATGGATTCGGCGACAAGGCGCGCGACCGTATCCGTCGGACCACCGGCGGCAAACGGCACGACCATGGTGATGTTACGCTCGGGATAGTTCTGAGCGGACGCGGACAGCGCAAAAAGGGAAACGGCAGCGGCGGCGGCAAGGCCGGTAACTGTCTTCAGTATTTTCATCGATTCCTCCCGGATGAAAATGATCGCCACTTCAGCCGCGCATGCTCCTCCATGGCGGCCGGGGTGACGTTATTTGCGATCCGGGATTGCCGTTCAGCAACGGTGCTCTCGTCGCGGCGTCCACTTTTATCGCTGTCCTGGATGCTTATGGGTGGATTTCAACCCATAGCGCTTTATCCATGGGTGGAAATCCACCCATCAGACCTCGGTCATGTGCCGATGCAGCCCGTATTTCTGCATTTTCTCATAAAGCGTTTTGCGTGAAATGCCGAGACTTTCATAGACGGATTTCAGATTTCCGCCATGCACGGCAATGGCGTGCGCGATCAGGCTTTTTTCATAAGCGGCAACCCGCGGCGCCAGCGTCGAGGTGCCGTCATCATGAAGTGCCAGCGACACCTCGGACACATCGCTTTCCAGACCCAGCACGAAACGATCCGCGGCATTGCGCAATTCCCGCACATTGCCCGGCCATTCCCGCAACGAAACGGCGGAAAGCAGATGCTGCGGCACGTCCATATCTTCCCGCCCGTAACGGGCGGCGGCTTCCCGGACCAGATGCAGGAAGAGCAGCGGTATGTCCGCACTGCGCTGCGAAAGCGAAGGCACGAGAAGCGTCGCCACATTCAGGCGATACAGAAGATCGGCGCGGAACCGGCCGGCCGCAACCTCCTGCTCCAGATCGACCTTGCTGGTGGCGATGAAGCGGACATCGAGCTCGACCGTCTCATTGGAGCCCAGACGGGTAATCACCCGCTCCTGCAAGACGCGCAGGAAGCGCCCCTGCAGTTCGAAGGGCATGGAGCCAATCTCATCCAGCAGGATGGTGCCGCCCCGGGCATGTTCGAACTTGCCATAGCGTGAGCGCAGTGCGCCCGGAAAAGCACCGGCCTCATGGCCGAAGAGTTCGCTTTCGATCAGCGTCTGCGGAAGGGCAGCACAATTGATCGCGACGAAGGGTCGGTTGGCTCTGGCGCTGATGTCATGCAGCGCCCGCGCCACCACCTCTTTGCCGGCACCGGTGTCACCCACGATCAGCGTATCGGCGTCCGTCGCGCCGATGGCGCGGATGCGATAGCGCAGATCAACCATGATCTGGGTCCTGCCGGGCAGACGTGTTTCGAGGTCATCATGCTTGCCGGCCACCGCCTTCAGCCGGCGGTTTTCCAGCACCAGCGCCCGCCGGTCATTCGCTCTCTTGATGATGCCGGCGAGATATTGCGGGGTGAAGGGCTTTTCGATGAAGTCATAAGCACCGTTGCGCATGGCGTTGACGGCAAGCTGCACATCGCCATGTCCCGTCATGAGGATGACAGGTATTTCCGGGTCAAGCTCCCTCACCTTTTGCAGCAGCGTCATGCCATCCATGCCGGGCATGCGGATATCGCTGACCACGACGCCGTCGAAGCTGTAGCCGATCAGTTCCAGCGCGTGTTCGGCGCTTGCCAGCATGGTGACGGCAAAACCGGAAAGCTCCAGCGCCTGCGCGGTGGAAAAGCGCAGCTCCTCCTCGTCATCGATCAACAGAACCCGCGACATGGTCATTCCGCAGCTGCCTCCACGCGCCAGGTGGCGGCTGGTAATTCGATCTCGAATTCTGCCCCGCCGTCTTCATGGTTTCGCACCCGCAGCTGGCCACCGAAATCCTTGATGATGTTATAGGAGATGGACAGGCCAAGGCCGAGGCCGCGGCCCACACCTTTGGTGGTGAAGAAGGGATCGAAGATGCGTTCCGAAATCGCCGCCGGCACGCCGGGGCCGTGGTCGCGGATGAAAATCGATACCGCCTGACCGTGCTGCACCGCCTGTAGTGAGATCCGGCGATCGTCACGCCCTTCCACGGCATCGGCGGCATTGGAGATGATATTGACGAGCACCTGCTGCAATCGCACCGGACCGGCTTTCACCGCAAGCGGCACCGGGCCAAGATCGACATCCAGCATTGCATCGGCGGCCTTCAGCCGCGGACCGACGATTTCGAGCGTATCGCGAAGGACGGTTTCCAGACCCACCGC
Organism: Agrobacterium tumefaciens; assembly: GCF_005221325.1. Classification (NCBI taxonomy): domain Bacteria; kingdom Pseudomonadati; phylum Pseudomonadota; class Alphaproteobacteria; order Hyphomicrobiales; family Rhizobiaceae; genus Agrobacterium; species Agrobacterium tumefaciens. The sequence goes on along the minus strand of NZ_CP039888.1, from coordinate 2,754,706 downwards.
TGCCGTTTTCTCGTTGGGTTTGCGGGCAAAGTTCCTGAGATGTTTGCTGATCGACGCCATACGGTCGATCAAGCCTGAAATACGCCTGAGATTTTCCGTCACCTCTTCCAGACGCCCGCGCTCCACCAGAAGCGAGGCGTTTTCGGCATAGTTCTTGGCAGCGGCAAGCGGCTGGTTGAATTCGTGAGACAGCGCCGCCGACATCTGCCCAAGTGCCGCCAGCTTGCCAGCCTGCACCAGATCGTTCTGCATCTTGCGCAACTGCTTTTCGGTCTGGCGACGTTCGGCGATTTCGTGTTCGATTTCCTGATTGACCCGCGCCAGATCGGCCGTGCGCTCCTCCACCCGGCGCTCCAGCTCTGCCTGCGCTTCGGCCTGGTGGGTCAGGCGTTCGCGCAGACGCCGCCGTCTTTGCAGCATGGCGGCAATCAGCGCCGCAGCGAGGCACAGGCACAGGATGATCGCAATCATCGCCGTCTTGACCTGCGTGCGGAGCGAGCCCGTATCCATCAGCACGCTGACGGTCCAGCCCGCATCCGGCATCGGCTGCGACAGGACCATATATTCCCTCTCGCCGTCCTCCTGACTGATCGTCATCAGCTGGTGCGAACCGAAACTGCCGTTTTTCAGCGGCAATTCCTTGAGGGCGGCATTGGCGTAGCGGCGAGAGGCTTCGGTGCGCGCCAGCCTCTCCGGTGTCAGCGGCATCAGGCCGGAATAAAGCCATTGCGGCGTGCCGGTCATGAAGATGATGCCTTCGGGGTCCGAAACCAGAATGCGGTTTTCGCCATCCCCGAAGGACGCCTCTATGCCTTCAATATCTACCTTGAACACGATGACGCCCTTGATCTCTTCATTGAAGAGAATCGGCGCGGAGAAATAATAACCGCGCTTGTGGGAGGTGGTGCCGAGCGCAAAAAAGCGAGACTTGAGGCCCTTGGCGGCATCCTGGAAATAGGGCCGGTAACTGAAATTCTCGCCGACGAAGCTCGTCGGCCCATCGTAATTGCTGGCCGCGATCGTCTCCCCATCCAGCGTGATGATATAGATATCGGAGGATTCCAGCAGGGTGTTGATGGATTTGAGGTAGACATTGGCCCGCTGGCGCAGGGCTTCATCCTTGGGATGCGCGACCAGTTCCTCTATGTCGTCATGATCGGCAATCAGCGCGGGAAGTGGCTCGTAGCGGCTCAGGAGCCCGCCGAGCGCCGAGACGGCGAGCCGGAGCGTCGTGCGGCCCTGATCGGACGTTTCGCCGAAATAGCTTTCCGCGATGATGCCGCCACCTCTCGTCACGGCGCCATAACCGAGACCGAGGCCGAGAAACGTCAACAAAATCCAGCGATATTTCACCGAAACTCCCCTCCTGCTTCAGGCCTCAAACCCGCTCTCCCTCAACGAGTGTAGGAGGAGTGGCGGAATTTTCCAAGTGAGGGGAAAAGGCAGCCGGACAGTCCTGAAAACAAAAAACCGGCCACGAGGACCGGTTTTTTGCAAATGTAATGTCAGAAAAGCTTATGCGCTTTCCTTCGGCGTCAGAACCTGACGGCCGCGATACATACCGGTCTTCAGATCGATATGGTGCGGACGGCGCAGTTCGCCGGAGTTCTTGTCTTCAACGTAGGTTGCAGACTTGAGACCGTCGGCCGAGCGGCGCATGCCGCGCTTGGACGGGCTTGTTTTTCTTTTTGGTACAGCCATTTTTGTTACTCCACTTAAGCGGCGAAACAACGGAACCGGCCAGAACCAAAGGCCGAATGTCGGATGTCTCGATATCGGAAATTTGGCGCGCTTATACATGCCGAAACTGGCTTTGACCAGCCCTGATGCGCATTTTTTCCGATTCAGCGGAAACAGCGCGACGCACTACCCTCAGGCGGCACAAATCATGCCCCCCCTTATCGAAAACAATGCGCTCCTTGAAGTCGTGCATATTCTGAATTCACAGAAAGCCGGCTTCCCCTCAATGCGCCTCATCCCAATTGTCGGCCGCGCGGGCATCCACCTTCAGCGGCACCCTCATGGAGATGGCCGGCATGGCCGCATCCTCCATGACGGAGACGACGACCGGCAGGGTCTTTTCGATTTCCGCTTCCTCGACTTCGAAGATGAGTTCGTCATGCACCTGCAACAGCATGCGGGCGGAAAGCTTTTCGGCCTCCAGCGCCGGCTCGATGCGGACCATGGCGCGGCGGATGATATCGGCGGCCGAGCCCTGGATCGGCGCATTGATGGCCGCACGTTCGTTGAAGGCTTTCACGGACGGGTTGGAGGAGCGGATTTCCGGATAATGGACACGGCGGCCGAAAATCGTCTCGACATAGCCGTTCTCGCGGGCGAACGCCTTGGTCGCTTCCATGTAGTCGCGAATGCCGGGAAAGCGCTCGAAATATTTCTTGATATAGTCCCCCGCCTCCGAGCGGGCGATGCTGAGCTGGTTGGCGAGACCAAAAGCGGAAATGCCGTAGATGATGCCGAAGTTGATGGCCTTGGCGCGGCGGCGCACTTCCGAGGGCATACCTTCCACCGGCACGCCGAACATTTCCGATGCGGTCATCGCATGAATGTCGATGCCGTTTTCGAAGGCGTTTCTAAGCTGCGGAATATCGGCGACATGGGCAAGCACGCGCAGCTCGATCTGGCTGTAGTCGGCCGACAGAAGCTTGTGTCCTGGCGTGGAGATGAAGGCCGTGCGAATCTTGCGGCCTTCGGCGGTACGGACCGGGATGTTCTGAAGGTTCGGCTCCGAAGAGGACAGACGCCCCGTGGTGGTGGAGGCGAGCGCGTAGGAGGTGTGCACCCGTTTCGTCTCGGGATGGATATAGCTGGGCAGCGCATCCGTATAGGTGGATTTCAGCTTGGTCAGCTGCCGCCAGTCGACGATCTTGCGCGGCAATTCCGCACCTTCCGCCGCGAGGTCTTCCAGAACCTGCGCCGATGTCGACCATTGGCCCGTCTTGGTCTTGGAGCCGCCCGGCAGACCCATCCTGCCGAACAGGATATCGCCGAGCTGCTTCGGCGAGCCGATGTTGAAACGCTCGCCCGCGAGTTCGTAGATTTCCTCTTCGAAGCTCGCGGCCTTCTGTGCGAGTTCGCCGGAAAGGCGCGACAGGATTTGCCGGTCCACGGTGATGCCGCGCTCTTCCATATGCGCCAGAACCGGCACGAGGGGGCGTTCCAACCGCTCATAAACCTTGGTCAGCCTTTCCGAGACAAGCCGGGGCTTAAGCGCCATCCACAGCCGCAGGGTGACGTCAGCATCCTCAGCCGCATAGGCGGTTGCCTTGTCGATGTCGACAAAATCGAAGGTGATGCTCGACTTGCCCGATCCCGCCACGTCCTTATAGGCGATGGGCGTGTGGCCGAGCCAGCGTTCGGACAGGGAATCCATGCCATGTGTGGCCTTGCCGGCCTCAAGCACATAGGAAATCAGCATCGTGTCATCGAAGCTCTGCATGACGACGCCCTGGCGTTTCATCAGCAGGTAATCATATTTAAGGTTCTGCGCGATTTTCAGAACGGCTTCATCTTCAAGCAAGTCCTTCAGGCGCGCCAGCGCTTCGGCAAACGGCACCTGCCCTTCGGCGAGCTTGATGCCGTCGCTGAACAGATCACCGCCGGAGCCGGTCTTGTGGGTCAAAGGAATATAGGCAGCGCGGATATCCGTGCCTGAGGCATCCTTGCCATTGTCGGCAATGGCCAACGAAAAACCGACGAGTTCGGCCTGCATCGGGTCGAGTGAGGTCGTTTCGGTATCGAAGGCGACGACACCCGTCTCCCGGGCGGCGGCAATCCAGCGATCCAGCGTCGCGAGGTCCCTGATCGTCGTATAAGCGGTGGTATCGATCTTGGCGGCGGCAAAAAGGGCCTGTCGCGCGGTGGCGAGATCGGCGGGCGCGCTGCCCTCGCCAACCAGCTTTCTTGCGGAAGTGGCGGCCGAAGCCGGCGCATTGTTTGCCTCGGCGGACACGTCACCTGCCGCAGCTACGGCCGGCGCATCGAGATCGGGGCCATGGGCATCGACGCCCCATTGCACCGGCACGGTGGCAGCATCGACGGCCGAGGCGTCCGTTTCCGTCGCTTCGGCAACACGGCGGGTCAGCGTCGTGAACTCCATCGCCTTCAGGAAGGCAATGAGCTTCGGGCCATTCTGCGGTTCCAGCACCAGTTCTTCGAGGGTCTGTTCCAGCGGCACATCGGTTCTGAGCGCTACCAGCTGTCTGGAAATACGGGCAAGATCAGCATTGGCGATGATGTTTTCCCGGCGTTTCTGCTGCTTAATTTCCCCTGCCCGCGCCAGAAGCGTATCGAGATCGCCATATTCCTCCAGCAATTGCGCCGCCGTCTTCGGCCCAATGCCGGGAATGCCCGGGACGTTGTCGGTGGAATCGCCGGTCATCGCCTGCAGGTCGATCATCTTTTCGGGGCCGACGCCCCATTTTTCGATGACGTCTGGAACACCGATCTGCTTGTCCTTCATGGCGTCGTACATATGCACATTGACTGTCACGAGCTGCATCAGATCCTTGTCGGAGGAGATGATGGTGACATCGGCGCCGATCGCCTCGGCCTGCCGCGCATAAGTGGCGATGATGTCATCTGCCTCGAAGCCTTCCGTCTCGATGCAGGGAAGGTTGAAGGCGCGTGTCGCCTCGCGGATCAGGCCGAATTGCGGCACCAGATCTTCCGGCGGCGCCGAGCGATTGGCCTTGTAGAGATCGTAAAGCTCGTTGCGGAAGGTTTTCGATGAATAGTCGAAAATGACAGCAAAATGGGTCGGTGTGACGCCGACATCGGTATTGCGCGCATCCTTCAGGAGCTTCCACAACATGTTGCAGAAGCCGGAGACGGCGTTGACCGGCAGCCCGTCCGACTTGCGGTTCAGCGGCGGGATGGCATGGAAGGCCCGGAAAATGAAACCGGACCCGTCAACGAGGAAAAGATGATCGCCTTTTTTCATGGGTAGCATGGATAGCGCGGGGCCGTTTTGACGTCCACCGAAACTTCGCACAACACACCGTAAAGCACGGGTAATGAGCCGGCCCGAGAAGCCTGTAAAATTCACCTGAACCTTACCGATTTGTAATCCGCCCTTCCCTTGAAAAGCCGCATTTGCAGACACATTTCTTAGAGGACGGCGCCTGATCACGCCGTAGTCTGATAGCTGGCTCGTCCCCCGCCGCGTCAGACCGGACAAAGGCCTTTCCCCCTCTCCGGGCCTTTGTCCTCCAATATGACCGCCATGGCCGACCCCTCCCGGCCATGGCGGTTTTATTTTGCGCCCCGTTTGGGCTGGTCTAAACATATCATGCGATATATATCGCGCTATTAAAGTTGCCGGCTTTCCGCCAGCGGCGATGTGGTATGGACGGAAGAATGGGTTTTTCCCGGGACGAATCGGCAATCTATCTCGCCGCGAAGATGGCGCGGGAATTTACCATGGCGCTGCAGAAAAGAGCCGCGGCGCTCGGTTTTTCTCCCGGCCAATTTCCCATTCTCATCGAGCTCTGGCATGAAGAAGGCCTGACGCAGCGGCAATTGCTTGATAGAATCGATGTCGAACAGGCGACGCTTGCCAACACGCTTTCGCGCATGGAACGTGACGGTCTGATTGTCCGCAAATCTCATCCGAGTGACCGCCGCGCCCAGATCATCGAACTGACGCAGCGCGGCCGGGATCTGGAGGCGAATGCTATCGCCGCTTCCGAGGCGACCGAAGACACATTGCTTGCGGATTTCCGCCGCTTCGAACGACAGCTTCTGCTAGAATATATGCGCCGGGCGATCGAAAGCGCCAAAAAAGCAAAATAACATTCACGGCCCAAAACCGCTTCGCAGTTTTCGTGAACTGCTCTATCGTTCCGGCGGCCGCGCGCTTGCCGATTCACGACAAGCCCGCCCCTTGTTTCCCGCGATGTGCGATGCCCGGATATTTCGTCTTTTCGCCGGGTCACGACAGACATGACAGGATCAGCGATGACAGACGTTTCCCCTATTCTTTCCTACGCCGACGATAATCTGACTTCCAGCCTCGAGCGGCTGTTCGAACTCGTGCGCATTCCGTCGATTTCCACGGATCCTGCCTATAAGGCGGAATGCCGCAAGGCCGCGGAATGGCTGGTGAGGACACTTTCCGCGCTCGGCTTTACGGCTTCCGTCCGCGATACGGCCGGTCACCCGATGGTGGTTGCGCATCACGATGCGGCGACCAAGGATGCACCGCATGTGCTTTTTTACGGCCATTATGACGTTCAGCCGGTCGATCCGCTTGATCTCTGGGAAAATGATCCGTTCGAGCCTGCTATCAAGGATGTCGGCGCTGGCCGGAAGGTGATTACCGGACGTGGCACGGCTGACGACAAGGGCCAGCTGATGACCTTCGTGGAGGCCTGCCGGGCCTATAAGGCGGTCAATGGCGGCCTGCCGGTGCGCGTCACCATTCTGTTTGAAGGTGAAGAGGAATCCGGCTCGCCTTCGCTGAAGCCGTTCCTCGACGCCAATGCGCAGGAGTTGAAAGCCGATTATGCGCTGGTCTGCGATACCGGCATGTGGGACCGGGATACGCCCGCTATCGCCGCTGCCCTTCGCGGCCTGGTTGGCGAAGAGGTAGTCATCACGGCGGCTGATCGCGACCTGCATTCCGGCCTTTTTGGCGGTGCCGCCGCAAACCCGATCCATATCCTCACCGATATCCTTGCCGGACTGCATGACGAGACCGGCCGTGTGACGCTTGCCGGCTTTTATGACGGCGTAGAAGAGACCCCTGCCAACATCAAGGCCTCCTGGGAAACGCTCGGGCGCACGGCGGAAGCCTTCCTCGGTGAAGTCGGCCTTTCGGTTCCCTCGGGCGAAAAGGGCCGCTCCGTGCTGGAGCAGACCTGGGCGCGGCCGACGGCGGAAGTCAACGGCATCATCGGCGGTTATACCGGCGATGGTTTCAAGACCGTGATCGCGGCCAAAGCCTCCGCCAAGGTGTCGTTCCGCCTCGTCGGCGAGCAGAACCCCGCGGCCATTCGCGACAGCTTCCGGGCCTATGTGCGCTCCAGAATTCCAGCCGATTGCTCCGTGGAGTTCCACGAGCATGGCGCATCACCGGCCATCCAGCTGTCTTACGACTCGCCCGTGCTCACCAAGGCCAAAAACGCGCTTTCGGAAGAGTGGCCAAAACCCGCCGTTGTCATCGGCATGGGCGGCTCGATCCCGATCGTCGGTGATTTCCAGAAGATGCTGGGTATGGATTCGCTGCTTGTCGGCTTTGGCCTGACTGACGACCGCATTCATTCGCCGAATGAAAAATACGAGTTGCAGTCCTTCCACAAGGGCATCCGCTCCTGGGTCCGCATTCTGGATGCACTCGCGGCGAAATAACAAAAAAGAGGAAGCACCGGGTGCGGCGCTTCCTCTTTCCGTTTGCTCATCGCAAAAACAAAAAGGCCGGGCGAGCCCGACCTTTCCATCCGTTTTTCGTCAATGCCAGTACATCCGTGGTCAAAGCGTTCAACGGTCTGATGTTCCAGAGCGCGTCCACTTCCATGGCCGCTGCCTTTCACCATCAGGATCGGCTGCTTCGGTTAATCTTTGGTTAACACGATAACAGCGGCACTTTCAAAATGCCCGCCTGACAGTTTTCATCCGAAACACCGTTGAACCCTATATTGGTATGCGCGCCCGCCTTTTCAAGGCCTGCCTGTTCGGCACGTCTTTCCAAAGAAAAAAGGCCGGAAAAATCCGGCCTTTCCATTCATGCGAATGACCCTTTCGGGCCAAAGCGCTTATCAGGAAGCGACGAGCTCACCTGCGGACATCTTGCCCGAGCGGCGGTCCTGCATCAGCTCGTAGGAGAGCTTCTGACCGTCGTTGAGGGAGGTCAGACCAGCACGCTCAACAGCGGAGATGTGAACGAATACGTCCTGCGAACCGTCGTCCGGCTGAATGAAGCCGTAGCCCTTGGTTGCGTTGAACCACTTTACTGTACCAGTCGCCATAACGATTTCCTTCCGTTGGCAATTGTATTTGCACTGCAAGCAGTGCGGACTTGGGTCGAATTTGAAGGAAAAGATCGTCGTGAGCGTCTGGAAAGACGCCGAAGCTCTGGTCGTCAAACAAATATCGATGGCGAAGTACGTAGGTTGGAAGGGTCTCAAAGTCAAGTTTCTTTGAACAGGGCAGTCTTTGAGGGAAGGTGGATTAAGAAGGCAACCGGATCGCCAAAAACGCAAAAACCCGGCGCGGGAGGAGGTGCGCCGGGTTCTTGAAACTGACTGACAATTGGGAGGAGGAGTATTGTCAGTCCAATCGGGCGACGCTGGGAGGAGGAGTGCGTCGCTTCGATGGTTTAAACATACAGGATATCAGCTTAAAAAACAGACGTTTCATCGCAGCGCAGCATTGCAAAAAACGCATAGCTATTTCGAGGCGACTTGAAGCCTGTCCGTGTAAAGCCTAATAAATACGCATGTCTATCGAATCCGTCAGAGCCTTTTTCACCGAGAAATCGCCCGAAGTGACCGTGATTGAAACGGAAGCGAGTTCGGCGACCGTCTCACTGGCCGCCGAAGCGCACGGCGTCGACCCCGACCAGATCGCCAAAACCATCTGCCTGAAGGCTGGCGACACCATTCTTCTCGTCGTCGCCGCCGGCACCAGACGCCTCGACAACCGCAAATTCCGCGATCATTTCGGTGCGAAACCACGCATGCTCGGACCTGAAGAAGTGGTCGCCGTGACCAGCCATCCCGTCGGTGGCGTTTGTCCTTTCGGACTTCCTTCGGCCCTGCCGGTGTTTTGCGACATCTCACTGAAAAACTATCACGAGGTGGTTCCGGCAGCCGGCGCCACCAATGCGGCGGTGAAGATTTCGCCTGATGTCATGGCTAAATTGACGGGAGCGGAGTGGGTCGACGTCTGTCAATGACGCCGATTTGATCCGGCCTGGACTTAACCCCGCCTTAAATCGCCGCATTTACACTCTTCATCCTGGATTAAGGATCGCGCAGGCATAGAGACCTGAACCCAAAGGGGATAAGCGCGGTTTCGCGAATAGGAGCGACTTCGGCTGGATGGCAGGCAAAGGTAAATCACGCGAACGGGTAGAACCTTCCTTCGGGGATTTCCACGAGTCCGGTGATGACCTGCGTCTTGATGCCAGCGAACGCATCAGCGGAACATCAAAACAGCCGGCGAAAAAGCAAAACCAGGCATCCGGCCGCACCAAACCCCGGAAGAAAGAAAAGCGCAGCCGCAACTCCGGCCGTGGCGCAACGGGCTTCATCCGCTCCCTCTTCTATTGGTGCATCGTGCTCGGCATCTGGGGCGGCATCGGAGTTGCCGGGCTTGTTCTTTATTATGGCGCGCGCATGCCGAGCGCCAGCAGCTGGTCCATTCCCGAACGGCCGCCGAATGTGAAGATCGTTTCGGTGAACGGCAGTGTGCTTGCCAATCGCGGCACGACCGGTGGCGAGGCGCTCGCGCTGGAAGACATGTCGCCTTATATTCCCCAGGCTGTCATGGCGATCGAGGATCGCCGGTTTTATTCGCATTTCGGGATAGATCCGCTCGGTCTCGGACGCGCCATCGTGACGAATGTGCTGACGGGACGAACCGTGCAGGGCGGCTCGACACTGACGCAGCAGCTGGCGAAAAACCTGTTCCTCTCGCCTGACCGGACGCTGGAACGCAAGGTGCAGGAAGTGCTTCTGTCCTTCTGGCTGGAGCACGAGTTCACCAAGGACCAGATCCTCGCGATGTATCTCAATCGCGTCTATTTCGGCTCCAATGCCTATGGCGTCGAGGCGGCTTCCCGGCGTTACTTCAACAAATCCGCACGCGACGTCAATCTGGGCGAAGCGGCGATGCTGGCCGGGCTTCTCAAAGCGCCCTCACGCCTTTCACCGGCGCGCGATCCGCAGGCGGCGGAAGAGCGGGCGCAGGTCGTGCTGCAATCCATGCGCGATGTCGGCTTCATCACCGATGACGAAATCAAGACCGCCATGTCGCAGCCGCCGACCAAGGCGAAACGGTTCTGGTCGGGCGCTGAACATTACGCCGCCGATATGGTGCTGGAGGAAGTCCGCGGCCTGGTTGGCGAGGTCAAGCAGGACATCGTCGTTGATACGACCATCGACCCCAATCTCGAGCGCGACGCCGAAAAGGCGTTGACCCATGTGCTGCAGGGTGACGGGAAGAAGCAGGGCGCCTCGCAGGCGGCGCTGGTTTCCATCGACGGTACGGGTGCGATACGCGCCGTCGTCGGCGGAGCGGATTATGCGCAAAGCCAGTTCAACCGCGCCGTGAAGGCAAAACGGCAACCCGGTTCAGCCTTCAAGCCCTTCGTTTATGTCGCCGCACTCGAATCGGGGCTTACCCCCTACACGATCCGCAATGACGGGCCAGTGCGCATCGGCAACTGGACACCGGAAAACTACGAGAAGAAATATCGCGGCGAAGTGACGCTCGCCACCGCGCTTGCCAATTCGCTGAACACGATCGCCGCACAGCTGGTGATGGAAGTCGGCCCGGAACGGGTGACGCAGGTGGCCCATCGCATGGGCATCGAATCGGAGCTGCAAAACAATGCCTCCATCGCGCTCGGCACCTCGGAAGTGTCGCTGATGGAACTCACCGCCTCCTATGCTCCCTTCATGAATGGTGGCTACAAGGCGACGCCCCATATCGTCCGGCGCATCACCGATGCCGATGGCAAGGTTCTTTACGAGAACAAATACGATAATCCACCACGCGTGCTGAGCGAAGAGATTGCCGCGACCATGAACGGCATGTTGTCCCGCGTCATTACCGAAGGCACCGGCAAGGCGGCGCGCCTGCAAGGCTGGCAGGCGGCAGGAAAATCCGGCACGACCCAGTCCTTCCGCGATGCACTTTTTGTCGGCTACACAAGCAACCTCACCACCGGCGTCTGGTTCGGCAATGACGACGGCACCTCCATGAAAAAGGTGACCGGCGGCGGACTGCCGGCACGGGCATGGAAGGATTTCATGACCGCTGCCCATTCCGGGCTCTCGCCGTCGCCGCTTTTCGGCCTCGGTGCAGGTAGCGTACCGCCGCTCGGGGAAATGCAGCAGCCGGCACCGGAGGCCGCCCCCTCATCCATCGGCGAGATCATTTCCAATGCGCTGGGTGGCGGAACGACGGACACCCGCGCCTACCCCGATGCGCCGGCTTCACCCAACCAACCGGGCATGGCCATGCCGCCGGCGAATATACCTTCCCGCGATATCGAACCCGGCTATCAGGCCGGCAACGGCCCCGTACCGCCCGCCGATATAGGCGGCCAGGCTCCCGCGCAATCGGGGCCGAAGCAGACGACACTGCTAGACATTCTGATGGGAAATTGACCCGCCCCTGGTAAATGGCCAGCGGATTTCATCACGAATGGCGAGGTGGCAGCGACACTCGCTCTCCCGCAAAACCCGCTTTTCCGAAGGCTTTGCCCTTCGCATCCGCAGCCATGAGCGGAGACGGTGCGACACTGCAACATATGCGCGCACGCCGATTAACCCTAGATTGCCATTTACGCAGAGACGGATACATTTCGGGTGACTTTTTAGGGTAAATGAATTATTAATCGTTCATATAAATTAATTTTCTTGTTTCAAAATAACTTTTCAGGGTTCCATATTATGCTGGGTACTAAAGGCTCATCGCATGCCGTTTTTTACGGCGCTCCCTATCCTGCCGTGCCGTTTGAAGCGGCGGAAATGCAATCTCCCATTTCAGAAAAAAAACCATCGTCATTGTTGCGCAGCCAGTTTGCGCTCAAAAGAACCATCGATATTGCAGGGGCGTCCATCGCCCTTGTCGCACTTGCCCCCGTATTGGCGACCGTCGCATTGCTGGTGAAGCTCGACAGCAAAGGCCCGGTCCTGTTCTCGCAGGTGCGCTGGGGCATGAATGGAAGAAAAATCCGCGTCTATAAATTTCGCTCGATGCGGACGGAACTGGGTGACGTCACCGGGGTGGCTCAGACGGTGAAGAACGATCCGCGGATAACCCGTATCGGCGCCATTCTCCGCCGAACGAATATCGACGAACTGCCGCAGCTGATCAATGTGTTGAAGGGCGACATGTCGCTGGTGGGCCCACGCTGCCACGCCATCGGCATGCTGGCGGCCGGCCGTCTTTATGAGGAACTGGTTCCCCATTATCACATGCGGCACCGGATGCGGCCCGGCATTACCGGCCTCGCCCAGATGCGGGGACTACGCGGCCCGACGGATCGCAGCGACAAGGCCCGTGCCCGGATCGTTTCCGATCTTTATTATGTCGAGAATTTTTCGGTCTGGCTGGATATCAAGATCATGGTCGGAACGGTGATTTCCGAACTGCGTGGCGGCAAGGGCTTCTGATTTTTCAGGCGCCACTCCCGTATTTGCAATCCGTCCGTACAAAAATAAAAGCCCGGCAGCGATGCCGGGCTTTTATCATGAACCATCATGATCATCAGTTCATCGGTGCGGGAGCCGCATTCGGATCCGGAAGCGGAGCCGGGTTTGCCGAAAGCGAGCGCAGATAAGCGATGAGGTCGGCTCTTTCCGTTTCCTTCTTCACGCCTGCAAAGCCCATGGCCGTGCCAGGAACGTGTTTCTTGGGGGCTTCGAGGAAGAAGTTGAGATGATCGTAATCCCAATGCACGGAGGCGCCCTTGGAGAAATCCTTCATCCCAGCGGAGTAGCTGAAACCTTCGTGGCTGGCGATCGGCCGATTGACGATATCGAAGAGATTGGGGCCGACCTTGTTTGCACCACCACTCTCTCCGGTATGACAGCTCGTACACTTCTTGAAGACCGTTTCGCCCTTGGCGGCATCGGCGCTCGCAAGCAATTTTGCGATTGGCGTCGCAGCTGCAGCGGCTTCACCGCCACCGGCTTCGCCACCGCTTTCTGCCGCGGCAATGGTGTAACCTTCCTTTTCGGGCGCAGGCGCATGGAAAATGCCCTCAGACGCAATCGACACCGACATCAGGACGAAAACCGTGCCCAGCAACGCCCCAACGCCCATATTAACATAAGAATTCATCTATATGCGCTCCCTCGCATCCGCTCCATATAACCGGGCATCTTGAAATTACTCGAAAGCTATGGCTTTTGCACAGCCTGCGCAACTTGAATAATGGTCCCCACTCCGTGACGTTTTGACACTTTTCGGGCGGGATTTGAAGGGTGTCGGATGAAGAATCGGGATTTCGAGAAAGCTGTCGTCCTCATACCGGCACGGATGGCATCCACACGCCTGCCGGGCAAGCCGCTTGCGGATATTGGCGGCAAGCCGATGATCGTTCAGGTGGCGTTGCGCGCGCGCGAAGCAGGTGCGGAACGAATCGTCGTTGCGGTCGATGACGAACAGGTTTTTTCGGCCGTTCAAAATGCCGGTTTCGACGTGATGATGACGCGGGACGACCACCAGTCCGGCTCGGACCGCATTTTTGAGGCGCTGCAAAAGGCCGATCCTCACGGCAACGCCGAATATGTCATCAATGTTCAGGGGGATCTTCCGACCATCGAGGCGGAAACCATCCGCGCCTCGCTGCGCCCGCTGGAAAATGCCGCGGTCGACATCGCCACGCTGACGGTCGAAATCACCGACGAAGAGGAAAAAACCAATCCGAACGTGGTGAAAGTGGTGGGTAGCCCGCTTTCCGAAACACGGTTGCGCGCGCTTTATTTCACCCGCGCCACCGCCCCTTATGGCGATGGGCCGCTTTATCACCACATCGGACTTTACACCTATCGCCGCGCCGCACTTGAAACATTCGTGCGCCTGCCGCCCTCGCCTCTGGAATTGCGCGAGCGGCTGGAACAGCTGCGTGCACTGGAAGCGGGCATGCGCATCGATGCGGAAATCGTCCGTTCAGTGCCGCTTGGCGTCGACACGCCGCATGACCTTGAAAAAGCCCGCAAGATCCTTGCAAGCAGAACCCTCTAACGGACAGTCCCATGAGCTTGATTACAAATCGTATTGCCTTTCAGGGCGAGTTCGGCGCGAATTCCGACATGGCCTGCCGTGACATGTTTCCGGATATGGAGCCATTGCCATGCCCGACATTCGAGGATGCCTTCAATGCCATCGAGAGCGGCGAAGCCGATCTCGGCATGATCCCGATTGAAAACACGCTGGCCGGTCGCGTCGCGGATATTCATCACCTGCTGCCCGAATCACGTCTGCACATCATCGGCGAATATTTCATGCCGATCCGTTTCCAGCTTATGGTGGTGCCCGGTGTGACGAAGGACGAGATCCGCACCGTCCACAGCCATATCCATGCGCTGGGCCAGTGCCGCAAGATCATCCGTTCGAACGGCTGGAAGCCCGTCATTGCGGGCGATACGGCGGGCTCCGCTAGGCTGGTTTCCGAAAAGGGCGACCGCAGCATGGCAGCCCTCGCGCCGCGTCTTGCCGCCAGTCTCTACGGTCTCGATATCCTGGCTGAGAACGTCGAGGATTCGGAAAACAACGTCACGCGCTTCGTCGTGCTCTCCCGCGATGAAAACTGGGCCAAGCGTCAGTCGAGCGACGAAATCGTCGTCACGACCTTCGTCTTCAATGTTCGCAACATTCCGGCCGCGCTCTACAAGGCCATGGGCGGTTTTGCCACCAACGGCATCAACATGACGAAGCTCGAAAGCTACCAGCTCGGCGGCAAATTCGTGGCGACGCAGTTTTATGCCGATATTGAAGGCCACCCCGATGACGAACCGGTGCGGCATGCGCTGGACGAGCTGCGCTTCTTCTCGGAAAAGGTCCGCATTCTCGGCGTCTACAAAGGCCATGCGATGCGTGGCAAGCTCAACCAGAACTGAGCCTGCCGTACGGTTTCATTTTGACCATTCCACCCAGTCGCGCATCAAGCGATGCGCGATGGCGCCACCGGGCGGCGCGGAAAAACCTTCACCCGTCGCCGTTTCCAGCATTTTTGCGACTTCCGCTCGCGTGAACCAGCGGCAATCCTCCAGTTCGATCTCGTCGCGAGCAATATCGGACGAGAGCGCCTCGGCATAACAGCCGATCATTAGTGTATGCGGCATCGGCCAGGGCTGGGAGGCGTGATACCGCACCCGGCCGATTTCGACGCCGGACTCCTCATGCGTTTCACGGCGCACAGCCTGTTCGATCGTCTCGCCCGGCTCCACGAAACCGGCAAGGCAGGAATACATGCCCGGCGCAAAATGCGCGCCGCGACCAAGCAGGCAAAGATCACGCTCGATGTCGATCGTCATCATGATGACGACAGGATCGGTGCGCGGAAAAATGGTGTGGTTGCACGCGGCGCAGATGCGCTTGTAGCCGCCGATCCGCAGCTCCATCGTCCCGCCGCACTTCCCACAGAAGCGGTTATCGGCGTTCCAGTGTGTGAGGCTGACGGCCTGCGCAACCTCGCTCAGCAATTCTTCATCGAGCAGATGATCGCGATATAGCGTGCGGGCGTCGGCAAGCTTGTAGTGGCTCGCCAGCTGGTCTTCTGCCACGGCAACCGGCACTGCAATTCTCGGTTCGCCGGTTTCGCGATATCCGAGCAGCACGGCATTGTCGAAATCCGGCTGCAACTCGGCAAGCTCATAGGCGGCAAATAAGGGGTCGATGACCTGCTCGTCATGTTTCAGGACGAGCCGATTACCTGAGAAGGCGAGAATATGGGTGCCATCGACTTTCAGCGCATCGGCAACGCACTCCTCCGTCCGCTTTTCAGCGAAACGATCGAGAGCATTTTTGGAAAAGGCCGTCAGCAGGCTTGCTTCGGGATGCGGGGCAGTGGTTTCAAAAATTTTCATGGAGATCATCAGAGCGCGCCGGAGATTTTTTTCATCAAATTTTCCTTCTCGCCCGCCGCATAAGGCACCGCCGTTCCGTGACCCCAGATGGGACCGGGCCAGCAGGTGTCGCCTTCATTGCGGGCGATAATATGGACATGCAGTTGCCGGACGATATTGCCCAAAGCACCGACATTGATCTTGGTAGCCCCCGTGATTTCCTTCAAGGCGGATGCGACGAGATTGGTCTCGAATGTCAGCACGGCCTGATCAAGCGGGGTGAGATCGAACAATTCGCTGACGCCGCCTCGCTGCGGCACCAGCACCAGCCAGGGCCAGCGATTGTCATTCTGCAAACGCAATTCACATAGTCCCAAACGCGTCACCAGCACACTGTCGCGCGCTAGTCTCTCGTCCAGCCGGAATGTCTCCAAGGTGTCCTCCATGTTTGTTTTCATCGTGATAGCAGTTTTTTGAAGGCTTGGCTTGCATTTGCTGTCGATATTGCCGATATGTGGCCTCGGGAGGTTGGTGGTGGACGAGCCACTCGCCAACCGGGTCAGGTCCGGAAGGAAGCAGCCCTAACGAGCCAGGCACGGGTCGCCGTGCCAGCCTCCCACCTTTTCAAAATGCCGCTCAGCTTTCGCCGGGCCAGTTCAGCCCCGAAACAAACTGGCAAAACAAACTGGCGAGGCAATGAGCGATACCATACCCACCACATCAAGCGAATCCCAGGTCGGGACCGGCTACCGGGTATTGGCGCGCAAATATCGCCCAAAGGATTTTTCTGATCTGATGGTCGGCCAGGAGCCGATGGTCCGTACGCTGACCAACGCGTTTGAGACCGGACGTATCGCGCAGGCCTATATGCTGACCGGCGTTCGCGGCGTGGGCAAGACGACCACGGCCCGCATTCTCGCCCGCGCACTGAATTACAAGACCGACACCATCGACAAACCGACCATCGACCTTCGTATTCCCGGTGAACATTGCCAGGCGATCATGGAAGGCCGGCATGTCGACGTGATCGAGATGGACGCCGCCTCCCATACCGGTATCGATGATATTCGCGAGATCATCGAGCAGGTGCGCTATCGCCCGGTCTCGGCGCGCTACAAGGTCTACATCATCGACGAAGTGCACATGCTGTCGACGCAGGCTTTCAACGGTCTTCTGAAGACCCTTGAAGAGCCGCCGGAACATGTGAAATTCATCTTCGCAACGACCGAAATCCGCAAGGTGCCGATCACCGTTCTGTCGCGCTGCCAGCGTTTTGACCTGCGCCGCATCAGCGCAGCCGATCTCGTCGGCCTCTTCACCGCCATTGCCGGCAAGGAAGGTTTTGAGGCTGAGCCGCAGGCACTGTCGATGATTGCGCGTGCGGCCGAGGGTTCTGCCCGTGACGGTCTTTCCCTGCTCGATCAGGCGATTGCCCATGGCGGCGGTCGTGTGGAGGCGGAAGCCGTGCGGGGCATGTTGGGCCTTGCCGATCGCGCACGCATTGTCGACCTCTTCCAGCACGTCGTCAAAGGCGATGTCGCTGCGGCCCTTTCGGAATTCAACGGGCAATATGAGGCGGGGGCAAACCCGGTTGTCGTTCTGAACGACCTTGCCGATTTCACCCATCTCGTCACCCGCATGAAATATGTGCCTGACGCGGCGGAAGACCCTTCGCTTTCCGAAGTAGAACGCACGCGTGGCGCGGAGTTTGCCGAAACCATCGCGGTAACCGCGCTGTCGCGCATCTGGCAGATGCTGCTGAAAGGCATTCCGGAAACGGAAAATGCCTCACGGCCGGCGGGTGCTGCCGAAATGGTGCTGATCCGGCTTTCGCATGCCGCCAATCTGCCGGCACCGGAAGATGCGGCGCGGCGCCTGCTCGAGCTTTCCAGCGGCGACGGCGGTTACGCTAATGGCGGGCCTTCCGGCGGCGGCAATGGCGGTGGCGCGCGTGCCTATTCGTCGGCACAGACCGTGGCGGCCGGAAGACCTGCGGAATTTGCCGCCCCGAGGCAGGCCGGTCCGCAGCCCTCCACCATGCTGCGCGCCGTTCCAGATAGCCGGCCGCAGGAGATGCAGGTCGCGACCCCGAAAACCGAAGAGCGGCCGGAGCCGAAGGTTCCCGTCAATTCGGTTCAGGATATTGCCGATCTCTGCCAGAAAAACCGCGATCCCGTTATGCGGGCGAAGGTGCGTAACTTCGTGCGGCTGGTGCGGCTGGAGCCTGGCCGGCTCGACATGCGCCTCGGCGAAGGCGCCCCCGGCTCGCTGCCCGGTGAGCTTGGCGTCAAGCTTAAGGAATGGACCGGCATCCACTGGATCATCAGCCTCAGCAAGGAACAGGGCGAGGCGACGCTTGTCGAGGCCGAAGGCAACGCTCGCGATGCGCGTCTGGTCGATGCGCGTCAGGACCCTGATGTTGCCGCCATTCTGGCGCAGTTTCCTGGTGCAAAGATCACCGACGTGCGTATCCGCACCGCGATACAGGATGAGGCGGAGGACATCGCCCCGCCATCGGTTGCCGAATCGAGCGAAGGCGACATCCTTCCCGGCGACGACATCGAGTTTTAAACAAGAAGAACAGGAGATTGGCACATGCGTGACATCATGGGCATGATGGGCAAGGTCAAGGAAATGCAGTCCAAGATGGAGAAGGTGCAGCAGGAAATTGCCGCCCTCGAAATCGAAGGCCGAGCCGGTGGCGGTCTGGTGACCGTCATTCTCAACGGCAAGGGCGAAATGCGTGGTCTGAAAATCGATTCTTCGCTGTTCAAGGAAGACGAGGTCGAAATCCTCGAGGACCTGATCGTTGCCGCCCATAAGGACGCCAAGGAAAAAGGCGAAGCGCAGGCTCAGGAAAAGATGGCCGACCTGACCGCCGGTCTGCCTCTGCCGCCCGGCATGAAGCTGCCTTTCTGATACAATCCGACTGAAGAGGACGGCGTTGAGTATTCGCCATCCTCGCCTCAAAGACAGGGTCTAGGCTTCCAGCATCGCGCGGAAACGGCTTGCGAGCGGTGTTTCGAGATAGGTCGCGCGTTCGGCCTCGTTGAGTCGCATGGGACGGAAGCGCTGTAGGATTGTCGGTATCGGCAGTTTCGTTCCCTGATAGGGTTCGAACACCACCTCCTCACCCGCTGCGAGCATTCCACCTTTCAGCACCCGGCAATAAAAACCCGGCTGGCCCGCCCGCCGGAAACGCGGGGCAAAATCGGGATCGCCGATGCGAGCCGACAGCGTGGCGCAGGGGATGCGGGCGGCTGTCACTTCCAGCACAACTTCATTTGCCGTGAACCTGTCGCCGACATGCAGCTTCGCGCTATCGACACCATCAAGTACGAGATTTTCGCCGAAAAATCCCGGTTCGACAGTAGAGCCCAGAGAGCGAGACCAGAAGTCGAGATCGACGGAGCCCATGACATATATGGCCTGATCCGGCCCGCCATGATGTTTACGATTGCAGACGGCATCGCTGACGATGCCTTGTGCATCGACCATGACCGCGCCCTGCACCGCGTGTTTGAAGATGCCCGTCTTCGTCGTCTTTCCCGGCAGGCTTTTTGCCTCACCCCGGCACACCGCCCTTATTTTCATGGACTGCCCTTCAAGCTTCATGATTCCCGTTTCCTGATTTATGCAGTAGAAAGCGCTCATGGCAAAACGAGTCACCGGTCCCGAAATCGAAAAACTGATCCAGCTTCTGGCAAAAGTGCCGGGGCTTGGGCCTCGCTCGGCAAGGCGGGCGGCGCTGCATCTCATCAAGAAGAAGGAACAGCTTCTGGGGCCGCTGGGCCATGCGATGGGTGAAGCCTATGACAAGGTAAAGATCTGCTCCTGCTGCGGCAATGTCGATACAATCGATCCCTGCACCATCTGCGCCGATGACCGGCGCGACCAGTCAGTCATCATCGTGGTGGAGGACGTGTCGGATCTCTGGGCGCTGGAGCGGGCAGGTGCGATGAACACCGCCTATCACGTTCTGGGCGGCACACTGTCGCCGCTCGACGGCGTCGGGCCGGAGGACCTCAACATCAAGGGCCTGATCGACCGCGTGAGTGCGGGCGGTATTCGCGAACTTATCATCGCCGTCAACGCGACGGTGGAAGGACAGGCAACCGCCCATTACATCACCGACCGTCTCTCCGATCTCGGCATCAAGATCACCCGGCTCGCACATGGCGTACCTGTGGGCGGCGAGCTTGATTATCTCGACGAGGGCACATTGACGGCGGCGCTTCGGGCGCGAACGACAATCTGAAGCCTCCCTCCCACCACCCAAGAGGAGACCGAATGCGAAACCGATTTGCCCCCAAGGCACTGGCCGCCATTATTTCCGTTTTTTCAGCAACGACAGCTCTTGCACAGTCGGCTCCAACAGGTGCGGCTGCCGCCAAATATGACGCAGACTTTAATGCCTGGCTGAAAAAGGAAATCTGGCCGGAGGCCCGCAAGGCCGGCATTTCGCAAAAGACGCTGGAGGCAACACTCAGCGGTCTCTCCATCAGCTGGAACCTGCCCGACCTGGTCATTCCCGGCCAAAAGCCGCCGAAAGAACAGAGCCAAAGCCAGGCGGAATTCTCCTCGCCGGGCGCTTATTTCTCCGAAAAGCGACTGCAGGGGCTTGCCGGCACCGGCCGCTCGCTTGCCGCCACCCATGCGGCGACGCTGCGCAGGATCGAGGCGAAATATGGTGTGCCCGGCGATATCGTCGTTGCGATCTGGGGCCGCGAATCCGGTTTCGGCCGGGCGAAGCTGCCGCATTCCGTGGTCGATGTGCTGGCGACGAAAGCCTATATGTCGACCCGCAGGCAAATGTTCCGCACCGAGCTGATCGATGCGCTGAAGATCGTCGAAAGCGGCGATATCGCGGCTTCACGCATGATGGGCTCCTGGGCCGGGGCGCTTGGCCAGCCACAGTTCATGCCATCGAGCTATCTCAAATATGCCGTGGATTTCGATGGCGACGGCCACCGCGATATCTGGAATTCCGTACCAGATGCACTGGCATCCATAGCAAACTATCTTTCACAGCGCGGCTGGCAGCGCAATCGCGACTGGGGTTTCGAAGTCTCCATCCCCGCCAATGTTTCCTGCGCGCAGGAAGGCCCTGATCTTGCCCGACCGGTGGCCGACTGGGCGAAGATGGGCATTACCCGCATTTCCGGAAAAGCCTTTCCAGCCAATGACCTGACCGCCGACGGCATGATGCTGGTGCCCGCTGGACAGCACGGACCGGAATTCGTGGTGACACCGAATTTCTACGTCATCAAGGAATATAATAATTCCGATCTCTACGCGCTCTTCATCGGCAATCTCGCCGACCGCATCACCCACGGGGGAGGATCGTTCAAGGGAGAATGGGGCAATGTCGGGTCGATGCTGCGCTCCGACGTGCTGGCCATGCAGAAGGCGCTGGTCGCCAAGGGCTATGATGTCGGCAAGGCGGATGGGTTGGCGGGCTTCAAGACGCGCCGGTCGCTCGGCGACTGGCAGGCGAAAAACGGCCTCGCGCCGACATGTTTTCCCGATGCGACACTGAAGGCGAAGCTGAAATAATCCGTCGCCGGCCCATTGTTTCTCAGTGCTGGTCGGTATGGGGTTTGTGAAAGATATCGTCGGTGGGCGGAATGGTCTGCCGTTCGATCATCCGATGCACGCGCGGTCGCGTCTTGCCGCGGTGAAGCTCAAGCAGCCGGTCCCAGGCTTCCGCGTCCGCCTGGGTGCGGCGGTGGTTGTGGCGGACATATTCCACCCATGTCGGCACATGGTAGCTTTCCGTCCAGATGTCGGGGTTTTCGAGATCTCGCATCAGGTTCCAGTTGCGTGCGCCATCGCGCAGGCGGATTCGGCGGCGCTCGGCCATCAACGGCAGGAATTCGCCGAGATCTTCGTCGTGGATTTCATAATCAATGAGAATGGCGATGGGTCCACTGCGCGGCTTGACGTCTAGCCTCAGCGGCGGTTCCACGAAACGGTTGAGAGGATCGAGATTGAGCGAAGCGAAGGCCGGCATGGCGAGTTTGAAACCGACGACGACGCCGAGCAGCATCAGCACGCACGAACAGAGAAGCGAATAGGAAATGCCGTAGTCTTCGGCCAGTTCGCCCCACAGCCAGCTGCCAACGGCGATGCCGCCGAACGTCATGGTCTGATAAAGCGACAGAGCCCGGCCCACCACCCAGCGCGGGGTGGAAAGCTGGACGATGGTGTTGAACAGGGAAAGCGCCAGAACCCAGCAGGCGCCGGCAACTGTCAGGACAAGCGAGGTAATGATCGCGCTGGTGCTGATCGCCGTCACACCGGAGCTGAAAGCGAACCCCATGAAAGCGACGCGTACAATCCATTCGCTGGACATTACCTCGCGCAACCGGGCACTGATGAGCGCGCCGCCGATGGCGCCGACACCGAACGCACCCAGCATGACGCCATAAGTCAGCGGGCCGCCCTCCACCAGATCGCGGGCAGCGATCGGCATCAGGGCCAGGATGGCACTGGCGGAAAGGCCGAAGAGAAAGCCGCGCACCAACACCTTGCCGATATTGGGCGACATGGCGACATAACGCATTCCGGCAGATATTGCGGCGAGAAGCTGCTCGCGCGGCAACGTCGAGGCATATTTGGGCGGCTGCCAGCGAAACAGGGCGTAAAGCAGGGTGAAATAGCTGAGCGCATTCACGAAAAATGCGGCGGCGGCCCCAGCGGCCGCGACAATGATACCACCGATGGCGGGGCCGACGCTGCGGGTGATGTTGAAGCCGACGCTGTTCAGCGTCACGGCGGCGGGCAAATCCTCACGCGGCACCATTTCGCCAACCGAGGCCTGCCAGGACGGATTGTTGAGCGCCGTTCCGCAGCCGATCATGAAGGTGAAGAACAGCAGCAGCCAGGGCGTGAGCCAGCCGGACCAGGCGAAAACCGTGAGCAGCACGGAGGCCGTCAGCATCAATATCTGCGCCGAAATCATGATGCGGCGGCGGTCGAAACTATCGGCCAGCGCGCCTGAAATCAGCGAGAACATCATGATCGGCAGCGAGGTGGAGGCCTGCACCAGCGCGATCATGTTTTCCGAACTCGACAGCGAGGTCATCATCCACGCGGCACCCACCGCCTGGATCAATCCGCCGAAATTCGAGGCAAGGCTCGCGATCCAGATTCGTCTGTAAGTCAAATGCCTTAAAGGCGCGAGTGGCGATTTACGGTCAGGCACGCTCTGTCCACTTGATGCAACTGCGATTTGTCAAACGGCAACTATAGACAGTGCCGACGATCATGCCAGCCTTTCCGACACGGTAAGGGTGAAAATGTGGCGGCGGCGACACCCGAAGCGGAAGACCCCGCTAAAACCTTGCAATCCTGCCCCGATGGGTCTATATGACCCCTGAAATTCTTGATCGCTTGATGAAGAGTGGGGCCGCAAGGCTCCGCTCTTTTTCGTTAGGCGAACCGGAAACCACGGGCTGAGTGCCCGGTGAAAATCTAAAGACCGGAAGGCCAGATGGCAGACACCGCACAAGAACCGCGACTGATAACCGAAACGGGCATCGACCAGCGCATTGCCGAGATCATCGAGCCTGTTCTGACGGGCATGGGATATCTTCTGGTGCGCGTGCGGCTCTCCAACCAGAATGGCATGACCCTGCAGGTGATGGCCGAGCGGGAAGATGGAACGATGAACGTTCAGGACTGTGAAGCCATCTCGATGGCGATTTCACCGGTTCTTGATGTGGAAGATCCGGTCGATAAAGCGTATCATCTCGAAGTGTCCTCGCCCGGCATCGACCGGCCGATGGTTCGCAAATCGGATTTCACCCGCTGGCAGGGTCATCTGGTGAAGGTCGAAACCTCCATTCTGGTCGAAAACCGCAAGCGGTTTCGCGGCAAGATCGTTGAGGTCGATGCGGATGGTTTCAAGCTGGAACGCGACCAGATCGCCTATGGCGAAGAGCCGACAGTCACCGTTCCGTTCAGTGCGCTTTCCGATGCGAAGCTTATTCTGACGGACGACCTTATTCGTGATGCGCTGCGGGCAGACAAGGCGGCCAAGGCCGCCGCCGCAAACCAGAACGACGAAGCAGACGAAGACTAATTCCAACGTAAAGCCCGGAAAACGGGCGATCCCCGCAATTATGCGACTTACGGAGATAAAAAAATGGCAGTGAGTGCTAACCGGCTTGAGCTTCTGCAGATCGCCGATGCTGTGGCGCGCGAAAAGGTCATCGACCGCGAAATCGTGCTTGCCGCAATGGCCGACGCTATCCAGAAAGCCGCCCGCTCGCGCTATGGTTCGGAAACCAACATCCGCGCCGACATCAACTCCAAGACCGGCGAAATCCGCCTGCAGCGTCTTCTGGAAGTCGTCGAGGCCGCTGAGGACTATTCGACCCAGATCCCGCTTGAGCTGGCCCGCGACCGCAACCCCGACGCCAAGCTCGGCGACTTCATCGCCGATCCGCTGCCGCCGATGGATTTCGGCCGTATTGCCGCCCAGTCCGCCAAGCAGGTCATCGTGCAGAAGGTGCGCGAAGCCGAGCGTGACCGTCAGTATGACGAGTTCAAGGACCGCATCGGCGAAATCGTCAACGGCACCGTCAAGCGCGTCGAATATGGCAATGTCATCGTCGATCTCGGCCGTGGCGAAGGCATCATCCGTCGCGACGAGATGATCCCGCGGGAAAACATGCGTTACGGCGACCGCGTGCGCGCCTATGTCTACGACGTTCGCCGCGAGCAGCGTGGCCCGCAGATTTTCCTGTCGCGTACCCATCCGCAGTTCATGGTGAAGCTGTTCACCATGGAAGTTCCTGAGATCTACGACGGCATTATCCAGATCAAGTCGGTTGCCCGCGACCCCGGTTCGCGCGCCAAGATCGCCGTTATCTCCAACGACTCGTCGATCGATCCGGTCGGCGCCTGCGTCGGTATGCGCGGTTCGCGCGTCCAGGCCGTTGTCGGCGAACTCCAGGGTGAGAAGATCGACATCATTCCGTGGAGCCAGGAACCGGCTTCCTTCATCGTCAACGCCCTGCAGCCGGCGGAAGTCGCCAAGGTCGTTCTGGATGAAGAGTCCGAGCGTATCGAAGTGGTTGTTCCCGACGAACAGCTGTCGCTTGCCATCGGCCGCCGCGGCCAGAACGTGCGTCTGGCATCGCAGCTGACCGGCTGGGATATCGACATCATGACCGAGCAGGAAGAATCCGAGCGTCGCCAGAAGGAATTCAACGAGCGCACGGCGCTGTTCATGGACGCCCTCGATGTCGACGAAATGGTCGGCCAGGTTCTGGCTTCGGAAGGCTTCGCGCAGGTCGAAGAACTGGCCTATGTCGATCTCGACGAGATTTCCTCGATCGACGGCTTCGACGAAGACACCGCTGATGAAATCCAGACCCGCGCCCGCGAATATCTGGAACGCCTGGAAGCCGAAATGGACGCCAAGCGCAAGGAACTCGGCGTTTTGGACGAGCTGCGCCAGATCGAGGGCCTGACCTCGCAGATGATGGTTGCGCTGGGTGAAGACGGCATCAAGACCATCGAGGACTTTGCCGGTTGCGCCGCAGACGATCTGGTTGGCTGGAGCGAGCGCAAGGACGGCGAGACGAAGAAATTCGAAGGCATCTTCTCCAAGCTCGATGTTTCGCGCGTCGAAGCCGAGAACATGGTAGTGCAGGCCCGTCTTCTGGCAGGCTGGATCACCGCCGAAGAGCTCGCTTCCGAACAGGAAGCCGATGCGGAAGCTACCGAGGAGGCGGATACCGCCGAACAGGAATGACATCGCAGGCGCATGAGCCGGACGATCTGCCCGAGACTGACGATGACGGGCGGATCAAGGGCGACGTCAATGGACGTATGTGCATTGTGACACGGCAGAGTGGATCGCCGGATGAGCTGATCCGCTTCGTCGCGGGCCCGGACGGCAACGTCGTTCCGGATCTGAAACGCCAATTGCCGGGGCGCGGCTGCTGGGTGACACCCGAGCGCGCCCTGATCGAGAAGGCCATCGCGAAGAAGCTTTTCGCGCGGGCTCTCAAACGCGACGTCAAGGCCGGGCCGGAGCTTCTCGCTCTTCTCGACCGGCTGATGGCGCAGCAGCTTGCAGGCATGATGAACATGGCGCGCAAGGCGGGTCAGTTCATCAGCGGTGCGACGAAGGTCGATGCAGCCGTCCGGTCCGGGAACGCGATCGCCGTGTTCCACGCGACCGATGCTGCGGCCGACGGCGTGAGAAAACTGGACCAGGCCCGCAAGGCCTGGGCGCTCGGCAGCGATGCCGGCAATGAAATTCCGTCCTTCCGGCTCTCCAGTGAAGCCGAAATGGACGAGTTGATGGGCCAGAATGCTTTTATCCATGCCTGCGCGCTTGCAGGGCAGGCGGGTGAGGGTGTAGTGAAGCGCGCAACGATGCTTGAGCAGTACCGCCTTGGCGGTCGATCTCAGGCGGAACGCGACGCTGCCCGGACAGAACAATGACGCGGTTAACCGACATGAACGGTCGCCGCGTTCCGATGCAGCAATTGAACGACGAGACCTGATGGACGTCATCCGGTTCTCGTCCGAAGGAACGGGAACGGAATGACCGACAACAACGACGACAAGACACTCAATGCGCCGGCCAAGAAGACTCTTACCCTGAAACCGGGCGGGATGAATCAGGGCACCGTGCGGCAGGATATGGGTCGAGGTCGCACCAACGCGGTTGTCGTGGAAACACGCAAACGCCGCCCCCATCGACCTGAAGACGAGAAGCCGGTTCAGCCTGTCGTGGCAGCACCGAAGCCTGCCGCCCCTGCCCCGGTGGCGGCGCGTCCGCAGGCTCCCCAGCCGCGTATTCACCAGCCAGGCGGCCAGCAGCAGCGTCCGGGTTCCTCCCAGTCGCAGCAACGCCCCGGCTCGTCCGCGCCCCAGCAGCGCCAGCCCGACCGCCCGCGTGGCAATGTTCTGCACGATCTTTCCGCCGGCGAGATGGAAGCCCGTCGCCGCGCGCTGATGGAAGCGCAGGCTCGCGACGTGGTTGAAGCCAAGCAGCGCGCCGAAGACGAAGCCCGCCGCAAGGTCGAGGAAGAACAGCGCATCGCGGCCGAAAAAGTAGAGGCAGCAAACCGCGCCGCCGAAGAGGCTGCAGCCGCCAAGGTGGCAGCAAGCCAGCCTGCCGCTGAAGTGAAAGCCGAACCGGCCAGCGAAAGGCCAGCTGCGGCCGCCGCGCCGGCTCCCCGCACGGACGCCCGCCCGCAATCTGCGGCCGCCGCTCCCCGTTCCGCTCCCGCCACACCCGACGCCGCCGCTCCGCGCGGACGCCGTACCGGTGGTGACGATGAGGACGATCGTGGTGCGCGTCGCGGCAGCAGCCTTCCAGCCCGCGGCAAGGTCGTGGCTCCGGTTCCGGCAAAGCCCGCCGCCCGCCTGAAGACGGAAGAAGAACGCCGTCGCGGCAAGCTGACCGTCACTTCATCGAATCTGGATGAAGACGGCACGCCACGCGGCCGCTCCATGGCATCCATGCGCCGCCGGCAGGAGAAATTCCGCCGCAGCCAGATGCAGGAAACCCGCGAAAAGGTTTTGCGCGAGGTCATCCTGCCGGAAACCATCACCATTCAGGAATTGTCGCAGCGTATGTCCGAACGGGCTGTTGACGTCATCAAGTTCCTGATGAAGGAAGGCCAGATGTTGAAGCCGGGCGACGTGATCGACGCCGATCTGGCCGAACTGATCGCGGTCGAATTCGGCCATACCGTCAAGCGCGTTTCCGAATCCGACGTCGAAGAAGGCATCTTCAACCAGACGGACGATGAAGGCGAAATGGTTTCCCGCCCGCCTGTTGTCACCATCATGGGTCATGTCGATCACGGCAAGACCTCGCTGCTCGACGCCATTCGTCAGGCAAACGTGGTTTCCGGGGAAGCCGGTGGCATCACCCAGCATATCGGCGCTTATCAGGTCGAAAAGAACGGTCAGAAGATCACCTTCATCGACACCCCCGGCCACGCCGCCTTCACGGCCATGCGTGCCCGTGGTGCGCAGGCGACCGACATTGCCGTTCTGGTGGTTGCCGCAGATGACAGCGTGATGCCGCAGACGATCGAGTCCATCAACCATGCCAAGGCGGCCGGCGTTCCGATCGTGGTTGCGATCAACAAGATCGACAAGCACGAGGCAAACCCGGACAAGGTTCGTCAGCAGCTGCTGCAGCACGAAGTCTTCGTGGAATCGATGGGTGGTGAAGTTCTTGACGTCGAAGTGTCCGCCAAGAACAAGCTGAACCTCGACAAGCTGCTCGAAGCCATCCTGCTTCAGGCGGAAATCCTCGACCTCAAGGCGGATCCAAGCCGCACGGCGGAAGGCACGGTTATCGAGGCCGAGCTGGACCGTGGACGCGGCGCC
Source organism: Agrobacterium tumefaciens (assembly GCF_005221325.1). Classification (NCBI taxonomy): domain Bacteria; kingdom Pseudomonadati; phylum Pseudomonadota; class Alphaproteobacteria; order Hyphomicrobiales; family Rhizobiaceae; genus Agrobacterium; species Agrobacterium tumefaciens. The sequence goes on along the minus strand of NZ_CP039888.1, from coordinate 2,726,570 downwards.
GTCGCAACCGTTCTCGTGCAGAAGGGTACGCTGAAACCCGGCCAGATCATCGTCGCCGGCGACCAGTGGGGCCGTGTGCGCGCACTCGTCAACGACAAGGGCGAACACGTCAAGGAGGCCGGTCCGGCTATGCCTGTCGAGATTCTCGGTCTCTCCGGCACGCCATCTGCCGGTGACCGTTTCGCGGTTGTCGAAAACGAAAGCCGTGCTCGCGAGATTTCCGAGTACCGCCAGCGTCTGGCACGCGACAAGGCTGTCGCACGTCAGACGGGCCAGCGTGGTTCGCTGGAACAAATGATGAGCCAGTTGCAGACTTCGGGAATGAAGGAATTCCCGCTGGTCATCAAGGCAGACGTGCAGGGCTCGGTCGAAGCCATTATCGCTTCGCTCGACAAGCTCGGCACCGACGAAGTCCGCGCTCGTATCGTTCACTCGGGCGCTGGCGCCATCACGGAATCGGATATCTCGCTTGCAGAGGCCTCCAACGCCGCGATCATCGGCTTCAACGTTCGCGCCAACGCACAGGCACGTACGGCTTCCGAACGCGCCGGTATCGAAATCCGCTACTACAACATCATCTACGATCTGGTGGATGACGTGAAGGCGGCGATGTCGGGCCTGCTTTCGCCGGAACGTCGCGAGACCTTCCTCGGCAATGCTGAAATCCTCGAGGTGTTCAACATCACCAAGGTCGGCAAGGTCGCGGGTTGCCGCGTCGTCGAAGGCAAGGTGGAACGCGGTGCGGGTGTCCGTCTGGTGCGCGACAACGTCGTTATCCACGAAGGCAAGCTCAAGACCCTCAAGCGCTTCAAGGACGAAGTCAACGAAGTGCCGGTCGGTCAGGAATGCGGTATGGCCTTCGAAAACTACGAAGACATCCGCGCTGGCGACACCATCGAGTGCTTCCGCGTCGAACACATCACGAGAACGCTCTAAGCGTTCTCGCCGCAAAACAGGAATTTACTGTCGGGCGCCGGCTTACCGGCGCTCGCTCCGTTTGAGGCATAACCAATGGCAAAAGCTACATCATCGGCCCCTTCGCAACGCATGCTGCGCGTCGGCGAACAGGTGCGCGCCGCCCTGACCCAGATTCTCCAGCGCGGCGAAGTCCGCGACGATCTGATCGAAAGCACTGTCATTTCCATTTCGGAAGTGCGCATGTCGCCCGATCTGAAGATCGCAACCGCTTACGTGACGCCGCTTGGCGTTGCTGATCACACCGACATCATCAGCGCGCTGAACCGCCACGCCAAGTTCATGCGCGGCCGCCTCGGGCCCCAGCTTCGGCAGATGAAATACATGCCGGAACTGCGCTTCCGCGACGATACGAGTTTCGACAATTACCAGAAGATCGACGCGCTCCTGCGCTCGCCTGAAGTGCAGCGCGATCTCGGGCCTTCAAACGAAAAAGACGACGAACAGAACTGAAGCATGTCCAAACCACGTAAACAGCAGCACCGCAAACCCAAGGGCCGTCCGATTTCGGGCTGGCTCATCCTCGACAAGCCGCTCGATTTCGGCTCCACAGAGGCCGTTTCCAAGATCAAATGGCTGTTCAACGCGCAGAAGGCCGGCCATGCCGGTACGCTTGATCCGCTCGCTTCCGGCATGCTGCCAATCGCACTCGGCGACGCCACCAAGACTGTTCCTTACGTCATGGACGGCCGGAAGATTTACGAATTTACCGTGACCTGGGGCGAGCAGCGCGCGACTGACGATCTGGAAGGCGAGGTGGTCGACTCCTCCGACCAGCGGCCGGACGAGCAGGCGATCCGTGATATTCTGCCCAATTATACCGGCGTGATCATGCAGACCCCGCCGCAGTTTTCCGCCATCAAGATCGCCGGCGAGCGCGCCTATGATCTGGCGCGTGACGGCGAGACGGTGGAAATTCCCGCCCGTGAGGTGGAAATTCACCGCCTGACGCTGCTTGCCTGCCCCGACGCCGATACCGCGCATTTCGAAGTGGAATGCGGCAAGGGCACCTATGTGCGAGCGCTGGCGCGCGACATGGGCCGCGATCTCGGCTGTTTCGGCCATATTTCAGAACTGCGCCGCACCATGGTCGCCCCTTTCGGCGAAGACATGATGGTTCCGCTCGAAACGCTGACGGCGCTGGAAGCGATAGAAGATCGTGACGAACGGTTGGAAGCGCTGGATGCTTTCCTGATCGATACGGCCGAGGCGCTGTCCTCACTTCCCCGCCTCATCATCAACGATGATCAAGCGCACAGGCTGAAAATGGGCAACCCCATCCTGCTGCGCGGGCGTGATGCGCCGGCCAATCACCCGGAAGCCTATGCCACCGCGCATGGCAAACTGGTCGCCATCGGCGAGATTGGCGAAGGCGAGTTCAGGCCGAAGCGGGTTTTTGGCTAACCACACGGCTTGGGAGGCGCTATCAATCGCCTCTTTCAATTGCACCCGGAATAGTTTATAGGCAGCGCCAGCTTGGGCTTTGCCTATGCTGATGAATGGCCAGCGCTGGACGACATCCCGGCTCTAGGCGTCCCCGTTTTTCCTTAAAACAAGAAAGGATCGTACGATGTCGATTACTGCAGAGCGCAAAGCCGCCCTCATCACGGAATATGCCACCAAGGCAGGCGACACCGGTTCTCCGGAAGTTCAGGTCGCAATCCTGACCGAGCGGATCAACAACCTGACCGGTCACTTCAAGGACCACAAGAAGGACAACCACTCCCGTCGTGGCCTTCTGACGCTCGTTTCGAGCCGCCGTTCGCTTCTCGACTATCTGAAGAAGAAGGACGAAGCCCGTTACACCAAGCTGATCGGTGCTCTCGGCATTCGCCGCTAAAACCTTTTCCGGCGGGTTTCGCAACGATACCCGCCGGTTTTTATATTGGGCCTTTTGAAGGCCACATGAATTTCCGGGCGTCTGCCGCAGATGTGGCCCCGGACCGATAAGGTAGCCCCGGATGGGCCGGTGCAGCCTTTTCAACCGCAGACCTGTCATGGGGCAGGATTGCCGGATGCTTGATCTTCGAAAGCCTCCCGCTGTCTTGCCCGTGATTGCGTCATCCGTTGCCCCTTTTTGGTGGCACGCACAAACAAGGACAAGATATGTTCAATAAGCACTCCGTGGAAATCGAATGGGCAGGCCGCCCGCTGAAGCTCGAGACCGGCAAGGTTGCCCGTCAGGCTGACGGCGCCGTCATCGCAACCTACGGCGAGACGATGGTTCTCGCGACCGTGGTTTCCGCAAAGTCTCCGAAGCCCGGCCAGGACTTCTTCCCGCTGACCGTCAACTACCAGGAAAAGACCTACGCAGCCGGCAAGATCCCCGGTGGCTATTTCAAGCGCGAAGGCCGTCCTTCCGAAAAGGAAACTCTGGTTTCCCGTCTGATCGACCGTCCTATCCGCCCGCTGTTTCCTGAAGGCTACAAGAACGACACGCAGGTTGTCGTCACGGTCATTCAGCACGATCTGGAAAATGATCCGGACGTTCTGTCGATGGTTGCCGCATCTGCTGCGCTCACACTGTCCGGCATTCCTTTCATGGGCCCGGTCGGCGGCGCGCGCGTTGGCTACATCAACGGCGAATACGTTCTGAACCCGCATCTCGACGAGATGGATGAATCGGTTCTCGATCTGGTTGTCGCCGGCACGCAGGACGCCGTCCTGATGGTGGAATCGGAAGCCAAGGAACTCAACGAAGACGTCATGCTCGGCGCCGTCATGTTCGGCCACAAGGGCTTCCAGCCGGTTATCGACGCGATCATCAAGCTCGCCGAAGTTGCCGCCAAGGAGCCGCGCGAATTCGAACCGGAAGATTTCTCCGCGCTCGAAAACGAAATGCTCGGTCTTGCCGAAGCCGAACTGCGCACCGCCTACAAGATCACCGAAAAGGCTGCCCGTTACGCCGCCGTCGACGCCGTGAAGGCGAAGGTCAAGGCTCACTTCCTGCCGGAAGAAGGCGAAGCGAAGTACAGCCCGGAAGAAATCGGCGCTGTCTTCAAGCACCTTCAGGCGAAGATCGTTCGCTGGAACGTTCTCGACACCAAGAGCCGCATCGACGGCCGCGACTTGTCGACCGTTCGCCCGATCATCTCGGAAGTCGGCCTGCTGCCGCGCACGCACGGTTCGGCTCTCTTCACTCGTGGTGAAACCCAGGCGATCGTTGTTGCGACGCTCGGCACCGGCGAAGACGAACAGTATGTCGACAGCCTGACCGGCATGTACAAGGAACGCTTCCTGCTGCATTACAACTTCCCGCCCTACTCGGTCGGTGAAACAGGCCGCATGGGCTCCCCGGGCCGTCGCGAAATCGGTCACGGCAAGCTCGCATGGCGCGCCATCCGTCCGATGCTGCCGACCGCGGAACAGTTCCCCTACACGCTGCGCGTCGTTTCCGAAATCACCGAGTCCAACGGCTCCTCGTCGATGGCAACGGTTTGCGGCACTTCGCTTGCACTGATGGACGCCGGCGTTCCGCTGGCAAAGCCGGTTGCCGGCATCGCCATGGGCCTGATCCTCGAAGGCGAGCGTTTTGCCGTTCTCTCCGACATTCTCGGTGACGAAGATCACCTCGGCGACATGGACTTCAAGGTTGCGGGTACTGCCGATGGCATCACCTCGCTGCAGATGGACATCAAGATCGCCGGTATCACCGAAGAGATCATGAAGATCGCTCTGGAGCAGGCACAGGGTGGCCGCAAGCACATCCTCGGCGAAATGGCCAACGCCATCACCGAAAGCCGTGGCCAGCTCGGCGAATTTGCACCGCGCATCGAAGTCATGAACATTCCGGTCGACAAGATCCGTGAAGTCATCGGTTCGGGCGGCAAGGTCATTCGCGAAATCGTCGAAAAGACCGGCGCCAAGATCAACATCGAAGACGACGGCACCGTCAAGATCGCTTCCTCTTCCGGCAAGGAAATCGAAGCGGCCCGCAAGTGGATCCACTCCATCGTTGCGGAACCGGAAGTCGGCCAGATCTACGAAGGCACTGTTGTCAAGACCGCTGATTTCGGCGCTTTTGTCAACTTCTTCGGGGCCCGTGACGGCCTCGTCCACATCTCGCAGCTCGCTTCCGAGCGCGTTGCCAAGACCTCCGACGTCGTCAAGGAAGGCGACAAGGTCTGGGTCAAGCTGATGGGCTTCGACGAGCGCGGCAAGGTTCGCCTGTCCATGAAGGTTGTCGACCAGGCAACCGGCAAGGAAGTCGCTGCCGACAAGAAAGACGGCGAAGCCGCTGCCGAATAAGGCTGCGTCGCCAGACCCTATCGAGGCGCGGGTTCTGCCCGCGCCTTTTTTTCGTTTTTGTTATCGTTTGTCTTTTCCGGAAAACCGGTTTCCACTTTTCCCTGACAAACTCCATCCTACCTTAAGGACGCTCCAATGAGCCGTGACGCCGTGAAAACCCTTTTCCATCCCTTTGCCTCGGACATGCTTGCCATGCCGAAAGAGGGCGAACGCGTTCTGTTTCTGGGAGCGGAAGCCGGCCCGCGGCTGGATGGCTTCGACGCAGAGATCGTCGCGGTTCAGCACCTTCGGCCGCTCTATCGCGCTCTTGAGGCTCAGGGCGCAGGGGTCGCCCCTGCCGTTTCTGGCGAAGACTACGATGCGGCGTTGCTGCTTTGCGGCAAACACCGTGGCGAGAACGAGAACCGTGTCGCAGAAGCGCTTACGCGCGTGAAGGCCGGCGGATTGATCGTCGCGGCCGGATCGAAGGAAGATGGCATCGTGACGCTGCGCAAGACGCTGGCGAAGATCGGCATCGAGTCGGAATCGACACCGAAATATCACGGCGTCGCAATCTGGTTCAAACGGCCGGACGATGTCTCAGCCGTCGCCTCCAAACTCGCCCAGAAGCCCGTGACGGTGGATGGTCGCTTTACTGCCCTGCCCGGCATGTTCTCCCATGATCGCGTGGATGACGGTTCGGAGCTTCTCGCATCGCGCCTGCCGACCGACTTTGACGGCAATGCCGCCGATTTTGGTGCGGGCTGGGGTTATCTCACCATCATGCTGGCGGAAAAATCACCGCGCACCGCCCGTATCGATCTTTTCGAAGCGGACTGGAATGCGCTTGAGTTCGCCAAGACCAATCTTCTCGAAAACAATCCGCGCCTGACGGCGCGCTTCTTCTGGCAGGATCTGGCAAACGAGCCGCCGAAGGAAAAATACGACCTGATCATCATGAACCCGCCTTTCCATGCCGCGGGACAGGCAGCAGAACCCGCCCTCGGACAGGCCTTTATCAAGACGGCCGCAGGCGCGTTGCGCAGCGGCGGCAAGCTGCTGATGGTGGCCAATCGTGGCCTGCCCTATGAACCGGTTCTGGCGGCGGAATTCCGCACGACCGCCGAAGTGTGCCGCAACGCCCGCTTCAAGATTCTGAGCGCCCAGAAGTAATCGGATCAGCTCAGCAGCCAGGCCCATAGCGATACGGACAGAACGCCGGTCGCTGTGGAAATGCTGATGGTGGAGGCCGCGACACTGTGGCCGATACCGAAGCGGTTGGCGATCAGCCAGGCATTCACGCCCGTCGGCACCGACGAGGTGAGCACCAGCGCCGCCGTCCATTCGCGGCTGAGGCCGAGAGCGTGGCCCATGGCCCATACGCAGGCGGGCAGAAGCAGCAGCTTGAAAACGGTCATGGTGACGGCAATGCCCATATTGCCGCGAATGGTGTATTTCGTCAGCGCCATGCCAAGCGAGATGAGAGCCGCCGGCCCCGCCATCGAGGCGATCTGGTCGACCACGGTTTTCAAAATGGGTGTCAGCGCCACGCCGGAAACATTGGTCGAAAGCCCGATAGCAAGACCGATCACCAGCGGATTGGTCACGAGATTGCGGCCCACCTGTTTGAAGACCGCAGCCATGCCACGCTTTTCGCCACCGACCGCCTTGTGCGTGGCATTTTCCATCAGGATCGTGCCGGCGATCATCATGACCGGCAGATGGATGGCGAGCAGGATGGAGAGAGCCACCAGCCCCTCATCCCCCACCGAACGCCCGACCAGCGGCAAGCCGATGAAGATGTTATTCGCAAAGGCCGAGGAAATGCCGGCGATGACGGCGATGCGGACATCCTGCTTGAAGACATAACGGGTGACGATATGCCCGACCGTCCAGGTGACGGCCACGCCGGCGAAATAGGTTATCCAGAGACGGAAGGGCGAGGCCCCGTGGAAATTCGCTTCCGCAAGCGTGCGGAAGATCAATGTCGGCACCGCAATCTTGAACACGAAATCGCTCAGGATATCGCCGGCATCGGCCCTGAACAGACCGGCCTTGACGGTGAGCCAGCCGATCAGGATGAGAATGAAAATCGGGGCGACATTCGCGGCAACGGCAGACATGGAGGGAAAGCTTTCGCGGCTTTTGCGGGAGATACTCCGCTTTAGAGCCTTTTCCACGGGAATGGAATCGCGAAAACGCTCCCACTCTTTGTTTTCGCTATATGGCGTCCAAGAAAGACAAAACTCATGAGCCGCTTTGGGCAGAAAGCGCGTCTTGGCCCGTAAAATTCGCTAGGCCGAACGTTACCCAAAAAGAAAAAGCGGGGTCTCCCCCGCCTTTTATGTCCGTTATATGCCGCCAGTACATCCGTGGCGGAGATAACGGTTGAGCCAGAAGACCATCATGTCTTCCATTCCGGTATGCATTCACACACCTTTTGCTCTGACAAATGAAATAGCTTAACCACATTACAGGCAGATGACGCGTTTTCGCTCCTCGCGGAGAACGGCATATTTTCTGTTTGGGCTTTTCTTGCAGCCAGAAATGTTTAAGACCATTCGAAAAAAGCACACCTTGTGCGAACCGGATAGGGCCTATGACGAAATTCGACGTACTGACTGTCGGCAATGCCATCGTCGACATCATCTCCCGCTGCGATGATCGCTTCCTCAATGACAATGCCATCACCAAGGGTGCGATGAACCTTATCGACGCGGAACGCGCCGAGTTGCTTTATTCGCTGATGGGACCGGCGCTCGAAGCCTCCGGCGGCAGCGCGGGCAATACGGCGGCAGGCGTTGCAAATTTCGGCGGCAAGGCTGCTTATTTCGGCAAGGTGGCCGAGGACCAGCTGGGCGAAATCTTCCAGCACGATATCCGCGCCCAGGGCGTCTATTTCGAAACGAAGCCGGAAGGCACATTCCCGCCGACGGCACGTTCGATGATCTTCGTGACCGAAGACGGCGAACGCTCGATGAATACCTATCTCGGTGCCTGCGTGGATCTCGGACCGGAAGATGTGGAAGATGACGTGGTGGCGCAGACCAAGGTCACCTATTTCGAAGGTTACCTGTGGGATCCGCCGCGCGCCAAGGACGCCATTCGCGAATGCGCCCGTATTGCCCATGAAAACGGCCGCGAAGTCTCCATGACGCTCTCCGACAGTTTCTGCGTCGGCCGCTACCGCGACGAGTTTCTGGACCTGATGCGGTCCGGCACGGTGGACATTGTTTTCGCCAACAAGCAGGAAGCGCTTTCGCTTTACGAAACCGACGACTTCGAACTGGCGCTGACCAAAATCGCCGCCGATTGCAAGATCGCGGCGGTAACGATGAGCGAAGAAGGCGCCGTTATCCTGCGCGGCACGGAACGCGTGAAGGTGGACGCCTATCCCGTGCATGACGTGGTCGATACGACGGGCGCCGGCGATCTTTTCGCTGCAGGCTTCCTCTTCGGTTATACTCAGGACCGTCCGCTCGAAGATTGCGGCAAGCTTGGCTGCCTTGCGGCTGCCGCCGTCATTCAACAGGTCGGGCCACGCCCCATGTCATCGCTGAAGGCGCTGGGCGCAAAACACAGCCTTATTTAAAGGCTTCGCCGGGGTAAGCGCCCCAGATTTCCCCCTGGGATACCCAACCCGAGGCCTGACCGGCCTCGGCACGGCACCAGTCGCCATTGCATTCACCGATCCGGAAGACGACGCCCGGCTCCAGGCGGGCAGTAACGGCAGCGCCAGACTGCGCCTCACGGCGCATGTTCACGTAGACTTCCTTGCCCTTGCCGCGCATCCACGGAGCGGCGACAGCTGTGCGCTCGCCTGACAGAAGGGCCTGATTGACCCAGCCTTCCGTCCCGTCGGCATCGCGGATGCGCCGCCAGTTTTCATATTCCTGAATGATTTCCACCGGCATTCCCGATTTCAGATACATCCATGACACGGCATAATCCGTGCTGGGGCCAATGCGCATGTTGACCCGCTTGGATTTCAGGCTGACGAAACGCGGCAGCGGCAGGCCGCTTGCGCCCTTGGCCGCACCCTGCGCCATGGCTTCGCCCGCCGCACCGAAGAGGCCGAGAGACAATGCAATGCAAACGATAGAAACCACACTGCGCATGCCCATTTCCGTTTCCCGCCTTCTGTAAACCGGATGATATTCAAGGAGGCGCGTTTCCACATGCCTCAAGCCGCGGCGAGTTTTATTTGTCTTCGCCGGTGGGTCTGGTAGAAACGCCCTGATTGAAAGAAATTATCGCTCTTTCTGGTTAATGACTTCTGAACAAGGCAGCGGCAAACGATGACCCACAAGAAGAGACCGACAGTCTATATCACCCGCAAATTGCCTGACGTCGTCGAGACCAGAATGCGTGAACTCTTCGATGCGGAACTGAATATCGACGACAGCCCGCGCAGTGAGGAAGAGCTTGTCGCCGCCATGCAACGGGTGGACGTGCTGGTGCCGACCGTGACCGACCGCATCACCGCCGCCATGATCGAGAAGGCCGGGCCGCAGCTGAAGCTGATCGCCAGCTTCTCCAACGGTATCGACCATGTGGACGTCGATGCCGCCGCCCGCAAAGGCATCACCGTGACGAACACACCCAATGTGCTGACCGAGGACAGCGCCGATATCACCATGGCGCTGGTGCTGGCCGTGCCGCGCCGCATGATCGAGGGCACGCGCGTGCTCGCCAATGGCGCCGATGAGTGGCTGGGCTGGTCTCCGACCTGGATGCTCGGACGCCGCATTTCCGGCAAGCGTATCGGCATTGTCGGCATGGGACGAATCGGCACGGCGGTTGCGCGCCGCGCCAAGGCCTTTGGCCTTTCCATTCATTATCATAACCGCAAGCGCGTTAACCCGACCACCGAGGCGGAGCTGGAGGCGACCTATTGGGACAGCCTCGACCAGATGCTGGCACGGGTGGACATCGTCTCGGTCAACTGCCCCTCGACGCCGGCGACCTATCACCTGATCTCGGCACGGCGGCTGGCGCTGATGCAGCCGACCAGCTACATCGTCAATACCGCGCGCGGCGATATCATCGACGAGGCGGCGATGATCCAGTGCCTGCGCGAGGGCAAGATCGCCGGCGCGGGTCTCGATGTCTATGAGAACGAGCCGCAGGTGAACCCCAAGCTCATCAAGCTCGCCAAGGAAGGCAAGGTCGTGCTGCTGCCGCATATGGGTTCGGCAACGATCGAAGGCCGCATCGAAATGGGCGACAAGGTCATCATCAACATCCGCACATTGTTCGACGGGCACCGCCCGCCGAACCGGGTGCTGCCGGGGCGGAACTGAGCCGGTTCAGCCGAGGAATTTTGTCATTTCGATCGAGGTCATACGATCATAACCCGCATGGGCGTTTTCCGCCGTCTTGACGAAACCCCAGGCGGCGAATTTCGCATGATTGGCGAGAAGCTCGATGCGCGTTTCCAGCCTGAGCGCCGGCAGCGCCAGTTCCCGAGCCAGCGCTTCGGCCCGCTGCAGAAGCAGCTTGCCGATGCCCTTTCCCTGCGCTTTCGGGGAAACGCAGAGCTTGCCGACATAAAGTGAGGCCGGTGGCTCCGGCCGGCAAAACAGGCAGCCCAGCAGTTCATCGCCATCCTGCACCACGAAAGCGACCTCCACCCTCGCCTTTTCGGCGAGATTTTCGAGTGTCAGGCGATGGGCCGAAGACGGCGGGTCGATGACGCCATCCATATAAGCGAAGGACGCCATGATGAGCGCCAGCAAGTCCTGCCAGCGGTCGAATTCGTCGCCGATCTTCACGATCTCGATCATGGTTTCCTGCCCGCTGCCCGACGCTTGTATCGCACCGTTTCAAAACGCGCCGACAGGGCATCATAGAGGAGCAGGCGGCCGATGAGGGGCTCACCGGCACCGGTGATCACCTTGATCGCCTCCATGGCCATCAAAGTGCCGATCACGCCGGTCAGCGCGCCGACAATACCCGTTTCCGCGCAATTCGGTATCAGCCCCTGCGGCGGCGGCTCCGGAAACAGATCGCGATAGCCGGGGAAAAAATTGCCTTCAGGCCCCGTTTCATAGGGTTTCAGGACGGTGACCGAACCATCGAAACGGCCGACGGCGCCCGTCACCAGCGGTTTTTTTGCAGCCTCTGCGGCGTCAGCCGCGGCATAACGTGTATCGAAGTTGTCCGAACCATCGATTAGCAGATCGAAGGATGGCAAGTAATCATGCGCCCAGACCTGCGAGAAGCGTTCTTCAAAAACAAGCGTGCGGACATGCGGATTGAGCCGGGCGATGGTCTTGCGGGCGCTTTCCGTTTTCAGCTCGCCAATGGTGCCGCTATCGTGGATCACCTGCCGCTGGAGATTGGAAAGGGAGACCACATCATCATCGATCATGCCGAGCGTGCCGATACCGGCGGCGGCAAGATATTGAAGGATGGGCGCACCGAGACCGCCGGCGCCTATCACCAGCACCCGCGCCGCCTTCAGCCGTTGCTGACCGGCACCACCGATTTCCGGCAGCAGGATGTGGCGCTTGTAACGTTCGATTTCTTCCGGGCTCAGCGGGTCCATGCCGTACTCCATTTCTCTGCCGTCATGCCGTGATGCTCCCATGGGACACATTGAAGAACTGCGCGCGCTCACCGAGAGCGGAGAACATGGCCGCATCCGTTCCGGTCATGAAGCTCTGACCGCCCAGCGCGTGGATGAGATCGAACAGGGCGGCCCGCCTGCCCTCGTCGAGATGGGCGGCAATTTCGTCCAGCAGCAGAACCGGCGCGTAACCGGTCATATTTGCGGTGAGCTGCGCATGGGCAAGCACCAGCCCGACCAAGAGCGCCTTTTGCTCCCCGGTCGAACAGCGTTCAGCTTCCATGTTCTTTTCCGCGTGGCGCACGAAAAGATCGACACGGTGCGGCCCATCCAGCGTGCGGCCTGCGGCCGCATCCCGATACCGGCCCTCCCGCAGCATGAGACCATATTCGTCTTCCAGATCGACAGCCGGGCGGTTGAGCCTGTCATCCATAAAGCCGGCAAGCGACAATGCGGCGGATGGGAAGGCCGCATTGCCGGCTCTGCCTTCGATCAGCGTCTTCAACAGGCCGAGCATTTCATAACGGGCGACCGCCATGGAGATGCCGAGTTCGGCCATCTGTTTTTCGATGCCATCCAGCCAGACCGGATCAAAGCGGCCTTCCGAAAGCAGGCGGTTGCGGCCTCGCATGGCCTTTTCGAAATCGCTTGCCCTCCGGCCGTGGCCCGGATCGAGCGACAGCACCAGCCGATCGAGAAAACGCCGGCGGTCCGATGATGAGCCGGTAAAGAGGCCATCCATGGCGGGCGTCAGCCACAAAACCCGCAGATGGTCGGTCAATTCATCGACGGATTTAACCGGCGTACCGTTCAGCCTCAGACGGCGCGACACCACCTCGCCATCACCGTCGATCCCGGTGCCGATGGCGACCTCGCCATCCATGCCCTCGACATCCGCAAAGATCGAAAAACCGATTGCCTCCGCACCCACGCGCGTGACGTCGGACAGGACGGCACGGCGCAGGCCGCGTCCTGGAGAAAGAAAGGAAACCGCCTCCAGAAGGTTGGTCTTGCCGGAACCGTTGTCACCGGTCAGCACAACATGGCGCTCATCAAAGACAAGTGCCGCCGCCGCATAGTTGCGGAAGTCCGTAAGTTTAAGTCGGGAAAGCGACACCTTGTTCGTCATCGTTACGGCCTAAAACGAAGCTGGCCGGATGGCAAGGTGGCGAATGCCCGAGCCCATCGACCAGCGCCAAAACCACGCGAATTATTCAGTAGTGGCAACTTTTTTAGCGGGCAGCTATTTATGGACTTTCGTTGTCACCGGTAACCCGTCCATGCGCCTCATTCTTTCTCTCGTTCTTGTGATCAGCTTTCTGTCGTCCTGCGCCGGACGGCCGGGAGCGGACGTGTTGCAAGCCGTCAATACAAGGGCGAAGGACGCTAAAATCGTTACCGCCTATGTGGCAAGCACGCGGGAGAAAAACGAGGAGGCAAAAAAGGGGTTTAGCGCCCTTCGGGCCGCCGAACCGAACTATGCCCGCTTCGATATTTCCATACCGCCGACCCACAAGAGCGGAAAAATCGAATGGGCCACCGGCAAACCGGATGCGAAGAAGGATTTCGTCGTCACGCAGGCGCAGATGCTGAGCAAGGCGCGTTTCAACACCGATCTCGGAAATATTACCCGCTCCGGCAAGCAGATCGCGCTTTTTGTGCATGGTTATAATTATAGCTATCAGGAAGCGCTCTTCCGAGCGGCGCAGATGGCCGCCGATGCCAATCTGAATGGCGTTCCGCTGGTCTTTTCCTGGCCGTCACAGGCCAATGTCACCGGCTATGTGGCGGACAAGGAATCGGCGACCTATTCGCGTGATGCCCTCGCCAATCTGATGACCGATCTCACGCGTCAGTCTCCGCGCAAGAATATCGTCGTCTTCGGCCACAGCATGGGTGGCTGGCTGGTCATGGAGGCGTTGCGGCAGTTGCGCTTCGAAGGCAGAAACGACGTTATCGCCAAGCTACAGGTGGTGCTGGCCGCACCCGATATCGACGCTGATGTCTTCCGCAAGCAGATCGAGGTGGTTGGGCAGCTCAACCCGCCGCTCACAGTGCTGGTGTCCAAGGATGACCGCGCCCTCAAGGCTTCTTCCATACTGGGCGCGGACGTCACCCGCATCGGCGCGCTGGACGTCACCGACCCGAAGGTGCAGGAAGCCGCCTTGAAGGAAGGTGTTCAGTTCGTGGATATCTCCAACCTGAAAGCCTCGGATCCGCTCAATCACGATCGCTACGCGGCGCTGGCATCCATGGTGCCGCAGCTGGAAGCAAGCAGGCGTGGGGGTGGCATCAACAGTGCGGGCGCCTTCGTGTTCGATGCGATTGGCGCGACCGTCTCCAGCCCCTTCCGCCTTGCGAGCCAGGTGGTGAACCCGCAATAGATTTGCGGGCACCTGCCGACGTTCCCGGCTTCAGAAATCCCAGTCTTCATCTTCGGTGGCGACAGCCTTGCCGATGACGTAGGACGAGCCGGAACCCGAGAAGAAGTCGTGATTTTCATCGGCATTGGGCGAGAGCGCCGAGAGGATCGCCGGATTGACCCGGCAAGCCTCGGCCGGAAACAGCGCCTCATAGCCCAGATTCATCAGGGCCTTGTTGGCGTTGTAATGCAGGAACTGCTTGACGTCCTCGGTCAGCCCGACGCCGTCATAGAGGTCTTCGGTATATTTCGCCTCATTGTCGTAAAGCTCGAGCAATAGATCAAAGGCGAAGTCCTTGATTTCCTGTCTTTGCGTCTCGCCAAGGCGGTCCAGCGCCCGCTGGAACTTGTAACCGATATAATAGCCGTGCACGGCCTCATCGCGGATGATGAGGCGGATGAGGTCAGCCGTGTTGGTGAGTTTGGCGCGACTTGACCAGAACATCGGCAGGTAGAAGCCGGAATAGAACAGGAAGCTTTCCAGAAACACGCTGGCGATCTTTTTCTTCAGCGGATCGCCGCTGCCATATTCCCGCATGATGATCGCGGATTTGCGTTGCAGAAACTCGTTCTCCTCCGACCAGCGATAGGCGTCGTCAACATCCGGCGTGAGGCAGAGTGTCGAGAAAATCGAAGAATAGGAACGGGCGTGCACGGCCTCCATGAAGGAGATGTTGGAAAGCACGGCCTCCTCATGCTGCGTCGCCGAATCCGGCATCAGGCGCACCGCGCCGACGCCGTTCTGGATGGTGTCGAGCAATGTCAGCCCGGTGAAGACCCGGATCGTCAGTTTCTGCTCCTCAGGCCTCAGCGTTCCCCAGGAGGGGATGTCGTTGGAAAGTGGCACCTTTTCCGGCAGCCAGAAATTCGAGGTCAGGCGGTTCCAGACTTCGAGGTCCTTGTCGTCCTCGATGCGGTTCCAGTTGACCGCGCGGATGCGGGACGCAGGTTTTACGGCGATGTTCATTCTCTTGTCCCTCAAATCAGAGCGTGCAGGAAACGCAGCCCTGAACCTGCGTGCCTTCCAGCGCCATCTGGCGCAAACGAATGTAGTAGATGGTCTTGATGCCCTTCTTCCAGGCGTAAATCTGCGCCCGGTTGATATCGCGGGTCGTCGCCGTATCGCGGAAGAACAGCGTCAGCGACAGGCCCTGATCGACATGCTGGGTGGCCGCCGCATAGGTGTCGATGATCTTCTCAGGACCGATCTCATAGGCATCCTGGTAATATTCGAGATTGTCGTTAGAGAGATAGGAAGCCGGGTAATAAACTCGGCCGATCTTGCCCTCCTTACGGATTTCGATCTTCGAGACGATCGGATGAATGGAGGAGGTGGAGTGGTTGATATAGGAGATCGAGCCAGTCGGCGGCACGGCCTGAAGGTTCTGGTTATAGAGACCTGATGCCATGACCTCCTGCTTCAACGCCGTCCAGTCTTCCTGGGTCGGGATAGCGATGCCGGCCTTTTCGAACAGGTCGCGGACTTTTTCCGTCGCAGGCAACCATTCCCGGTCGGTGTATTTGTCGAAATAATCACCGGAAGCATATTTGGAGCTCTCAAAGCCCTTGAAGCTCTGGCCCCTTTCCACCGCAAGCCGATTGCTGGCGCGGATGGCGTGATAGGTCACTGTGTAGAAATAGATATTGGTGAAATCGACGCCTTCTTCCGAACCGTAGAAGATACGCTCGCGTGCCAGATAGCCGTGCAGGTTCATCTGGCCTAGCCCGATGGCGTGGCTCGCATCATTGCCCTTTTCCACCGAGGGAACAGAGGAAATGTGGCTCATATCCGACACCGCCGTCAGCGCCCGGATGGAGGTCTCGATCGTCTTGCCGAAATCGGCCGAATCCATGGCAGAGGCAATGTTGAGCGAGCCGAGATTGCAGGAAATATCCTTGCCCATATGGCTATAGGAAAGATCGGCATTGAACTCGCTCGCTTCACTGACTTGCAGGATTTCCGAGCAAAGATTGCTCATGCTGATGCGGCCCGCGATCGGGTTGGCGCGGTTCACCGTATCCTCGAACATGATGTAGGGGTAACCGCTTTCGAACTGGATTTCGGCGATCACCTGGAAGAATTCGCGCGCCTTGATCTTCTTCTTGCGGATGCGGCTGTCGGCGACCATCTCGTGATATTTTTCGGTGACCGAAATCTCCGTCAACGGCACACCATAGACCCGCTCCACATCATAGGGCGAGAACAGGTACATGTCCTCGTTGTTGCGGGCGAGTTCGAAAGTGATGTCGGGGATCACCACGCCGAGCGACAGGGTCTTGATGCGAATTTTCTCATCGGCATTTTCGCGCTTGGTGTCGAGGAAGCGCATGATGTCGGGGTGGTGGGCATGCAGATAGACCGCGCCCGCGCCCTGACGTGCGCCGAGCTGGTTGGCGTAGGAAAAGCTGTCTTCCAAGAGCTTCATTACGGGAATGACACCGGAAGACTGGTTTTCGATCTGCTTGATCGGTGCCCCGAATTCGCGAATGTTGGTCAGGGACAGTGCCACGCCACCGCCACGCTTGGAAAGCTGGAGAGCCGAATTGATCGAACGGCCGATGCTTTCCATATTGTCTTCCACGCGCAGCAGAAAACACGACACCAGCTCGCCACGGCTCTTTTTGCCGGCGTTGAGGAAGGTCGGGGTTGCCGGCTGGAAGCGGCCGGAAATGATCTCGTCCATCAGATCGCGGGCCAGCTGCTCGTCACCGCGCGCAAGAGCCAGCGCCACCATGCAGACGCGATCCTCGTAACGCTCAAGATAGCGTTTTCCGTCGAAGGTCTTCAGCGTATAGGAGGTGTAATATTTGAAGGCGCCGAGAAAGGTCGGAAAACGGAATTTCCGGGCATAGGCCTCATCGTAGAGGTCACGGACAAAATTGAAGGAGTACTGATCCAGCACTTCCTGCTCGTAATATCCCTCGGTCACGAGATAATCGAGCTTTTCGCGGAGATTATGGAAAAAGACGGTGTTCTGGTTGACGTGCTGAAGGAAATATTGCCGGGCCGCCAGGCGATCCTTGTCGAGTTGGATCTTGCCGTTCTCGTCATAAAGGTTCAGCATCGCGTTCAGCGCGTGATAATCCAGCCCCGTATCGACCGGTTTCTGGCTTGCGGCTACGGGCTGTTTGGCGTCCTTGCGCAGCGCGCTTGAGGTCAGCGTGTCCAAAATCGTTCCAATCCATGTTTGACGTTGGCGACATCTTCCTCCGTGCCGAGAAGCTCGAAGCGATAGAGAAACGGCACTGCGCATTTGCGCGAGACGATATCTCCAGCGGATGCGAAAGCTGCGCCAAAATTCGTGTTGCCCGCCGCGATGACACCGCGAATGAGATTTCGGTTGGAGGGCTCGTTCAAGAACCGGATCACCGGCTTCGGCACGGCCCCTTTGGTGCCGCCGCCGCCATAGGTGGGGGTAACCAGCACATAGGGCTCCGACACCTGAGGCACGTCACCCTCAGCGCCGAGCGGCAGGCGAAACAATCGCCGTCCCAGCTTCAGAAGGAAACGATGGGTGTTTTCAGAACGGCTGGAATAATAGACGATCAGGCCCATCGCCCTGCCGCCTCAGCTGATCGAGCCAATCATATCAGGCCGGAAACCCGCCCAATGGCGTTCGCCGGCGACGACCACGGGAACCTGCATGTAACCGAGGCCACGGACATGATCGAGCGCATCCGTATCTTCGGAAATGTCGATAATCTCATAGGGAACGCCGATGCGATCGAGCGCGCGATAGGTGGCGGTGCATTGGACGCAGGCGGGTTTGCTGTAAACGGTGACGGTCATAATTTCCCTTTCAAAGCCGATTTCGGACACGGCTCTACATTGCCGATTGCAATCGCAATCGGGCGGCGATGGATCTGTCATTCAGGCGAGGCGTGCAGCTTTAGAGTTCGTCATACTCAGACGGAAACGGGATTCCGTTTTTCTGGCGATGCTTCAAGCCGCAGAAAATCACTCTCTACGCCGACGAGCGTAGCAACTCAAACAAATGCACTGGCATGACTTCACCCCGAAGCTTGTTCTGGAGGGGGCAGAAAAGGGCGCACGCAAATCATTTGCGTCAGACACCTTCCTCCGGACACCCCGCCCGTGGACGTTTGCGCTCAAGGCAGGTCTCCTGACTTGCGGGTCACAACATCTATTCCGGCCTTCCCGGAGCTTTCAGCCCCAGTGACCCAATTCGGAACGATGCTCGCCGCTTACAGTTGCGGGGGCAGTTTCGGCCTTGCTCCACCATGATGGCGTTACGCACCGAATTCCCGTCTTAGCTCCCAACCCTTGCGAATCGGAAGAACCTCGAACACCACATATAGTATATGAGGAAATTTTCACGTCAATGAATAGACACACAAAAGCCCCACCCTGTGGATCAAAAAGATTCAACACATGGTCAAGAAAGGCTTAACGGCGGATCGGAACCGCCGCTCAAGAGGGGAAAAGCGTTAATCTATTCCCAGATATCGATGTGGATATCGGAGGGACGGGTGTTTTCGATCACCCTTTTTCCGTTGGGAAGATCGTTTTCAAACAGCTTGGCGTGGATTTGCGCGGCATCGAGCCCATAGCCCTGCCATCTATTGCGCAGCCTCTCTTCAAGCACCGCCACGGATGGACCCACAAAAATAGTAAGATCGAAGCTGTCGGACAGTGTCGTCCAGGGCGCCTCGTTGAGCAGCAGATAATTGCCCTCGGCAAGGATCAGGCGCGTGTCCGGCGCAATCGCTCGGGCAGAGGCAATGGCGATCTCGCGCGAGCGGTCGAAAACCGGAACAAGAATTTCCTGCCCACCATTGCGGACAGCGGAGACGATATCAAGGAAGCCACGCACGTCGAATGTTTCGGGCGCGCCCTTTCGCGGCAGCAGCCCTCGTTCTTCGAGAATGCCATTATCCATATGGAAGCCATCCATCGGCAGTACGGCAGCCGTTTCGCCCCGCGCACACAAGGCATCACAAAGCACATCCGCCAGCGTGGATTTGCCGGCCCCAGGGGGACCGGCAATGGCAATGATGAAACGGGATTGACCCTGTGCCCGTCGAAGCACGTCTTCGACGATCGTCTCGAGTTTCAGCGTCATGCGGCAAGCGTTTCCTGCGGCGCTTCCTTGGCGCCGGTCATGAAGGCGACGGCATCCGACATGGAATAGTCCTTCGGATTGATGACGCAAAGGCGCTTGCCCAGCCGGTGAATATGGATGCGATCCGCAACCTCGAATACATGCGGCATGTTATGCGAGATCAGAACGATCGGCAGGCCGCGTGAACGCACATCGAGAATAAGCTCCAGCACGCGGCGGCTTTCCTTGACACCAAGCGCCGCTGTCGGTTCATCAAGGATGACAACCTTGGAGCCGAAGGCCGCCGCACGCGCCACGGCCACACCCTGACGCTGGCCGCCGGAAAGTGTTTCCACGGCCTGGTTGATGTTCTGGATCGTCATCAGGCCGAGTTCGGACAGTTTCTCGCGGGCGAATTTTTCCATGGCCGGGCGGTCGAGTGCCCGGAACAGGCTGCCCTGAATACCGGGTTTACGGATTTCCCGGCCAAGGAACATATTGTCGGCTATGGAAAGCGCCGGCGAGAGCGCGAGGTTCTGATAGACGGTTTCGATACCCGCCTTGCGCGCCTCAATCGGCGAGCGGAACTGCACGGGCTGGCCTTCCAGCCTGATCTCCCCTTCATCGGGCGTCACCGCACCGGAAATCGCCTTGATGAGAGAGGATTTTCCGGCGCCGTTGTCACCGATGACAGCAAGGATTTCGCCCGGATAGAGATCGAAATCGGCATGGTCGAGGGCGGTCACGCGACCATAGCGCTTGACGAGATTGCGTGCTGTGAGAATGGGTTCTTTTGCCATCAGCCTGCTACCTTTCTGATCCACTGGTCGATTGCGACAGCCATGATGATGAGGACGCCGATCAACAGATAGGTCCATTGCGGGTCGGTGCCGATGAGTCTCAGACCGAGCGAGAACACGCCGACGATCAGGGCACCGAAGATCATGCCCATGATGGAGCCGCGTCCGCCGAACAGCGACAAGCCGCCGATCACCACCGCCGTGATGGATTCGATATTGGCAAACTGACCTGCGGTCGGCGAAACAGAGCCGATACGGCCGATCAAGGCCCAGCCGGCGAAGGCGCAGATGAGGCCGGACAGCGTGTAAACGGTGGTCAGCATGCGCTTGACGTTGACGCCGGCAAGTTCGGCGGCATCCGGATCGTCGCCCACCGCATAAAGATGGCGGCCCCAGGCGGTGCGGTTCAGCACATACCAGAGCAAAGCGACGAGCAGGACCATGGCGATGACGCCATAGGTGAAGACCGCGCTGCCAAAACGGATATTGGCGCCGAAGAATTGCAGGATCGGCGCCTGCTGGGCAATATCCTGAGCGCGGATCGTCTCATTGGCGGAATAGAGGAAATTGGTCGCCAGTACGATCTGCCACATACCGAGGGTAACGATGAAGGGTGGCAGACGCATACGCGAGACCAGGACGCCATTAATGAAGCCGCAGAATGCGCCGACCGCAAGGCCACAGAGAATGGAAAGCTCCGCCGGCAAACCGTAGCGGAAGGTGAACTGCCCCATGATGACGGAGGACAGAACCATGATCGCGCCAACCGACAGATCGATGCCCGCCGTGAGAATGACCAAAGACTGCGCCGCACCCACGATGCCGACGATCGCGACCTGCTGCAGAATGAGGGTCAGCGAAAAGGCCGAGAAAAACTTGCCGCCGAGGAGCAAGCCGAAAATAATCAGCGACAGCACCAGAACGATGAGCGGCACGGCCGCCGGGCTGGAGTGGAGAAAGTGCTGAAACTTTTCCAGCGCGCTCTTGTCGTGCGTATCGAAAGCAGCGACTTGTGTCGAACTTCCCGAAAGCACTTTTTCAAATTCATTATGCGGCTGAGCCCGCACCGGCTGATCGCTCATGGATTTTCCTCCCGATCGCTCCATCGCACCAGCCCCGAAACCGGGGTCTGTCTCCAAAGAGTATGATGCGCAGATTCAAAGTGTTGTGAAGCGGCCTCAACATCCCCGCAGGATATGCGGCACGCTCGTTTGTTCCTTTGTCCGATCCCCCGGATCGTGCCTGAAATCATTCTGGTCCAAGGGCGGGGGCAAAACTGCCCCCGCGGGTTTCAACGGTGAGGCATCAGCCCCAGCACTTGTTGAGACCTTCCTTCGTGTCGATCGAGTCGAGGCCCTTGACCGGCTTGTCGGTCACCAGCGTCACGCCGGTGTCGACAAAGCTCTTGCCTGCCGTCGGCTTCGGCTTCTCACCGGTATCGGCGAACTTCTTGACGGCTTCGACGCCGAGTGCCGCCATCAGCAGCGGATATTGCTGCGATGTCGCGCCAATCACGCCTTCCGCCACGTTCTTGACTCCCGGGCAACCGCCATCGACGGAAACGATCAGAACATCCTTTTCACGACCGACAGCCTTCAGCGCCTCGTAAGCGCCGGCAGCAGCAGGCTCATTGATGGTGTGAACGACGTTGATGGTCGGATCCTTCTGCAGCAGATTTTCCATCGCCGAGCGACCGCCTTCTTCGTTACCATTGGTAACGTCATGGCCAACGATACGCTTGTCGTCTTCATCGCCGATCTTGTTGATGTCCTTCACGTCGATGCCGAAGCCCTTCATGAAGCCCTGGTTACGCAGCACGTCAACCGTCGGCTGGGAGGGGGTAAGGTTGAGGAAGGCGATTTTCGCATCCTTGGCCTTGTCGCCGAGGGTGCCGGCGGCCCATTTGCCGATCAACTCGCCGGCCAAAAGATTGTCGGTGGCGAAGGTGGAATCGGCGGCATCGACGGGCTCCAGAGGCGTATCGAGGGCGATCACCAGCAAGCCGGCGTCACGCGCCTTCTGTACGGCCGGCACGATGCCCTTGGTGTCCGATGCGGTGATCAGGATACCCTTGGCGCCATCGGCGATGCAGGTCTCGATTGCGGCAACCTGGCTTTCGGAATCACCGTCGATCTTGCCGGCATAGGACTTCAGCGTCACGCCAAGCTCTTTCGCCTTGGCGGTCGCGCCTTCTTTCATCTTGACGAAGAAGGGATTGGTGTCGGTTTTGGTAATCAGGCAAACCGAAGTATCGGCGGCGGATGCAACGGAAGCGAAAGAAACGCCAAGCGCGAGCGCGCCCAGAAGAGCGGAAACAGTGGTCTTCATGAGATCCTCCCAATGGATATTTGAGCACCGTGACGGTTACCCGACGATCTCGTCTCCTCCGAGATCGACGACCGTTGATGCAGATGGAACCACCAAAGGAAACGGCTGTCAATAAATAAATCCGATTGAATTATTAATTCCGTATGGCATTCTGACAAGCGGCAAGGAGGAATATCGCCGCGTCGTTTAACGTTGCGATAGCAAGATTGCCATAAAGCCTCATGTATCGGTCGCGGCGGATATGGCGGGCGGGAGGATGACATTATGAGACAATCTGTCGAGACGGCGCCGCAAGCGCCGCCCACTACCATGGATATGAGCGGCGGCGCTAACCAGATCGGGGTGCGCGCTTACAACGAGCGGCTCGTGTTATCCCTCGTTCGCCGTCATGGCGGACTGTCAAAAGCCGAAATATCAAGACTTTGCGGCCTTTCGGCACAAACCGTTTCCGTCATCATGCGTTCGCTTGAGAAGGATGGTCTTCTCATTCGTGGCGAAAGACTGCGCGGCAAGGTGGGGCAGCCATCGACGCCGATGCGCCTCAATCCCGATGCCGTATTTTCTTTTGGCGTCAAGATCGGCCGGCGTAGCGTCGATCTCGTGCTGATGGATTTCGTCGGGCGCATCAGGCTCAAGCTCCGCAAGACCTATCCCTACCCCATGCCGGAATGGATATTGCCCTTTGTCATAGAGGGCATATCCGAACTCGAATCAAAACTCTCCGCGGCGGAGCGGCAAAAAATTGCCGGTGTCGGCATCGCCGCCCCGTTTGAATTATGGAATTGGGCCCAGGAAGTGGGTGCGCCGCAAATCGAGATGGAGCGGTGGCGGGACGTCGATATCCGCTCGGAGATTGCCGACGGCATCAGTTATCCGGTTTTTCTACAGAATGACGCCACAAGCGCCTGCGGCGCCGAACTGGTTTTCGGCGCGGGCCAGAACTATGCGGATTTTCTTTACGTCTTCATCGGCTCCTTTATCGGCGGTGGCGTCGTCTTGAATTCGGCGCTGTTTTCCGGAAAGACGGGCACCGCCGGCGCAATCGGCCCATTGCCGGTGCAGGGGCAGGACGGCAACACGGTTCAGTTGCTGAAAATCGCGTCGATCTTCGTTTTGGAAAACATGCTGCGCGAACGTGGCATTGATCCCCGCCCCCTATGGTTCTCGCCTGACGAATGGATCGATTTCGGCGAACCGCTGGAAAGCTGGATTGGAAAAACCGCCGCCGCGCTGGCGCAGGCCGTTATCGCCGCCGCTTCCATTATCGATTTTTCCAGCGTCATCATCGATGGCGGTTTTCCCGATTGGGTCCGAACGAGAATCGTTTCCGCCACCCGGCTTGCCCTCAAGCATCACGACCTTCAGGGTGTCACGCTGCCGGAAATTGTCGAAGGTGCGGTCGGCAGCCAGGCCCGGGCAATCGGCGGTGCAAGCCTTCCGCTGTTTTCGCGCTATCTCATCGATCAGAATGTTCTGTTCAAGGACACGTCGGGCTGAGCCTTAACCGGGTTTCCTTACCCGGCTCTTTATTGGCTGATCTGGCGATCATTCGCCAGCAGCGTGCTGGATTATCGTGTCCAGAAAGGCGGGGCCGTACCGCTCCAGCTTGGTTTCCCCAACACCGGCGATCTGCGCCATTTCCTTCGCAGAGGCCGGTCTTGCCGCGGCGAGTTCAATGAGGGTCTTGTCGTGAAAGATCACATAGGGTGGAACGTTCTGCGCGCGGGCAATTTCCATGCGCTTGGCACGCAGCGCCTCAAAGAGGCCACGGTCGGCCGCCGGCAGAGCCGTCGATGTCGAGTTGCGCGGCGCCTCTCGCCGTGCCGCACGGGGCGCGGACGGGATTCTCAGCATCAGGGAAGGCTTTTCGCGCAGGAACCGTCTCCCGTCCTCTGAAATGGACAATCCGCCATGCCCGGACAGATCCACCTCGATCAGGCGTAACGCCACCAGCTGGCGCAAAATGGCCCGCCAGGTGCGATTGTCGTGTTCCTTGCCGATCCCGTAAGTGGTGATGCGATCGTGCCCGAAGCGGGAAATCCGCTCATCCTGCGCGCCCAGCAATACGCTGATGACATAGGCCTGCCCGAAACGTTCTCCCGTGCGGTAGATGCAGGAAAGCAGCTTCTGTGCGGCGATGGCCCCATCGAACAGATCAGGCGGCGCTGCGCACGTATCACAGTTGCCACAGGGCTCGCACCGGTCACCGAAATAGGAGAGCAGAACCTGCCTCCGGCATCCCGCGGTTTCCGCAAGGCCAAGCAGCGCATCGAGCTTCTGTCGTTCCATATATTTGCGCTGGTCCGCAGCATCCGACTCCTCGATGAAGCGGTTGCGCAGGGCAATATCTTCGTAGCCATAGAGCATCAGCACGTCAGACGGCAGGCCATCGCGCCCGGCTCGGCCGGTTTCCTGATAATAGGCCTCGATGCTTCCGGGTAGATCGATATGAACGACGAAACGCACATCCGGCTTGTCGATGCCCATACCGAAGGCAACCGTCGCTACGATGATGACTGCTTCCCCGTGCTGGAAGCGGGTCTGGTTTTCCTCGCGGGCGGCCTTGTCCATGCCGGCGTGATAGGGCAGCGCGTCACGCCCCTCTTCCTGCAGCCATGCCGCCGTTTCATCCACCTTGCGTTTCGACAGGCAATAAACGATGCCGCTTTCGGTCTCCCGGCCATTGAGAAAACGTTTCAGCTGGGCGCGGGGATTGTCCTTCTCCATGATCGCATAGCGGATATTGGGGCGGTCGAAGCCGGCGATGAAGGCATCACTTTCATCGATAGCGAGATGGCCGAGAATCTCGTTACGGGTGGGTTCGTCAGCGGTCGCCGTCAGCGCCATCCTCGGTACATTTGGAAAACGCTCGATCAACATATCGAGCTGGCGATAGGGCGGCCGGAAATCATGCCCCCATTGCGACAGGCAATGGGCCTCATCGACCGCGATCAGCGACAGATCGATGGATTGAAGCGCCTCGAGAACCTCCGGTTTGAGGAGAGTTTCCGGCGCGGCATAAAGAATATCGACATGACCGGCGCGCATCGCCTGCCAGAGCGCGCGTCGTTCTTCGGGAGAAAGGTCCGAGTTGAGCGCCTCAGCCCGCACGCCCGCCTGACGCAGCGCCGCCACCTGATCGACCATGAGCGCGATCAGCGGCGAGACGATCAGCCCCATGCCTTTGCGGGCGAGCGCCGGGATCTGATAACACAGCGACTTTCCGCCGCCGGTCGGCATCAGCACGAAGGCGTTTTTTCCAGCCATGACATGCTGAATGATGTCAGTTTGCCGTCCGCGAAATGCATCGTAGCCATAAACAGTCTTGAGAATTTGCAAAGGGTCGGCGATCACGGCAGCTTTCTTCAGAACTCGCAATCCGCACATCATGGCGAGTTTAACGCCTATGGCAATCCGGAAGTTGAGATTCGGCCGGTCACGGCATTTTCGTACAGGGGTTTGTTGAAATCCCGTTCCGAGCGTACAGGACCGCTCACCTACAAGGGCGTTGCGAGGTTTCGTATGACAGGATGCTACTTCAGGCGACTTGGCGAGGAGTGGCAGTTGCAAAACGCCGGTCCTGCCGCGGGATGATTACTTACCGAGATCAACGACTGGCAAGGTCTGCATAACCTCGAGCAGTTTGCGCGTGGATGAGGACAATTCCCTGTTGCGCGCCCATATGGCCCCGGTTTCAAGTTTGCTGACGTCTTCCACAAGCCGCTTCTTCAATATCCGTTGCGCTTCATGAGACCAGGAGCGGTGAACCATATCGGACAGGATGGATATGCCGTAACCCGCCGCAACCAGGCTGCGCACTGCCTCCATCGAGCGGGAGCGTAGGATGATCTTGGGCTCAAATCCATATTTATCCCAGTTCTTTTTCATCGTCTCCTCATGATCGTCAGCATCGAGGACGATATATGGCTCGTCAGCGATATCCTTGAACGAAACCTGAGTTTTATCTGCCAGCCGGTGCGTGGCGCCCACCCATAAATTGCGGGTCGACTTCAGCAATGTGATGGTTTCGAAATCGGTTCTGTCCTTCATGTCGGACACCAGAACTACGCCGACATCTATTTCTCCCTTTAGGATTTTATCTTCGATCTGCGCGCGTGGCAGTTCGATAAGCTCTATTTTCAGCTTCGGAAGCTCCCTTTTTATCTGGCTCATGAGCCCCGGAAGAAAATAACCCGAAACGGTATAGGTGAGACCGAGTTTCACTGATCCCGCAAAATCCTCGGCGGCGATCGGGGGCACATCCATCAACGTCTCAAGTGTCAGAAGGACGCCCCGTGCGTTCTGAAAGAATATCTCTCCGCGGCTCGTCAATTGGACACCTTGCGAGTGCCGATGCAGCAATTTGTAACCGAGGCAATCTTCGAGCCCCTTAATGGCGATCGTTATGGAAGACTGAGTGACATTCATGATCGCCGCAGCCCGCGAAATCTGTCCGGCAGACGCGGTGGCAACAAAATACTGAAGTTGACGAACCGAAGGTAACATAAAAAATCTCAATAATGCATTTGCGATATTTAAACTGGCTTCTCTACTTGCAGCAAGTCCATAATCCTTCCGCCGAGCATAAACCTACTTGGTGGGCTCGGCCTAAAAGCTAAATACAGCTAAAATATAAGAGGGAACCTATGATACGAAAAATTGGGATGGGCATTATATTCTGCCTGAGCCTTGCGGCCACAGCTCCCGCTTTCGCGCAAACCGCACCGGATGTGAAGAGCCCGACATTGAAAGCGGTCGTGGAGCGCGGGTCGCTGAGCTGCCCGGGACATAACGGATCCTATCTTGGATTTGCTGAACTGGACGATAAGGGCAAATGGAAAGGGCTGGACATCGACTTGTGCCGCGCTCTCGCAACGGCGATTTTCGGCACTCCGGACAAGTTGAAGGTTGTTCCACTATCCTGGGTACAAAGATGGCCGGCATTACAGGGCGGAGACGTTGATATCATCATCAAGATCACCGCAGGCACGCTCTCGCGTGACACCGAACTCGGGTTCCAGTTCTCAAATCCTTACTACCTCGGCACTACGAAGGTTCTTGCACACAAGAAGCTCGGAATAAGCGAGATGAAAGAGGCGGATGGCGGAACCGTCTGCATCATGGCCGGGTCCGTGCAGGAAAAAAATACAGCCAATTATGTCAAGCGGCTTGGCATCAAGCTCGAACCGGTCGTATTGGAAAAGAGCGAGGAACTGCATGAAGCCTATTTTTCGGGCCGGTGCGACCTGCTCGTGGAGTTCGGGCCATCGCTGGCAATAGCCCGCCTGAAGGCTGCTTCCCCGGACGATCATGTCATTCTGCCGGATATTCTGGCTGCTTCGCCGGAAGTCATGGTGGTGCGTCAAAACGACGATGCGTGGCTGGACGTCGCCAACTGGATGCTGTCCGCTCTGCTATTTGCGGAGCAGGAAGGCATAACATCGGCAAATGTTGATGAGATGCAGGCCACACCGCCGACGCCGGAAATCGCCAAACTGCTTGGCGTGACGCCCGGAATGGGCAAGCCGCTCGGACTGTCCGACAAATGGGCCTACAACGTCATAAAGCACGTCGGCAATTTCGAGGAAATCTACGAACGCAATATCGGCATGGGCTCCCCATATAAGATGCCGCGGGAAGTCAATGCGCTGTGGAACAAGGGTGGCGCCCTTTATCCTTACGTTATTGACTGATCGAGTATCCACGGAACGCGGTTCCGCCCGCCGGAATATTTTTCAAAAAAATCTTTTCAAAAAAATATTCAAATTAAACAAGCTGCTACAGCGATCCCTCCGCCATCATATCGGGTACGCGACGCTGTGGCAGCCGACCGGGCAATTGTCGTTCAGAAAGAGCAAGCGTCCTGCACCAAGCAAGGCCCGGCGCATTTTCCCCTCTTGCAAAGATTGAGATCGACCATGAATTGGCGGGGATTTTTCTCCAGATACGTCCTTCTGCAGGCGCTCTATGTGGGGAGCTTCGCGGCCCTGTTCCTTTCGGCCGTACTTATTGCGCGGCAGAACCTGCAGGAGCAGGGCATCGGCTCCGGTTTCGACTTTTTATGGAAATCGGCTGGTTGGGACATGGCGTTTTCGCTTTTCCCTACCACGTCCAACGATCCCTATTGGTGGGTACTGCTGATGGGATTCCTGAACACGTTGCTCACCGGGGTCATGGCTCTCCTGTTGGCGACTGCGTTGGGAGGCGCGATAGGCACCATGCGAATTTCTCCCATAGGCGCCTTGCGCTTCGCGGGCACCGCTTATGTCGAGCTTTTCCGAAACATTCCGCTCATCGTTCAACTGTCGTTCTGGTACATGCTTGCCAGCAGGCTTCCCGCACCGCGAAATTCTCTGGAGATATCCGGCATCTACCTGAACAACAGGGGGCTCTATCTGCCCACGCTCAATATATCCTCGTGGACTACGGCGGCTATATTCGGAATCTGCTTTTCGTTCGCCTGCTTCGTGCTCTGTTTCAAGCTCTCGCGGCGCGCCAGAACCATTCAACACCGTCATAGGTGGTGGGTAATAACATCGGTTACGACCCTCAGCCTATTGGCAATCATGCTTGTGCTGATGGCGGGCCACAACCCGCAAACGCCAATTTTCAATATGCCGCAATTAAAAGGCCTCAACTTCAGTGGCGGATACAGGCTTCAGCCCGAGCTTTACATCCTCATCCTTGCGATAGCGCTCTACGCCGCAGCTTATGTCGGTGAAATCGTACGAGGCGGCTTCCTTGCTGTCGGCAGGGGCCAGATGGAGGCAGCACAGGCTCTGGGCCTGACTGCCTGGCAGGGATTTACCCGTATCCGTTTGCCGCTTGCGCTGAAGTCCATGCTGCCCATTCTGACGAACCAGTATATCTGGCTTATCAAGGCAACAACCCTAGGCATTGTCGTTGGTTTTACTGACTTTTTCATGGTCATCGCCACG
Source organism: Agrobacterium tumefaciens (assembly GCF_005221325.1). Taxonomy (NCBI): domain Bacteria; kingdom Pseudomonadati; phylum Pseudomonadota; class Alphaproteobacteria; order Hyphomicrobiales; family Rhizobiaceae; genus Agrobacterium; species Agrobacterium tumefaciens. The sequence goes on along the minus strand of NZ_CP039888.1, from coordinate 2,697,246 downwards.
GCGATAACCCAGTCGGGCCAGACCCTGGAGATGGTGGGCCTGCTGATGGCGGGGTTCCTGCTGATCAACGCTTCCCTTGCAACGATCCTCAATCGCGTGAACGACGCGATTGCGATCAAAGGCCACCAGTTGCGGAGTTAGGACATGACGGTTCTGGATACATTTTCTTCCAATGCATCGCCATCTTACAGGCTTTCGCGCAGGTTCCGACCCACGAGATTGCTGGCTGCAGCCGTCACGGCTGTGTGTGTCGGGCTGTTTGTGATCTTCGGATGGTGGCTGTTGAAGTGGGGCGTGCTCGACGCAACTTTTGACCCGCAGGCCCGGCAGGCCGAATGCATGGCGGCATCAGGCGCGTGCTGGTCCGTTATCGCCAATCGCTGGCGCCTCATCTTTTTTGGGCTTTATCCACACGAGCAGCATTGGCGTTCGGCGGCGGCTTGCATGATCATGATGGCGACGATAGTGGCAAGCTGCATGCCGGCATTGTGGACGGCGGAAAGGCTTGCGGCGACCTGGCTTTCGGGCTTCATAGGGTTTTACGTGCTGATGGCCGGAGGCGTATTCGGCCTGCCCCAGATACGGGAGGAACAGTGGGGTGGCCTGTCGCTCACGCTTTTCACCTTTGCCGCATCGGTCATCGCCGGAATGCCGCTCGCCATTCTTCTGGCGCTGCTGCGCAACTCGAGCATGCCGTGGATTGCCAAATTAACAGGACTGATGATCGACACGGTACGTGCGCTTCCGCTTCTGTCCATCTTGTTTACATTTGCCATCATCCTGCCGTTCGTGCTTCCGGATTTCGCCAAGGGCGAAAAGCTTTATCGCGTCATTCTAGGATTGACGCTGTATTTTGCGGTGTATCAAGCGGAAATCATTCGTGGCGGCATGCAAGCGGTGCCGAAAGGTCAGGATGAGGCTGCCCGCGCGCTCGGCCTGCCCTATTCCAAACGTATGACGGTTATCATTCTGCCGCAGGCTTTCAAATTTGCGCTTCCGGCGACAATCAATCAGTTCGTCGTCACTTTCATGGAAACATCACTGGTAACCGTCGTCGGCTTTTTCGATCTGCTGGCCTCCGCCAATGCAGCCTACCGAACCGGCGAATGGACCTTCGCCTTCGCTGAAGTCTACGTCTTCATCGGAGCCATCTACTTTGCCGTCGTTTTCAGCCTCTCGCGATACGGCGCGTTTCTGGAGCGAAGAATGAACAAGGATATACGGTGAACATCATGACCAGAGAAAATTCCATCATCGTGGAAATGCGCGGCGTTAAAAAACAGTACGGACAATACGAGGCATTGAAACACATCAACCTTTCGGTTGGAAACGGTGAGAAAGTCGTGATCTGCGGCCCCTCGGGCTCGGGTAAATCCACGCTGATAAGATGTATAAACCAGTTGGAAAAGCACAATGCCGGATCGATACGCGTCCTCGGCACTATGGTGGATACGGATATGCTGAGCGCCAGCGAGGTGTGCCGTGAAGTCGGTATGGTGTTTCAGCATTTCAATCTGTTTCCGCACATGACGGTTATGGAGAACTGCCTGCTGGCTCCAATGCTCGTGCGCCGGAAATCGAGGGCGGAGGCCGAGCAGACCGCCACCAGATATCTGACAAAGGTCCGCGTACTCGACCAGGCGAACAAATATCCGGGTCAGCTTTCGGGAGGTCAGCAGCAGCGGGTGGCGATCGCGCGCGCACTGAGCATGGAGCCGAAGGTGCTGTTGTTCGACGAGCCGACGTCGGCGCTCGACCCGGAGATGATCGCCGAGGTTCTTGACGCGATGGTTTCGCTTGCGAATGAGGGCATGACGATGATCTGCGTCACCCATGAAATGGCTTTCGCCCGCAAAGTGGCGGACAGGGTGATCTTCATGGATCGCGGTGAAATCGTTGAAGAAGCGAGACCGGACGCCTTCTTCGACGCGCCGCAAAACGCCCGCACAAGGGAATTTCTGTCGCAGATACTGAAACACTGAGTTGCGGCGGCGACCTCACCGCCGCCGATGAGGCACCGGCTCCGCACCAGGATCAACGTGATGCGCTTTGCTGTGCCGCGTGCATGACGCGACAGCCGCGGGAAATTATGCTGCGTGGTTGGCCTCGATGCGACGCTGGACTGGGGCTTGTGCAGTAGATGTTCGAGATGAAGCGCTCTTCAGGAGAGTGGCATTTGCAAAAAGAAATTCCCGGCTACTGCACGCTCTGCCGTTCTCGATGCGGTACGCTCAATGTCGTCGATGACGGCCGGCTCGTCGAGGTTCGTCCCAACCCTTCTCATCCCACCGGCAAAGCAATTTGCCCGAAAGGAAGGGCGGCTCCGGAGATCGCGCACTCGGCACGTCGCCTGACTACGCCGCTACGGCGGACGCGTGCCAAAAGCGATATGGATCCAGGGTTCGAGCCTATTTCCTGGGACGAAGCCCTGGACGAGATCGCAGGTAAGCTCCACCGTTTTCGCGATGAAACCGGCCCTCAATCGGTGGTATTTTCCATGACTTCAGGGTCATCATCGTCGATTTCTGACAGTGCTGACTGGATACAGCGTTTGGCCCGCGCCTATGGCACTCCAAACCTTCTTTCCTCCACCGAAGTCTGCAATTGGCATAAAGACAATGCGCATGTTTTTACCTTTGGCTGCGCGACCCCTGCGCCGGACTATAAAAATGCCGAGCTAATCATACTGTGGGGGCACAATCCCACCAATGTCTGGCTGGCGCAGGCAGAGGTGATCGGCAACGCGCGCGCGCGGGGTGCGAAGTTGGTCGTCATCGACCCGCGACGGACCGCGTTGGCGCGGGATGCGGATCTGTGGCTACGCGTCAGGCCCGGAACGGATGCAGCACTTGCGCTCGGCCTGGCTTATTGCCTGATGAGAGACGAGGCCTATGACAAGGAATTCGTGCACAACTGGACCAATGCCCCTTTCCTCGTCTGTGAAAAGACGGGACATTTCGCAAGGGGGTACGATGTCGGCCGAGCTGATGACGATTTTCTGGTGTGGGACGCTCTAGAGGGCGCTCCGGCTTCAGCGACCGGCCATGCCGGGCGTGCTCCGTTGATGGGCCGGTTTGCGGTCGAAACCGACTTTGGCCCTACATCCCTGAGAACGGCGTTTAGCTACTATCACGAAGCAGCCGCCAGATATCAGCCGGAAATGGTGGAAAGCATCACGGGAATACCAGCCAGCGATGTCGAGACTTTCGCATCGATGATGGCAGAAGCGGCATCCGTCGCCTACCACGGCTGGACTGGAATAGGCCAGCACACCAACGCCACCCAGACCGACAGGGCCATCGCGACGCTCTACGCCCTCACCGGCAGTTTCGACCGGCGCGGCGGCAACGTCGAACTCACTTCACTGCCCAAAGCATCTATCCATTCGATGACGATGCTGACGCCGGAAGCTCGGAAGCGGGCGCTGGGACTTGAGGAGCGGCCGCTTGGACCCCAGGCGCATGGATGGATCAATTCGACGGATTTCTATGATGCCGTACTTGAACACAAACCCTACAGGGTGCGCGCGCTGATCGGCTTCGGTGCTAACCTCCTTGTGTCCCACCCGGCTTCGGAGCGGGGGCGAGCGGCGCTTGAAGCACTGGATTTTCAGGTTCATTGCGATCTGTTCATGAACCCGACGGCTGGGACAGCCGACATCGTGCTGCCTGTTGCCAGCCCATGGGAATTCGAAGCGCTGAAAATCGGCTTCGAGATTTCACAGGAAGCGCAGGAGCATGTCCAGTTGCGCTCTGCCATGATCCCGCCCTGCGGTGAAGCCCGATCCGACATGTGGATTGCCTTCCAGCTCGCAGTGCACCTCGGCTTTACCGATCTCTTCTTCGGCGGCGATATCGAAAAGGCCTTCGAGTATCAACTCGCGCCGCTCGGCCTCGATATGAATATGCTTCGAGAAAATCCCCAAGGGGTTCCGTTGCCTCTCGAAACGCGGTTTCAGAAATACGAACGCAACGGTGGATTTGCGACGCAGACGCGAAAAGCCGAATTTTACTCGGAGCTTCTGCATCGCCACGGGTATTCGCCAGTGCCCGTCTTTACGGAACCGGCGGAGCGGCTGACCCCGGAGCATCCGCTTATTCTGTTTTCTGTTAACAACGGTTATTTTCGTCATAGTCAGGACCGCGGTATCAACACTCTTCGCCGCCGGCGACGAGAACCGATAGCGGAAATACATCCTGATCTGGCAGCAAGCCGCGGCATCGCCGAAAATGACTGGATATCGATCCGCACCCGTCTGGGGGAGATTTCGGCTCGGGCAAAATTTGATGACATGCTGGCACGCGATGTTGTCGCCAGCGACTATGGGTGGTGGCAACCTGCACCGGATCTCGGCCTTGGCGGAAGCATCCCGACCAAAACTCTCCCCGTTTACGGAAATTTCAACCAGCTGATCAGCGAGCGTGACCGCGATCCGGTCAGCGGTGCCCTGGCGCTACGCTCCTTCGCCTGCCAGATCGACCGCAAAATTCCGGGAGGGTGGATGGGGTGGAAGCCTTTTCGCGTGCGGGAGCGAAAGGACGAAGCGGGAGATGTTGCGGCGATTTCTCTGGAGCCGCTCGTGCCCGAGCCCCTGCCCGGCTTCTTGGCCGGCCAATATCTCAGTATTAAAGTCGACGGGATCGAGCGCAGCTATTCCCTGACAAACGCAGCGCTGGAAGAGCTCGACCATTATTCGCTGGGAATCCGAAGCGTTGAGGGTGGCGCTCTCTCGCCGAAGATCTGGAACAAGGCAAGGCAAGGAGCAATTATCGAGGTAAGACCTCCGTCAGGCGTATTCGTATTGCCCACTGCCCCCGATTTCCCGGTCGTCCTGATAGCGGGAGGCATAGGAATAACCCCTTTTCTCTCCTATCTCGAAACGATGGCCGAGCGGCCTGAAATCCGTCAGCCGCTCATTTTGCATTATGCCTGCCGATCCGCCGCCGAAAGACCCTTCCGGGACCGGCTCACCCAGCTCGCGCAAAAATTGCCGACGCTGCGGATCATTTTGTATCTCAGCCAGCCGCAACCGGGTGACGATTTCGATATTCACGGTCGTTTCGATGTTTCCCATATTGCGGACGAACTGCTGGCGGCCCGCGCCCGATTCTATATCTGCGCTTCAAACGCTATGATCGATACCGTCGAACGGGACCTACGTGATCGCGGCGTCCCGAAGTTCGAGTTTTTCAAGGAGCGTTTCGGTGCTTCAAGTGCGGCCACCGTGGAGGGTCTCGCCGAACGGAAGGTAACATTCGCCAAGTCAGACAGGACAATCGTGTGGCGGCCCGGCACACCACTCGTTCCGCTGCTGCAAACGGCGCAAGAGCAGGGCCTGTCCATTCCAAGCGGCTGCCGGGTCGGCCAATGCGAAAGCTGCTCCGTCAGAGTTCTGACCGGTAAGATCCGGCATCTGATCGACTTATCAGAGCTGGAAGCCGATCAATGCTTGACATGCCAGGCTGTGCCGCTGACGGATATCGTTTTAGATGCGTGAGGTTTAGAGCCTTCTGGAGGCCATTGCTGAGCAATCCCATGCAGGACATCCAAAGACGTCTATCTTCATCAAGCGCAGTCAAACTTTGCCGAGCTGCTCACAGGGCCTTCTTGCGATGCCTGATGTAAACAGAATAACAACGTGATGCCCTGCAATGCGCTGCCGGCCTGTGGATTTCATCGCGACGCCGAACTCGAGACAGAGGTCAAACACAAAACGCTCCTCAAAGCTTTACACGAAGGAGCTTTGTGTTCTGGGACTTGAACGCGGAAATATCTGGAAATGGTTGCGGGGGCAGGATTTGAACCTGCGGCCTTCAGGTTATGAGCCTGACGAGCTACCGGGCTGCTCCACCCCGCGTTACCAGCGCAAGTTCGAAGAACTTGTCGCGACAGAGCAAACTCGAAGAGTTTGCGTGTTTACCAGGTTTTTGCGTTAGCAAAATACCGACTGCGTTTTTGCGTTAGCAAAAATGTCATTACCAGCGTAAATCCCTATGGGATTTATCGCGACTGCATCACAGGGAAGCTGTGATGCATATTGCCGGAGTAAATTGCGGAGCAATTTATCTCCTGTAAGGGACGCGCTGTGCGTTTGCCTTGTTTTATGCCGTAGAACGACGAAAGGCCGCTTGTAGCGGCCCTTTGTATCGGCTGGGCCGAAGAGAGTGATGAGAAGATTGATTGTTGCGTTTTGCAGACCTGGCAGCGACCTACTCTCCCGCGTCTTGAGACGAAGTACCATTGGCGCTGGGGCGTTTCACGGCCGTGTTCGGAAAGGGAACGGGTGCAGCCGCCCCGCGATAACCACCAGGTCGGCAAAACGCAACAACATAAGTTGTTTTCGAGAAGCTGGGTGGCATTACCACTTTTTGTCTTAATTACACGTCTTGTCTGACCGATCCGTATTCTACCTTTGCTCGAGATCGAGCTTGGAGCCATACAGACCAGAGGTCTGTCGCGCCTTCCGGTTTTTGCTGTCAAGCAAAATACCTTATGGCGCGGCCCGTCCGGAGCGCTTTCAGCGCGTCAGGACAGAAGACGATGTCATCAAGCTTTGCTTGATGAACATAATCAATGGGAACGAAGAAGTCGATCGAGCTATTAGTAACGGTAAGCTTCACACATTGCTGTGCTTCCACACCCGTCCTATCAACGTGGTCGTCTTCCACGGCTCTGATAGGGAACACTCGTTTTCAGGTTGGTTTCCCGCTTAGATGCCTTCAGCGGTTATCCATTCCGTATATAGCTACTCTGCTATGCCCTTGGCAGGACAACAGATCCACCAGAGATACGTCCATCCCGGTCCTCTCGTACTAGGGACAGATCCTGTCAATATTCCTACACCCACGGCAGATAGGGACCGAACTGTCTCACGACGTTCTGAACCCAACTCACGTACCGCTTTAAATGGCGAACAGCCATACCCTTGGGACCTGCTCCAGCCCCAGGATGCGATGAGTCGACATCGAGGTGCCAAACAACCCCGTCGATATGGACTCTTGGGGGTCATCAGCCTGTTATCCCCGGCGTACCTTTTATCCGTTGAGCGATGGCCCTTCCACACGGGACCACCGGATCACTATGACCGACTTTCGTCTCTGCTCGACTTGTCAGTCTCGCAGTCAGGCGGGCTTATGCCATTGCACTCGACGACCGATTTCCGACCGGTCTGAGCCCACCATCGCGCGCCTCCGTTACTCTTTCGGAGGCGACCGCCCCAGTCAAACTACCCACCATACACTGTCCCGGATCCGGATAACGGACCGCGGTTAGACATCCACGAAGATAAGGGTGGTATTTCAAGGATGGCTCCACAAGAACTGGCGTCCCTGCTTCAAAGCCTACCACCTATCCTACACATGCCTTGGCGAATGCCAGTGTAAAGCTATAGTAAAGGTGCACGGGGTCTTTCCGTCTGACCGCAGGAACCCCGCATCTTCACGGGGAATTCAATTTCACTGAGTCTATGTTGGAGACAGCGGGGAAGTCGTTACGCCATTCGTGCAGGTCGGAACTTACCCGACAAGGAATTTCGCTACCTTAGGACCGTTATAGTTACGGCCGCCGTTTACTGGGGCTTCAGTTCAGAGCTTGCACCCCTCCCTTTAACCTTCCAGCACCGGGCAGGCGTCAGACCCTATACGTCGTATTGCTACTTCGCAGAGCCCTGTGTTTTTGATAAACAGTCGCTACCCCCTGGTCTGTGCCACCCCATCATACTTGCGTACAAAAGGGTCACGCTTCTTCCGAAGTTACGCGTGCAATTTGCCGAGTTCCTTCAACATAGTTCTCTCAAGCGCCTTGGTATACTCTACCTGACCACCTGTGTCGGTTTCGGGTACGGTCTATACGGTGGAGCTATTTCCTGGAACCTCTTCGCCGCACATTCAATCCAATAAGAATGTACAACACACGAGATCCGTCACTACCACCAGGCCCACGAATATTAACGTGGTTCCCATCGACTACGCGTGTCCGCCTCGTCTTAGGGGCCGGCTAACCCTGCTCAGATTAACTTTAAGCAGGAACCCTTGGTCTTTCGGCGAGGGAGTCTCTCACTCCCTTTATCGTTACTCATGTCAACATTCGCACTTCCGATATCTCCAGCAGCCCTCACGGGTCCGCCTTCACAGACTTACGGAACGCTCCGCTACCACTGAAGCAACCCGAAGGTTGCCACAATCCTCAGCTTCGGTGCATGGCTTTAGCCCCGTTACATTTTCGGCGCAAAGACCCTTATTTAGACCAGTGAGCTGTTACGCTTTCTTTAAATGATGGCTGCTTCTAAGCCAACATCCTGGTTGTTTTGGGATCCTCACATCCTTTCCCACTTAGCCATGACTTGGGGACCTTAGCTGGAGGTCAGGGTTGTTGCCCTCTTCACGACGGACGTTAGCACCCGCCGTGTGTCTGCCGACTAGTACTCCTCGGTATTCGGAGTTTGGTTAGGATCAGTAAGACGGTGAGTCCCCATAGCCCATCCAGTGCTCTACCCCCGAGGGTATTCGGTCGACGCTCTACCTAAATAGATTTCGCGGAGAACCAGCTATTTCCGAGTTTGATTGGCCTTTCACCCCTAGCCACAAGTCATCCCAATCTATTGCAACAGATACGGGTTCGGCCCTCCAGTTGGTGTTACCCAACCTTCAGCCTGCTCATGGCTAGATCACTCGGTTTCGGGTCTAATGCAACTAACTCAATCGCCCTGTTCAGACTCGCTTTCGCTGCGCCTACACCTACCGGCTTAAGCTTGCTAGTTACACTAAGTCGTTGACCCATTATACAAAAGGTACGCCGTCACCCTTGCGGGCTCCGACTGTTTGTAGGCATCCGGTTTCAGGTTCTATTTCACTCCCCTCGTCGGGGTGCTTTTCACCTTTCCCTCACGGTACTTGTTCGCTATCGGTCATGCACGAGTACTTAGGCTTGGAGAGTGGTCTCCCCATGTTCAGACAGGATTTCACGTGTCCCGCCCTACTCAAGGACAATGACTGTTCTACGCGTAAGGGGCTATCACCCTCTATGGCCGACCTTTCCAGATCGTTCCGCTTTATTCATCATTGCCACTGGCCTGGTCCGCGTTCGCTCGCCACTACTTGCGGAGTCTCGGTTGATGTCCTTTCCTGCAGGTACTTAGATGTTTCAGTTCCCTGCGTTCGCTTCTTACACCCTATGTATTCAGGTGCAGATACCTTATCACAATGCTTGGAAACCCAGGCCGTTCGTTAAAACAGACTGGATTTTCCAAGCATTTAAGGTGGGTTGCCCCATTCGGAGATCCATGGATCAAAGCTTATTCGCAGCTCCCCACGGCTTTTCGCAGCGTATCACGTCCTTCTTCGCCTGTGCATGCCAAGGCATCCACCAAATGCCCTTAATTCACTTCTTCGTTCTCATTGTCTATGCTCATCCATAGCCATTCCCTAGGGAACGGCAACCTGATTACCTTTTACAATCAAGTCATTTCCTGATGACATCGACGTGTCGGTACGGTCTTCATTGAGGGCACGCCGGTGCACCTCGAAGCCATACCATTAAGACCAGCTTCTCGAGATATCATCCGGTGATGCGCGGTCAGGCAACATCAATCCAGCATGTCCATCAGATGAAGGCCTAAACCTTCAAACAACAAACATGCCTCGGACAAGCTTTCCTACCTACCTCCAATCCCTCCGCCAATTCCGGCCGACTAAGCCATCACATGGTTTCTCTGGGACTGGGCTCGGACGCTTCAAACCACAAGGGCT
>NZ_CP039888.1:2607500-2685000 GCF_005221325.1 Agrobacterium tumefaciens | reverse complement strand
ACCATCAGGCCCCGAAACCAAACAAGCAATCCGCTCATTCCTTGATTTATTTAGAACGAAAGACTTCGTCGCCAGCAGCGCCGCCGCCCTCGTTCAGTGAGCGGACTTATAAGAGAACCACACCAAACAAGTCAACACACCCATCGTCAAAAAACTGACATTTTTGGTAAGTGACTGATATCAATAGATAGTTTCGGAAAAATCGCTCGATGACGCCAAAAGGGGCGGATTCTTTACCCGTTTTCGCGGCACACGAGATGATTCCCCCTTCATGCCGCATTGCAAATGACGTGAAGGGACCACGAATTTGCCGGCAGGTGATTTGCCTGGCCTTTACATATGGCTGTCAAAGCGCGGGGCCGTGGATTAGAAACGGCATATAAGACGCTTAACACCACGAGATCGCCGCAGGCCCTTTGCATGACCAGAACGCCCGTTCCCATAAAGACCGAACTCCCCGTCAGCGCCGTACTGGAGGATATTGCCGAAGCGTTGGCCGCAAAGAAACGCGCAGTTCTTTCGGCCCCGCCGGGGGCGGGCAAGACCACGCTTGTGCCGCTTCATCTTTTACATGAGGACTGGCGGGGTGACGGCAAGATCATTCTTCTCGAACCACGCCGGCTTGCTGCCCGGGCCGCGGCCGGGCGCATGGCCGAGCTGCTTCATGAGGATGTCGGGGAAACCGTTGGTTATCGCATGCGCCTCGACAGCCGCATCTCCTCGAAAACCCGGATAGAGGTGGTGACTGAAGGTGTATTCGCCCGGATGGTTCTTGACGACCCCGAGCTATCAGGCGTTTCCGCGGTGATTTTCGACGAATTTCATGAGCGCTCGCTCGACGGTGATTTCGGGCTGGCGCTGGCGCTCGACGTACAGGCGGGGTTACGGGAGGATCTGCGCATCCTCGTCATGTCCGCCACGCTCGATGTGGAGCGTATCAGCGCGCTGATGGGCGACGCACCCGTCATTCAGAGCCTTGGCCGGACATTTCCGATCGATATCCGATATGAAGAGCGCTGGCAGGGTGTCCAGGTCGATGAAAAAGTCGCCAAGGCGATTACCGAGGCCCACGCATCCGAGACGGGTTCGATTCTGGCCTTCCTGCCCGGACAGGCGGAAATCACCCGCACGGCCTCGCGGCTGGAGGGACGTTTTTCTAGCGATACGGACATTATCCCGCTTTACGGCAACCTGTCGCAAAAGGAGCAGGATGCGGCGATCAAGCCGGCACCGGCCGGACGGCGCAAGGTCGTGCTTGCCACATCGATTGCCGAAACATCCATTACCATCGATGGCGTGCGGGTGGTGATCGACAGCGGGATGCAGCGATTGCCGGTCTTTGAACCGGCGACCGGAATCACCAGGCTGGAGACCGTGCGGGTGTCGCGGGCTTCCGCCGACCAGAGGGCCGGCCGCGCCGGGCGAACGGAACCCGGCGTTGCGATCCGGCTGTGGCATCAGGGGCAGACGGCGGCGCTCAATGCCTTTACGCCACCGCAAATTCTGGCGAGCGATCTTGCCGGTCTCGCCCTCGATCTCGCCCACTGGGGCGTTCACGATCCTTCAGCGCTTGCATTTCTCGATGCGCCGCCCGAAGCCGCACTGAAAGAATCGGTGGCGCTTCTCAAAAATCTCGGTGCCCTCGATGACAGCGGCGGGCTGACGCGACAAGGCCATCTGATGCGCGGCCTTTCGCTGCCGCCGCGGCTTGCGGCCATGGTGATTGCCTCGGCGCGTGAAGGTTCGGGGAAAAAAGCGGCGATGCTCGCCGTCATACTGACGGAACAGGGGCTGGGCGGCAACGACATCGATCTCGATGAAAGGCTGCGGCGTTTTCTTTCCGATAAGGGTGAAAGGGCGCAGGCGGCGCGCAAGCTGGCATCGAGGCTGTTCGACGCAATCGGCGATAAAACCGCTGCAGCCGAAGCGCCGAGTGAAGCCGGTCCGCTGCTGCTTCACGCCTATCCGGACAGGATTGCGCTTCAACGCGGGGCGCGGGGTCGTTACGTGATGGCCAATGGGCGGGGAGCGGAGCTTGCCGAGACCGAGCGGCTGGCGGCGAGCAAGATGCTTGTCGTGGCCGATATTACCGGACGGGCGGCGCAGCCGCGTGTTCTTGCGGCGGCGGGTATCGAAAGGGCCGATATAGAAGAGCGGATGCCGCATCTTATCGTTCAGCAGGAACAGTTGCTGTTCGACAAAGCGAGCGGTCAGGCGCGGGCGCGAAAAGTGACGCGCCTTGGTGCGATCATTCTCGATGAGACACCCCTGCCCCGACCCGACGGCGAACAGGCGGCGCAGGCTCTCGCCAATGGCGTCAGGGAATTCGGCCTCAATATGCTTCCGTTTTCGAAAGAAACCCTGCAGCTGCGCGACAGGATCGGTTTTCTGAATGCCAGCATCGGCGAACAGTGGCCTGACGTCAGCGATGCGGCGCTGCTTTCGCGGCTCGAGGAATGGTTCGTTCCTTTCCAGCACGGCGCCCGCAGCCTGCAGGACATCCGGCCCGGCAGCCTCTCCGAGGGAATCCTATCGCTGGTACCGCATGAGGTGGCGCGTGATCTCGGCCGGCTGGCGCCGACACATTTCGAGGCGCCGACCGGTCAGCGACATCCCATTCGCTACGATGCCAACGAACCGACGCTTTCCATTCGCGTACAGGAGCTTTTCGGGCTGAAGGCCCACCCTGCCATTGCGCAGGGACGCCTGCCGCTGCTCCTGGAATTGACCTCGCCGGCGCACAGGCCGATACAGACGACACGCGATCTTCCCGGTTTCTGGGCGGGTTCGTGGAAGGATGTACGAGCGGATATGCGCGGGCGATATCCGCGCCATCCCTGGCCGGAGGATCCCGCCTCGGCCCTGCCCACCAGCCGTGCGAAACCGCGCGGGACGTGACGATGATGAAAAGGGTAAAGGAGAAGACGGTGGCTGATCACCCGATCGAAACCACGAGGCTTGGCCGCGCCAGCCGCAGGATAAGGTTGCAGACCATCATCTGGCTGCGCTGGCTGGCGGTGGCCGGACAGACGGCGACGATCCTGTTCGTCGCTTTCGGGCTGAATTTTCCCCTGCCGCTTCTCGCCTGCGGCCTTCTCATTGCGGCGCTGGCGCTTGCCAATCTGTTTCTCACCGCCCGTTTTCCCTCCACCTATCGTCTGGAGCCCTGGGAAGCGACATTGCTGCTGGCCTTCGACCTGCTGCAACTGACGGCGCTGATCTATATTACCGGCGGTCTTTCCAATCCCTTCGCCCCGCTGATCTGCGTGCAGGTCATCATCGCCTTCGCCTCGCAGCCGCTTCGGCATTCGCTCATCCTGCTCGGCTTTGCCGTCATCTGCTCGACGGCGATCGCCTTTTCGCCCTTTCCTGTTCCCTGGTATCCGGACGAGATTTTGCCGATCCAGCTTCTGCTGCATGTCGGCACCTGGGTTGCGATCATCGCCACCACCTCTTTCGCGGCTTTTTACGCCTATCGCATTTCGCATGAGGCCAATCAGCTTGCTGATGCGCTGGCGGCAACGGAGCTGGTGCTGGAGCGGGAAAAGCACCTTTCCCAGCTCGACGGGCTGGCGGCCGCTGCGGCGCATGAGCTGGGCACGCCGCTTGCGACAATCAGCGTCGTCGCCAAGGAAATGGAACGAGAACTTGGGCATGATGAGAAATATGGCGAGGACATAGCGCTGCTGCGCAGCCAGAGTGAAAGATGCCGCGATATTCTGCGCCGGCTCACTTCGCTTTCCGCCGATAATGAGGAGCATATGAACCGCTTGCCGCTTTCCTCGCTGATCGAGGAGGTGATAGCGCCGCACCGGGAGTTCGGTATTCGCCTGGAGCTGGTGGAAAAGACCAGCCGTGCCGAGGAACCTGTCGGTATCCGTAACGCCGGCATTATCTACGGGCTGGGCAACCTCATTGAAAATGCCGTGGACTATGCGCGCGAGAAGGTGACAGTGACGGTGGATCACGATCAGCAGAATATCGCCGTCATCATAGAGGATGACGGGCCGGGTTATGCCCATGACGTGCTTGCCCGTATCGGCGAGCCCTATGTGACCGAACGTCACAATGATACGCGCGCCGGCGGGCTCGGCCTCGGGCTTTTCATCGCCAAGACCTTGCTGGAGCGTTCCGGCGCGGCCGTTACGTTTGAAAATCGATCATCAAGCGAAAGCGGGGCGCGGGTCACAATCGTCTGGCCTCGGGCGCTGATGGACGATAAAAGAAGCCGTTGACTTTACCATCCACGTTGAAGCGGCGATAAGAAGAAGAAAATCATGCCGATGAAGTTGCCGGAAGGCCGGAAACATGAAGACAGAAGACCAGACCCCAGCCACCAGCGAACCGGTGGACGATATCGATCCGATCGGACCCGACAGATCGCTGCTGATCGTCGATGATGACGGCCCGTTCCTGCGCCGGCTTGCCCGAGCCATGGAAACACGCGGCTTTGCTGTCGATACTGCCGAGACGGTGAGCGAGGGCATTGCCCGCTCCAAGGCCGCGCCGCCGAAATATGCGGTCGTCGATCTCAGACTTGCTGACGGCAACGGGCTGGAGGTGATCGAAGCCATCAGGCAGAACCGGGACGACACGCAGATCGTGGTCCTGACCGGCTACGGCAATATCGCCACCGCCGTGACTGCCGTGAAGCTTGGCGCGCTGGATTATCTCGCCAAACCGGCCGATGCGGACGATGTGTTCAATGCTCTGACACAGCGCAAGGGTGAAAAGACCGAGGTTCCCGAAAACCCGATGTCGGCAGACCGGGTTCGGTGGGAGCATATCCAGCGCGTTTATGAAATGTGCGAGCGCAATGTCTCGGAAACGGCACGCCGGCTCAACATGCATCGGCGCACCCTGCAACGCATTCTCGCGAAACGCGCTCCGAAGTGAAGCATTTCCAATAAAAGTGCGAAGCGTTTTTACATCAGGACAATGCGCTGGAACCGGCCGCTATTCCCCGAAGCTGCGCCCGGTCGTCCATTCGGCCAACATCAGCCGGGTTGCAGCGGTTCTCGAAAAATCCAGCATCACGGATTTGCGGGTCGCCGGCGGCAATTTGTGCTCCGGCGCATCGCGCAGCATGTGGGCTCCGTAACCATCTGACAGGATGAGCCCGCATTCCTCAGGGAATATGTCGGTCGGAACTTCAGGATGGGTGGCGAAAAACAGTCGGTCGCAATGCAGGCGATAGTCCGGCCATTTGCGATCGACACGGAAATCCTCGATCGAAGATTTGATTTCGATGATCCAGATTTCGCCCTTGGCTGACAGGCTGATGAGATCGGCTCTACGTCCGCTCGCAAGCGGCAGTTCCGGCAATACCGAATGGCGCATCTCGTGCAACAACACTTGTACGCCACGACGCACCAGCATCGCCTTGTCCGACTGGCGGCCGTCGATTAACGGATTATTGTTGGTAACGGAAAGAATAGTCATGGATAAAAGCTGCTGAAGCGTTTGGCCTATTGTTGCAAAAAGGCAATCAACCGGCAATTTTAGATGCGCTGCGGTTTCGCGGCTGCACAATGGCTTGCCAAGTGCGGCTGAATGGAAAATAACCGATTTATCCAATTAAGCCTACTCCTTCGCACAATTTGGCGAATTTTCCGCGAGAACGACATGCGCATCCGCACCCCATTGACCCTACTCGGTCTGACGGCAGCACTGGCACTGGCCGGCTGCGCCGAAACTACATCCCAATCCTCCGCTCCGACATCCGGCAAGATCGCGGCGTCGGTACCGGTTGCTGACCCCGTTCCGGCGAAGGTCGAAACGGTCCAGATTTTCAACGATGTCTACGGTCCCGTGACCGATGCGGGTTATGCGCTGCCGGCCATTCCGATCAATCGCGTGAATGAGAAGTACCGTCGCCAGATCGTTGAGTTCCAGACATCCGAGCGTCCCGGCACCATCATCGTCAATACGCGCGATCGTTACCTCTATTATATCATGTCCGGTAACCGCGCTGTGCGTTACGGCATCGGCGTCGGCAAGGCCGGTTTTGCCTGGGCCGGTGAAGCCTATGTGGCCTGGAAGCAGGAATGGCCGATGTGGCATCCGCCGAAGGAAATGGCGGACCGCAAGCCGGAAGTGGCCAAATATGTCGAGGCCGGCATGGGCCCAGGCCTTTCCAACCCGCTCGGCGCACGCGCCATGTATCTCTTCAACGAAAAGGGACAGGACACGCTGTTCCGCATCCATGGTTCGCCCGAATGGGCTTCGATCGGCACCGCTGCCTCTTCAGGCTGCATCCGCATGATCAACCAGGATGTGATCGATCTCTACAGCCGCGTCCGCCCCGGCCGCAGCACCAAGGTCGTCGTGATCCAGTAAGGGTTACACCAGATCAAGAAAAAGCCGCCGAGGATTTTCCCGGCGGCTTTTTTGTTTATGGAAACGCTAGAGCATTTCCGATGAAGACGGGATCACTTGCAATGCTCTATTTCCTTGCTTTCACGCATTTCCAGTAAAACCGCTACGCACTTTTACTGGAAATGCTCTAGGCGGCGGCTTCAGGCCGCCTGCTTGGCTTTCAACTCCAGACGGCGGCGGTGCAGAACCGGTTCGGTGTAGCCGTTCGGCTGTTCACGGCCTTTCAGCACCAGCTCGACAGCGGCCTGGAAAGCCACCGATCCATCGAAATCCGATACCATCGGCAGATAGGCCGGATCGCCGGCATTCTGCGTGTCCACCACCGCGGCCATGCGCTTCATGGTCTCTATGATTTGGGCCTCCGTCACCACGCCGTGGCGCAGCCAGTTCGCCATGTGCTGCGCGGAAATGCGCAGCGTGGCGCGGTCTTCCATCAAGCCGATATTGTTGATGTCAGGCACCTTGGAGCAGCCGACGCCCTGATCGACCCAGCGCACGACATAACCGAGAATGCCCTGGGCATTATTGTCGAGTTCGCGCTGGATTTCTTCCGGCGTCCAGTTGGGACGAGGCACGACCGGCACTGACAAAATATCGGAGAGCTTCGCGCGGCCCCGACTTTTCAACCCTTCCTGAACGGAAGCGACATCGACCTTGTGGTAATGCGTGGCGTGCAGCGTCGCCGCCGTCGGCGACGGCACCCAGGCGGTATTGGCCCCGGCTTTCGGATGCGCGATCTTCTGCTCCAGCATGGCCGCCATCAGATCCGGCATGGCCCACATGCCCTTGCCGATCTGGGCATGGCCGGAAAGGCCACATTCGAGGCCGATATCGACGTTCCAGTTTTCATAAGCCGCGATCCAGGCGGCCTGCTTCATGTCGCCCTTGCGGATCATCGGGCCCGCTTCCATCGAGGTGTGGATTTCGTCGCCGGTACGGTCGAGGAAGCCGGTATTGATGAAGACAACGCGATCCTTCGCAGCGCGAATGCTTTCCTTGAGGTTAACAGTGGTGCGGCGCTCCTCATCCATGATGCCCATTTTCATGGTGTTCGGCGCCATGCCAACGAGGTTTTCGACGCGGGAGAATATCTCGCTGGCGAAAGCAACCTCTTCCGGCCCATGCATCTTCGGTTTGACGACATACATGGAACCGGCGCGGGAATTCTGGCGTCGCCCGGATGGGCCGACATCATAAAGGACGATCAACCCTGTAACGACGGCATCCATGATGCCTTCCGGCACCTCGCGGCCATCCCTGTCGAGGATAGCTGGATTGGTCATGAGATGTCCGACATTGCGCACCAGCATCAGGGAACGGCCCGGCAGGGTGAGCGCGGAACCATTGGGAGCGGTATAATAACGATCCGGGTTGAGGCGGCGGATGAAGGTCTTGCCGCCCTTGGACACGTCTTCCGTCAAATCGCCGCGCATCAGGCCAAGCCAGTTGCCATAGACTAGCACCTTGTCTTCGGCATCGACGGCAGCGACCGAATCCTCGCAATCCATGATGGTCGTCAGCGCCGATTCGAGAATGACATCGGAAATGCCGGCTCTGTCGCCCTTGCCGATTTCGGTCGAGGGATCGAGGACGATCTCGGTGTGCAGACCATTCTTGCCGAGCAGGATCGTGGCGGGCTTTGCAGCTTCACCGCTGAAACCCTTGAATTGGGCTGCATCCTTCAGACCAGTCATGGCGTCGCCGATGGTAAGCTGCAACAGACCGTCAACGATCTGGAAGCCCGTCACATCGGACCAGCTTCCGGTCTCGAGCGGCGCGGATTCATCGAGGAAGTTGCGGGCCCAGGCGATGACCTTTTCGCCGCGCTTCGGATTGTAGCCCCTGCCCTTTTCCGCACCGTCGGCATCGGAAATGGCATCCGTGCCGTAAAGCGCGTCATAAAGCGAGCCCCAGCGGGCATTGGCGGCGTTCAGCGCATAACGCGCATTCATGACGGGAACAACGAGTTGCGGACCGGCGACGACGGCAATTTCCGGGTCGACATTGCCGGTTTCCACCTTGAAGCCGGGACCTTCCGGCAGCAGGTAACCGATGTCCTTCAGGAAGGCCTCATAGGCGTCGAAATCCGAGGGAGCGCCGTTCTCACGGTACCAGCCATCGATTTTTTCCTGCAACGCATCACGCTTGGCGAGCAGTTCACGGTTCTTCGGGGAAAGCTCATGGACGATGGCCGAGAAACCTTCAAAGAAGGTCTCGCTGTCCAGACCCGTGCCCGGCAGCACCTCATCCGTCAAAAAGGCATACAGCCTGTCGTCAATGGAAAGACCGAATTTATCCGTGCGGCTCACATGCGCCTCCTTATATTCTGAAGGCACAGATTGGACGCTGAGGCGGTCGCTCGTCAATTGCGGCAGGCAGCCAAATATTATTTCCGTTTTGGAAACAATGTGGCGGATAGTCGTCTTTTTCTACAAAAGCGCCTGCAGATCCTTGATGCGGTCATTCACCAGCCAGCCGTAATAATTCTCTTCCGGCAACAGCGGCTGCTCGCCGCCTTCGGCGCGCTGGCGGTTCTTCTGGGCAAGGGCGGCAGCGCGCTGCTGCGAACCGCCGACATTATAAAGCGTGGAGGTCACGCCCGGATTTTTCGAAACATCCATATCGGCGATTGATCGATAGTCATCAATCGACTTGCGGATGGATGCCGCCATGAAGGCGAGTGAGCGATCGGGGTCCATGATCGCCGTATAAACGGCAGTGGCGTCGTTTTCATCCAGCTTTTCGTAACCGGAGGTTCTCGACACCATGTCGGACAACATCAGCGCCGTCAGGGGGTTGATCTGGCCGAGGCCGAAGGTCTGGCCGGCATAAAAGGGCTGGAAGAAGACGGCGCTGAAACGGTTGTTCGGGTAGGCCACGCCATCGACGGTCTTGCCACGGAAACTGTCGTCCCAGACATCTTCGCGGCAGTTCCAGAGGCTGTAGGAATCCTTTTTCGCCTGGCATTTGGAAAATTGCGAATGCGCCAGAAATTGCGCAATCGTTTCGTCCTTGTAACCGAAGCGGAAGCTGCTGCCGGCATAAGAGGCCGCCTTGACGTAATAGGATTGCAGCCGGTCATAGGCATCGACATTATAAGTGTGCTCGCCGACGATCGCGCCGATCATATGGATCGGATCGATGCCGTAGCGTCCTGCGGTCGCCTTGATCTTGGCGATCAGCGCCTTGTCGGAGGACAAAAGGTCGATCACCTTCTGGTACTTGCGTTCGAAAGAGCTGTTGGACGCCTTGGTTCTGCGGGCGGAAGCGCCGGGAACGCCCGGCTGTTCGGCATTGCGATTGCCCGGTGGAACAACCGTCGCGGCCTCGACATAAGAAGACGAAACGGCGGAAACCGCCAGAGCCACGGCAAATGCCAGAAGAGTTTTGCGCACGAGCGACTGCCTTTTCTCGAACCGGCCATTACCGGCATGACAAGCGGGAAAACCGGATCATTCCACGAAAGCGGTTCCAACCGGAATGCAGCCCTTCCCATAAACAAAATGCGGGCTGAATGCGAGATGAGGCAGATAAAATAAAAGAGTGCGGCAAATATGGCCGCACCCTTCTTTCGTTGTCCCTGAGGTCTTCAGAGAATGTAACGCGACAAATCCGTATCAGCGGCAAGATCGCCGACGTGTTTTTTGACGTATTCCTGATCGATCTTGACGGCAGAGCCGCCGCGATCCGGTGCGTTATAGGATATCTCGTCCAGAACACGCTCCATCACCGTCTGCAAGCGGCGCGCACCGATGTTCTCAACCGACGAGTTGAGATGAACCGCCACATCGGCCAGCGCATCGATTGCATCATCGGTGAAGTCGAGATCGAGTTCTTCCGTTGCCATCAGCGCCTTGTACTGGCGGATGAGGCTTGCTTCCGTCTCCGTCAGGATGCGGCGGAAATCCTCCTTGGTCAGCGGCTTCAGCTCGACGCGGATCGGCAGGCGGCCTTGTAGCTCCGGCAGAAGATCCGACGGCTTTGCCACATGGAACGCGCCCGATGCGATGAAGAGAACGTGGTCGGTTTTCACCGGCCCGTATTTCGTCGAGACGGTCGTGCCTTCAACGAGCGGCAGAAGATCGCGCTGTACGCCTTCGCGCGAGACGCCGGCACCCATGCCGCCATCGCGGGCGGCGATCTTGTCGATCTCATCGAGAAAGACGATGCCGTCATTTTCCACCGACTTCACCGCTTCGCGCTGGATCATTTCATTGTCGAGCAGCTTGTCGGATTCGTCGCGGATGAGATCGGCGTAGGATTTCGACACCGTGGTGCGCACCTTCTTGGTGCGGCCACCCATCGCCTTGCCGAACATTTCCGACAGGTTCAGAACGCCGATATTGGCGCCCGGCATGCCGGGAATTTCGAAACCGGGCATGCCCGATCCGCCATCCGCCACTTCGATATCGATTTCCTTGTCGTCCAGCTCGCCGTCACGCAGCTTCTTGCGGAAGCTTTCACGCGTGCCTGGTGATGCGGTTGTGCCAACCAGCGCATCCAGCACGCGCTCTTCGGCGCTCTGATGCGCCTTGGCCTGCACTTCGGCGCGCTTCTTTTCACGCACGAGGCCGATGCCGATCTCGACCAGATCACGGATGATCTGTTCGACATCGCGGCCGACATAACCGACTTCGGTGAATTTGGTCGCCTCGACCTTGATGAAGGGCGCGCCAGCCAGCTTGGCCAGCCGACGCGAAATCTCCGTCTTGCCGACACCGGTCGGCCCGATCATCAGAATGTTCTTGGGCATGACTTCATCGCGCAGGCTCTCATCGAGCTGCTGGCGGCGCCAGCGGTTGCGAAGCGCAATCGCGACCGCACGTTTCGCATCATGCTGGCCGATGATGTGGCGGTCGAGTTCCGAGACGATTTCCCGGGGAGAAAAAGTGGTCATTCTATCCTCTCGGCTTTCCTGTTCCGGCCGGCCATTCCGGCCCGGCCCACAGGACCCATTGGTGAGAAAATCGGGTGAGAAATATGCTTATTCGGCGTCGAGCGTTTCGACGATGAGATTGTGGTTGGTATAAACGCAGATATCGGCGGCGATATCGAGCGACTGACGCGCCACCTCTTCGGCCGACTTGTCCGTGTCCATCATGGCGCGGGCGGCAGCAAAGGCATAATTGCCGCCGGAACCGATGGCAATTGCGCCATGTTCCGGCTCCAGCACGTCACCATTGCCGGTAATGGCAAGCGTGGTCGATTTGTCAGCCACCAGCATCATGGCTTCGAGATTGCGCAGATATTTGTCCGTGCGCCAGTCCTTCGCAAGTTCGACCGCAGCGCGCATGAGCTGGCCGGGATATTGCTCGAGCTTTTTTTCGAGACGGTCGAGCAGCGTGAAGGCATCCGCGGTCGCGCCGGCAAAACCGGCAATCACTTCACCCTTGCCGATGCGGCGAACCTTGCGGGCATTGCCCTTCATGACGGTCTGGCCAAGGCTTACCTGTCCGTCGCCAGCCATGACGACCTTGCCGCCCTTCCTGACTGTAATAATCGTTGTCATCAAACACCTGTCTGCCCTCACGGGCCTGGGGTTAATGGGCCGGGATACAGCCCTCTGCGGTTCTATGTAAGTTTGCTTTTCACGATTGCAATCTTCGGGGCGACGCACTGTTTTCGGCGCATCAGGCAAGACGATGGAACAACTGGATATTTGTGTCCCGTGCTGATAAGGAACGGCAACATTTTCACGGAGCGGCCAAAATGGCAGAACGTAAAGGCGAGATTATCCGCAAGACCAACGAAACCTCGGTTTCGGTGCGCGTGGATATCGACGGCACCGGCAAATCGAAAATTTCCACCGGCGTGGGATTTTTCGACCATATGCTGGACCAGCTCAGCCGCCATTCGTTGATCGACATGGACATCGAGGTTCAGGGCGACCTGCATATCGATGACCACCACACTGTGGAAGATACCGGCATCGCGATCGGCCAGGCAATTGCCAGGGCACTGGGCGACCGGCGTGGCATTACCCGTTACGCCTCGCTCGATCTGGCCATGGACGAGACGATGACCAAGGCTGCCGTCGATATTTCCGGCCGGCCGTTCCTTGTCTGGAACGTCAATTTTTCCGCGCCGAAGATCGGCACCTTCGATACCGAACTGGTGCGCGAGTTCTTCCAGGCGCTCGCCCAGAATGCCGGCATTACGCTGCATATCCTGAACCATTACGGCGCCAACAACCATCATATCGCCGAAACGTGCTTCAAGGCCGTTGCCCGCGTTCTTCGCGCGGCAACCGAGATCGACCCCCGGCAGGCAGGCCGCGTTCCCTCCACGAAGGGCATGCTGGCCTGACGCCAAAGCTGTCAGGAAGCCCATGACAAGCTATCTCGTTCTGGAAGCCCGAAACGGGCCGGACAGGGACCACAAGACGACCCGCTTCATCGCCGACCGTTTCGTCTGGCTGGCACTGATTGCGCCCTTATTATGGCTTGCCATCAACCGCCTGTGGCTGGCGACGGCCATCGTCGTCGTCGCGCTCGTTTTGGCCGGGCAGGTCTCGATATTAGCCGGATTCGAACCTGTCGGCATTCTCTGCAATTTCGCCATCGGGCTTGTTGCGGCGCTGGAGGGACGCGATTTTCTCGTCCGGCATCTGATCCGCAAAGGCTGGAGGCTGACTTCAGTCGTTTCCGCCCCTGATCTTTCGAGCGCGGAAGACATATATTTCTCCAGTCTCTCCGAAAATGCCGGCACGGCGGAACAGTTGTCCCAGCCGGTCTGGACCACTTCGCCGCAAAAGAGCGGCGGCAAAAACTTCGTCGACGATCCCGCCGGATCGTTTCTTTTCGACTTGAATGGAAGGCGCTGACATGCGTGTCGCGATTATCGACTATGGTTCGGGCAATTTGCGTTCGGCCACCAAAGCTTTCGAGCGTGCCGCCCGCGAGGCTGGCATCGACGCAACCATCGATCTGACCGACAAGCCGGATCACGTCGCTTCGGCGGACCGCATCGTCCTGCCAGGCGTCGGGGCCTATGCGGATTGCCGTGCGGGTCTGAATGCCGTGCCCGGCATGCATGAAGCGCTCATCGAAGCTGTCGAGAAAAAAGCCCATCCTTTCCTCGGCATCTGCGTCGGCATGCAGCTGATGTCCTCACGCGGGCTGGAAAAGACCGTCAGCACCGGGCTCGGCTGGATCGAAGGCGACGTCGTGGAAATGACGCCGTCCGATCCCTCTCTTAAAATCCCGCAGATCGGCTGGAACACGCTGGAAATTCGCCACGCCCACCCGCTGTTCGACGGCATCAAGACCGGTGCGGACGGATTGCACGCCTATTTCGTGCATTCCTATCATCTGGCAGCCAAGCACTCGACTGACGTCATCGCCACCACCAATTACGGTGGCGCGATGACGGCTTTCGTCGGCCGTGACAATATGGCGGGCGCGCAGTTCCACCCGGAAAAAAGCCAGACGCTCGGCCTCGCCCTGATTTCCAATTTCCTGCGCTGGAAGCCATGACATGATTC
Source organism: Agrobacterium tumefaciens (assembly GCF_005221325.1). NCBI lineage: Bacteria > Pseudomonadati > Pseudomonadota > Alphaproteobacteria > Hyphomicrobiales > Rhizobiaceae > Agrobacterium > Agrobacterium tumefaciens. The sequence goes on along the minus strand of NZ_CP039888.1, from coordinate 2,671,139 downwards.
TTTTTCCCGCAATCGATCTCAAAGACGGTGAGTGCGTTCGCCTGAAACTCGGCGATATGGACCAGGCCACCGTCTATAACACCGATCCCGGCGCACAGGCGAAGGCCTTCGAGGACCAGGGTTTTGAATGGCTGCATGTGGTTGATCTCAACGGCGCCTTTGCCGGTGAGACGGTCAATGGTGCGGCGGTTGATGCCATTCTGAAAGCCACGAAAAACCCGGTGCAGCTGGGTGGCGGCATCCGCACGCTTGACCATATTGAAGCATGGCTGAGCCGTGGGCTCGCCCGTGTCATTCTCGGCACCGTGGCAGTGCGCGATCCCGTTCTGGTCATCGAAGCCTGCAAGCGTTTCCCCGGCCAGGTCGCCGTCGGCATCGACGCCAAGGGCGGCAAGGTTGCCGTGGAAGGCTGGGCGGAAGCCTCCGAACTCGGCGTCATCGAACTCGCCAGGCGCTTTGAAGGTGCCGGCGTTGCCGCCATCATCTATACCGACATCGATCGTGACGGCATTCTGGCTGGCATCAACTGGGCCTCGACGCTTGAACTGGCGGATGCCGTGTCTATCCCGGTCATCGCCTCCGGCGGCCTTGCCTCCATTGATGACATCAAGCGCATGTTGCAGCCGGATGCCGCAAAGCTCGAGGGTGCGATTTCGGGCCGCGCGCTTTATGACGGCCGCATCGATCCCGCCGAGGCGCTTGCCCTCATCAAGGCCGCGAAGGAGGTACGTGCATGACCCTCAAAGCCCGCATTATTCCCTGCCTGGATGTGAAAGACGGACGTGTCGTCAAGGGCGTGAACTTCGTCGATCTGATCGACGCCGGCGATCCCGTCGAGGCGGCAAAAGCCTATGATGCAGCGGGTGCGGATGAACTCTGCTTCCTCGATATCACCGCGTCCTCGGACAATCGCGACACCATCTTCGATGTCGTCTCGCGCACTGCCGATCATTGCTTCATGCCGGTGACCGTTGGCGGCGGGGTTCGCAGTGTTGCGGATATTCGCAAGCTGCTCCTCTGCGGCGCGGACAAGGTCTCGATCAATTCCGCGGCCGTCAAAGATCCCGACTTCGTTGCGCAGGCAGCCGACAAGTTCGGAAACCAATGTATCGTCGTCTCCATCGACGCCAAACGGGTGTCGAAAGACGGGGAAGCTGGCCGCTGGGAAATCTTTACCCATGGCGGACGCCAGCCAACGGGCATCGACGCCGTGGAATTCGCCATCAAGATGGTCGAACGGGGTGCCGGCGAATTGCTTGTCACCTCGATGGATCGCGACGGCACCAAAAGCGGTTACGATATCGGCCTGACGCGCAGCATTGCCGATCAGGTTCGTGTGCCCGTCATCGCCTCGGGCGGCGTCGGCACGCTTGATGATTTGGTGGCAGGTGTTCGCGATGGCCACGCAACGGCAGTGCTTGCCGCTTCCATCTTCCACTTCGGGACCTATTCGATAGGCGAAGCCAAGAGCTATATGGCCGAACATGGCATCGCCATGCGTCTCGACTGATTGCAGGAACATCCCATGAGCGCATTTTCCCTTTCCGATCTGGAACGCATCGTCGCGATCCGCGCCGCTGCCTCTCCCGATGAATCCTGGACAGCCAAGCTCGTTGCCGCTGGCCAGGAACGAGCGGCAAAAAAGCTTGGCGAAGAGGCGGTGGAAGCCGTTATCGCGGCCATCGCGAAAGACCACGACGGGCTGAAGAACGAGGCCGCCGACCTGCTTTACCACCTGCTGGTGGTGCTGAAGATCGCCGACATTCCCTTAAGCGACGTTTTTGCCGAGCTGGAGCGCCGGACCGGGCAAACCGGCCTTGCGGAAAAAGCGGCGAGGCCTAACTCATGAAGGTCGAGGCAGGCAGCGGGGAGAGAGGCATGCCGAGTACACTCGATCATTTCCGACCGGACGAATATTCGCCCTATCACTTCTACAGTTCGGAAGAATGGGCGAAATTCCGTGCCGATACGCCACTGACGCTTTCCGCCGACGAGGTCAAACGGTTGCGCTCGCTGGACGACCCGATCGATCTGGACGAAGTACGGCGCATCTATCTGTCGCTGTCGCGCCTCTTGTCTTCGCATGTCGAGGCGTCGCAGCTGCTGTTCGAACAGCGCAACCGCTTCCTCAACATGGGCGACGTCAACAAGACGCCCTTCGTCATTGGCATTGCCGGCTCGGTCGCCGTTGGAAAATCAACGACGGCACGTATCCTGAAGGAGCTTCTGGCCCGCTGGCCTTCCAGCCCGAAGGTCGATCTCATCACAACAGACGGATTTCTCTATCCGAACGAGGTGCTGCGGCGGGAAAACCTGATGGAGCGCAAGGGCTTTCCGGAAAGCTACGATATCGGCGCGCTTCTGCGTTTCCTGTCTGCGATCAAGGCGGGTCAGCCGAATGTGAAGGCGCCGCGTTATTCGCACCTGACCTATGACGTGCTGCCGAACGAATTCACCGTCATCGACCAGCCGGACATCCTGATTTTCGAAGGCATCAACGTGCTGCAATCGCGCGATCTGCCGGCGGGCGGGCGCATCGTGCCGATCGTTTCCGACTTCTTCGATTTCTCGATCTATATCGACGCCGACGAGGACTTCATTCACAACTGGTATGTGAACCGGTTCATGAATCTGCGGCAAACCGCCTTCCGCGATCCGAATTCATTCTTCAATCGTTATGCGTCGATCAGCGAAGAAGCGGCGCTGAGCATTGCCGAAGGGCTCTGGCAGAACATCAACCTGAAGAACCTGCGCCAGAACATTGTGCCGACGCGCCCGCGCGCCGATCTTATTCTGCGCAAGGGAGAGAACCACCTGATCGATACGGTGGCGCTTCGCAAATTGTAAGAGACGCCGCACGGAGCGGCATCTCCATTGCGGCGGTTTATACAAGCTCGGGAATACGCAGAACCTGGCCGGGATAAATCTTATCGGGATGGGTCAGCATCGGCTTGTTGGCTTCGAAGATGATATTGTTCTTCGCGCCATTGGCCTTGCCATATTGGGCTTCCGCAATCTTCCAGAGGTTGTCGCCCTTCTTGACGGTGTAGAAGACGGGTTCCTTTGCCGGTGCTTCGGCTACCGTCAGTTCGCCGGCCTCGACCTTGGAAATGCCCAGCGTGTTGCCAACCGCAATCACCGCCTTTTCGAAAATCGACTGATCGGCCACTTCGCCCTTCAGCACGACCTTGTCGTCCACCACCTCGACCTGAACCTTGTCCGTGCCGAGATCGTGGGAAGCGAGTTCCTTCTTCACCGCTTCGACATCAGGGGCATCATCACCGCCGATACCAAGCTTCTTTCCCGCTTCCTTGATGAAATTGAACAGACCCATAGCACCCTCCTTGGTTGTACGGAGGATTAACAGACGATATTTGAAGCTCTATGACAAGGGCGAAACATTCGCCACCTCGCCGGCCTAATCGCCCGAGGGCTTGCCGCGCATTTTCTTGATATCCGAACGACCGGATTTTGCCTTGAGGCGGCGTTCGACGGATCCTTTGGTGGGCTTGGTGGCCTTGCGCACCGGCGGTGGCGGGGCGGCGGCTTCCAGGATCAGCTCCTTCAGGCGCTCGCGCGCATCTTCACGATTGCGCTCCTGACTTCGAAACCGGCTGGCCTCGATCATCAGCACGCCGTCTTTCGAGACACGTCTGCCGCCAAGCCTGATAGCATTGGCCTTCACCCGATCCGAGAGGGACGGTGAATTGGCAATGTCGAAAAACAGCTGAACCGCCGTCGAGACCTTGTTGACGTTCTGGCCACCCGGCCCACCGGCCAACACGAATTGCTCCGTCAGCTCCCAGCTGGCGATGGTGATACGGTTGCTGATGTAAAGCGGGTCGCTGGCCATGATCTTTCTCCGCGCCGGTGATGCCACAGAACGTGAAAAATGAAAACAGCGGACAAAATGAAAGAAACCGGCAAAAAGAAACCCGGCACAAGGCCGGGTCCCCTCCTCCTTACGAATGAGGCTTTATTCATTCAGCCGCGAGCAGAAGGCCCGGAGCTGCATCGCGAACCTTGCTGTCGACGTGATCTTCGAACTTGGTGAAGTTCGTGACAAACATCGATACCAGCTTCTTCGCCTGCGCGTCGTAAGCTGCGCCATCGGCCCAGGTGGAACGCGGGTCGAGGATTGCGCTATCGACGCCGTCGAGCGACAGCGGCACGGCGAAACCGAAATTCGCATCGGTGCGGAATTGCGCACCCTTCAGATCGCCTGTGAGTGCAGCCGTCAGAAGCGCGCGGGTCGCCTTTATAGGCATGCGCTTGCCGACGCCGTAAGCGCCACCGGTCCAGCCGGTGTTGACCAGCCAGCAATCGACGCCGTGCTTGCCAATCAGCTCGCGCAGCAGGTTGCCATACTCCGCTGGATGGCGCGGCATGAAGGGTGCGCCGAAGCAGGTGGAGAAGGTGGCTTCCGGTTCCGTCACGCCCTTTTCCGTGCCAGCAACCTTTGCGGTGTAACCGGAGAGGAAGTGGTACATGGCCTGTTCCGGCGTCAACCGGGCAATCGGCGGCAGCACGCCGAAGGCATCCGCCGTCAGCATGATGATCGTCTTCGGATGGCCGGCAATGCCTGTTTCCGATGCATTCGGAATGAAGTGCAGCGGATAGGCGCTGCGGGTGTTTTCCGTCAGCGAATTGTCGTTGAAATCAGGAACGCGGCTTTCGTCCAGCACGACATTTTCGAGAACCGTACCGAAACGGTTGGTCGCGGCGTAGATTTCCGGCTCGGCTTCAGCCGAAAGCTTGATTGCTTTGGCGTAGCAGCCGCCCTCGAAATTGAAGATGCCGTGTTCGCCCCAGCCATGTTCGTCATCGCCGATCAGCGTACGTGCAGGATCGGCAGAGAGCGTGGTCTTGCCGGTGCCGGAGAGGCCGAAAAACACGGCGGAATCACCCTCAGGACCGACATTGGCCGAGCAATGCATCGGCATCACGCCCTTGGCCGGCAACAGGTAGTTCAGCACCGTGAAGACCGACTTCTTGTTTTCGCCGGCATAGGACGTGCCACCGATGAGCACGAGGCCATTCGCCAGATCGCAGGCGATGACGGTTTCCGAACGCACGCCGTGACGGGCCGGATCGGCCTTGAAGCTTGGCAGGTTGATGATGGTGAGCTTCTGGCTGAAGCCCGAAAGCGTCTCCCGCTTCGGCCGGATCAGCAGATTGCGGATGAACAGCGAATGCCAGGCAAGCTCCGTGACGACGCGGGTCGGCAGCGCGTTTTCCTCATCGGCACCGCCGATCAAATCCTGCACGTAAAGCGTCTTGCCGGCGGCATGGGCCAGCATGTCCTGGCGCAGCAGCTCGAAATTTTCCGGCGAAAGCGGCTTGTTGTTGTCCCACCAGATGGTGTTCTCGGTGGAGGCATCACGAACGACGAATTTATCCTTCGGCGAGCGGCCCGTATGCTGGCCGGTGACGGCGCGCAGCGCACCGTCGATGGTCAGTTCGGCCTCGCCGTTTCGGATCGCGTGTTCGTATAATTCGCTCTCATTGAGGTTATAAAAGACGCGGGAGGCCTCGCCCAGTCCGAGTTCCGCAACTCCATTGGCAGGATTATGAACCCCAAGCTCGTTCATGACGCGTTCCTTGTTAATGACGATAAGGCCGTTGAAATTTTCACGGAAAATACGTGGCAGCTTTTGGAAACGCAAGAGCCTGACTTTAAAAAACTTAGTGATTTCAATATATTAATCGATTTAAAAGATTTTATTTCTTTTTAAATCGGTTGAAGACGCATTAAAATCCAATCGCAGCCTTCTTGCGAAATCCTCCCGGCTCGCCCCCGCGATTTTCAGGGCGAGTTTTCCTTTGCCACAATTTGTTCCACCTTTATACTCAAGAGAGTGGCTCGCGGCGCACAACCTGGCTGGGTGAATGTCGGGAGTTACGAGAAAATGACCATGGAGACCAACTACATGCAGACGATCGCGCTTGTCGACGATGACCGGAATATTCTGACTTCGGTATCGATCGCGCTCGAAGCCGAAGGCTACCGGGTCGAAACGTATACGGACGGCGCCTCCGCGCTCGACGGGCTGATCGCCCGTCCGCCGCAGCTCGCCATTTTCGATATAAAGATGCCGCGCATGGATGGCATGGAGCTTTTGCGGCGCCTTCGCCAGAAGTCGGACCTGCCGGTGATCTTCCTCACCTCCAAGGATGAAGAGATCGACGAACTGTTCGGCCTGAAGATGGGCGCTGACGACTTCATCACCAAGCCCTTTTCGCAGCGCCTTCTGGTGGAACGCGTCAAGGCCATCCTGCGCCGCGCCAGCAGCCGCGAGGCGTCCGCCGCAACCGGCAGCACGCTGAAGCCGACCGCGGACCAGCAGGCGCGCACGCTGGAGCGCGGGCAGCTCGCCATGGACCAGGAACGCCACACCTGCACCTGGAAGGGTGAGCCGGTGACGCTGACGGTCACGGAATTCCTCATCCTGCATTCGCTGGCGCAGCGGCCGGGCGTGGTGAAAAGCCGCGACGCGCTGATGGATGCCGCCTATGACGAACAGGTCTATGTGGACGACCGAACCATCGACAGCCACATCAAGCGCCTTCGCAAGAAGTTCAAACTGGTCGATGGCGACTTCGATATGATTGAAACGCTTTATGGCGTAGGATATCGCTTCCGCGAAGCGGCTTGAACAAGCCGACTCAAGCAGAAGGGACCGCCCGAACCGGGTGGTGAGGACTTGAATACGTGTTGAAGAAAACGCCGGAAACCGTCTCGGACAGTGACGATGCCGAAGAACGCGGCAGCGAACGCCGCCATCGTATCCATCCGCTGACAATCATCCGGCGCATTTTCGGCAATGCGGTGTTTTCCAGCCTCACGCGCCGTATCCTCTTCTTCAATGTCGCCGCGACCGTGGTTCTGGTCGGCGGCATTCTCTATCTCAACCAGTTCCGCGAAGGGCTGATCGATGCGCGCGTGGAAAGCCTGTTGACGCAGGGTGAAATCATCGCCGGCGCGGTCTCCGCTTCCGCCTCGGTCGATACCAACTCGATCACCATCAATCCGGAAAAGCTGCTCGAATTGCAGGCGGGGCAGAGCATCACCCCTGCCCCCAATGATGAGGATCTGAGTTTTCCGATCAATCCGGAGCGGGTGGCGCCGGTGCTGCGGCGGCTGATTTCACCGACGCGCACCCGCGCGCGGCTGTTCGATGCCGATGCCAATCTGCTGCTCGATTCCCGCCACCTTTATTCGCGTGGTCAGGTTCTGCGCTTCGATCTGCCGCCGGTAACGCCGGAAACCCAGACCTGGGGCGACTGGTTCACCAGCATGTTCAACCGCATGCTGCAGCCGAGCAGCCTGCCGCAATACAAGGAAGCGCCTGGCGGTGACGGCTCGATCTATCCGGAAGTGATGAATGCGCTGACGGGCGTTCGCGGCGCGGTGGTGCGCGTGACCGAAAAGGGAGAGCTGATCGTTTCGGTCGCCGTGCCGGTGCAGCGCTTCCGGGCCGTGCTCGGCGTATTGCTGCTGTCGACACAGGCGGGCGACATCGACAAGATCGTGCATGCGGAGCGCCTTGCCATCATGCGCGTCTTCGGCATCGCCACCCTCGTCAATATCGTGCTGTCGCTGCTTTTATCCTCAACCATCGCCACACCGCTTCGGCGGCTTTCGGCGGCCGCGATCCGCGTGCGCCGCGGGGCGAGAACGCGTGAGGAAATACCGGATTTCTCGGCCCGTCAGGATGAGATCGGCAACCTCTCCATAGCATTGCGTGAAATGACGACGGCGCTTTACGACCGTATAGACGCCATCGAAAGCTTCGCCGCCGACGTCAGCCATGAACTCAAGAACCCGCTGACCTCGCTGCGCAGCGCCGTGGAAACCCTGCCCCGCGCCAAGACCGAAGAGTCCAAACAGCGGCTGACCGAGATCATCTTCCATGACGTTCGGCGCCTCGACCGCCTGATCAGCGATATTTCGGACGCGTCGCGGCTCGATGCCGAGCTGGCGCGCGCCGATGCCTCGCCGCTCGACCTCGATGTGCTGATGAAGGGTCTGGTGGACATATCCCGCCAGATCAGCACCAAGAAAAAGACCGTGGCGATCGATTACGTCGCCGACCGGAAGGCCGGAGCCAAGACCTCTTTCGTGGTGAACGGTCACGATCTTCGTATCGGGCAGATCGTCACCAACCTTATCGAGAATGCACGTTCTTTCGTGTCAGAGGAAAGCGGCCGCATCACCGTGCGCCTTTCCCGCCACAAGGACCGCTGTATCGTGCAGGTGGAAGACAACGGCCCCGGCATTCAGGCGGAAGATATCGACCGGATTTTCGAGCGATTTTACACCGACCGGCCGGCCAGCGAAGGTTTCGGCCAGAATTCCGGCCTTGGCCTTTCCATCAGCCGCCAGATTGCAGAGGCCCATGGCGGCAGCCTCCGGGCGGAAAACGTGGTCGACAAATACGGCGTGATATCAGGCGCACGCTTCACCCTGTCGCTGCCGGCGGCCGAAACCCATGAACGCTGAACGCTTCAACCTGCATGCAACCGCGATCGTCGTCGACAACACCGGCATCCTCTTCACGGGTCCGTCGGGGAGCGGCAAAAGCGAGCTTGCCTTCAGCTTCCTGACAGAGGCGGAACGATGTGGATTGCCGGCGGCGCTGATCGCGGACGATCAGATTTTCGTGTATCGCGACGGCGAAACCATCATCGCCGAGCGGCCGGAAGCAATCGCGGGGCTACTGGAATTGCGCGGCAGCGGCATTGTTTCCGTTAAAAGCGTCCCGAGCGGTGTACTACATTTCGCCGTCACGACAGTTCTTTCACCGGAAAATCCAAGACTTCCCGAAGATGACGAAGCGTTGTTAATGCCCTGCGGCGGGCATCTCCGGCTTCTGCGTATTCCCCTCTCCAGTCTTGTGCCCTATGGAAAGTTTGCTGCACTTGCTCAGAATCTTTTTAAAACGAATGTGAAGTGACCATGATTCAGGCGATTTTAGGCTTGCGATTCGCATTTTCCTCATCAAGATGAAATCCCACCGATGGACAGGATTGCCGCGTTGCGATAGTCGGCAATGAGAGTGCGTGTGCAAGGGAGCATTTCATGATCGGACTAGTGCTTGTCACCCATGGCAAGCTGGCTGAGGAGTTTCGCCATGCGTTGGAGCATGTCGTCGGTCCCCAGAAATTGATCGAGACGGTTTGTATCGGTCCCGAAGACGACATGGATCAGCGCCGGCAGGATATCATCGACGCCGTTGCGCGCGCCAATGATGGCAATGGCGTCATCATTCTGACTGATATGTTCGGTGGCACGCCGTCCAATCTCGCGATTTCCGTCATGAACAACGGTAATGTCGAAGTCATCGCCGGGGTTAATCTTCCCATGCTGATAAAGCTCGCCGGCGTTCGCAGCGAAGACAATATGGACAAGGCATTGCAGGACGCGTCCGATGCCGGCCGTAAATACATCAACGTCGCCAGCCGCGTCTTAAGCGGCAAATAAGAAGTCAGCCCATGTCGCCTCACTCCCGGGAATTGCCGATCATCAACAAGCGCGGTCTCCACGCCCGGGCATCCGCGAAGTTCGTGCAGATGGTCGAGGGTTTCGACGCCACGATCACAGTTTCCAAGGACGGCATGACCGTTGGCGGCACCTCGATCATGGGTCTGATGATGCTGGCGGCCAGCCCCGGCTGCAGCGTCTATGTCGAGGCAAGCGGCAACCAGGCGGAAGAAGCGCTCGCCGCACTCGAGGCGCTGGTGGCCGACCGCTTCGGTGAAGAAGCCTGAACCTCCACCATATAAAGACATAAAGACTTCTTTATATCATCATTGCCAGATCGTTTGTGGCCTGCTAAACCGCAGCTACGTTTAAGAGCCGGGCCGTCAGGCGTGGCGTTTCTGATCTGGAGAACCTTATGAGCCTTGAGAAGGACTACATCGTCGCCGACATCAACCTTGCCGCATTCGGCCGCAAGGAGCTGGACATCGCCGAAACCGAAATGCCGGGCCTCATGTCCTGCCGCAGCGAGTTCGGCGCAAGCAAGCCGCTGAAGGGCGCACGTATCACCGGTTCTCTTCACATGACGATCCAGACCGGCGTTCTCATCGAAACGCTCAAGGAACTGGGCGCGGATATTCGCTGGGCGTCCTGCAACATCTTCTCGACGCAGGACCATGCGGCAGCGGCCATCGCAGCAGCCGGCATTCCGGTCTTCGCCGTCAAGGGTGAAAGCCTGACGGAATATTGGGAATACACCGACAGGATCTTCCAGTGGACCGATGGCGGTTTCTCCAACATGATCCTCGACGATGGCGGCGATGCCACCATGTATATCCTGCTCGGCGCGCGCGCCGAAGCCGGTGAGGATGTGCTTTCCAACCCCGGTTCGGAAGAAGAGGAAATCCTCTTCGCGCAGATCAACAAGCGCCTCAAGGCTTCCCCCGGCTGGTTCACCAAGCAGCGTGATGCGCTGAAGGGCGTGACGGAAGAAACGACGACCGGCGTTCATCGTCTTTACGACCTCAGCAAGAAGGGCCTGCTGCCCTTCCCGGCGATCAACGTCAATGACAGCGTCACCAAGTCCAAGTTCGACAACAAGTACGGCTGCAAGGAATCGCTGGTGGACGGCATTCGCCGCGCAACTGACGTGATGATGGCTGGCAAGGTTGCCGTGGTCTGCGGTTACGGCGATGTCGGCAAGGGTTCGGCCGCCTCGCTGCAGGGCGCTGGCGCCCGCGTGAAGGTTACCGAAATCGACCCGATCTGCGCACTTCAGGCTGCCATGGACGGTTTCGAAGTCGTCCGTCTGGAAGACGTCATTTCTTCGGCTGATATCTTCATAACCACGACAGGCAACAAGGACGTGATCCGCATCGAGCATATGCGCGAGATGAAGGACATGGCCATTGTCGGTAACATCGGCCATTTCGACAATGAAATTCAGGTCGCCTCGCTGCGCAACCTCAAGTGGACGAACATCAAGCCGCAGGTCGATATGATCGAGTTCCCGAAGGGCAACCGCATCATCCTGCTTTCCGAAGGCCGTCTGCTGAACCTCGGCAATGCCACGGGTCACCCGTCCTTCGTGATGTCTGCATCCTTCACCAACCAGGTGCTTGGCCAGATTGAACTCTTCACCAAGCAGGGCGAATACAAGAACGAAGTTTACGTGCTGCCGAAGCACCTCGATGAGAAGGTCGCGCGCCTTCATCTTGAAAAGCTTGGCGTGCGCCTCACGGAACTTACCGACCTTCAGTCAGATTATATCGGCATCCCGAAGCAGGGTCCGTTCAAGGCTGAACACTACAGATATTAATATCATAGTTAATATCCACTGAAATTACACAATATGTAGATGCCGTGCGCTTGACAAAACGCGCGGCATCTTTTTTGCGCGCTCCCTTTCCGCAGATTTATGAAGGCGGTATTGTCATCGGACTTGATTCGGACACGCCAAAGGGCGGCGGGGACGAAATGGGATGTCTTGTCGAAGATGCGGCACATAGGACGGAGACAGACCGGGGATGACGGTTCACAATTCGGATCTGCGCGAGCAGACAGTTCAACGCGTTGAAAACACGCATGCGGGCGTGGCATTGAGCGCGCAGGCGGTGGCGCGTTTCTGCGCATTTCCGGAGGGAAAACCGGCGTCCACTTTTCCTGGAAATGCTTTAGCACGTTGCTGGCTGGCAATCCGTGCGATCCGGACCGGCTTTTCGTGGGTGCACATCCTGCTTTCGGGTACGGTTCTCACCGGCTCGACGACCGTTGCGATGGCCCAGGACGGCCTTGTGGCAAAGACCAGCGCGCGGCTGTTCTCGTCTGGAGAAACCATCACCTATTCGCTTTTCGTCGGCATGCTTTCGGCAACGCTGTTTTCCGTCGTCTGGCTGGTGCGCCAGCGCGGCAATATCGAGGCAGAAAGCAGCGAATACCGTCAGGCGCTTGCGCAATCCCACCACAAGATCGCGAAATATGAGGCGCTGATTTCCGACAAGAGCCGCCGCATCGTCATCTGGGACGGTGCAGACAAGCGTCCTGAATTTTTGGGACAGCTGCCGGCCGAGACCGGTGTGCCACCGGCGGATCAGGATTTTCTGGCCTTCGGCCGCTGGCTGAAACCGGCATCCGCGAGCCAGCTTGAAAAATCCATCGAAAAACTGCGCAGCCACGCGCAGAGCTTCGATCTGACCATCGAGACGCAGCGCGGCGAAGTCATTGAAGTTCAAGGACGCGTTTCCGGCGGCAATGCCTTTGCGCGCTTCATCGCGCTCAACAATCTGCGTGCCGAACTCGCCGAATTGCAGGTGGAGCGTGAGCGTCTGCTTGCCTCCGTATCGACATTTCAGGAACTTCTCGATTCCATCGAACAGCCCGTGTGGCGACGCAATGGCGAAGGTGAACTCACCTGGGTCAACCACGCCTATGCCCATGCGGTGGATGCGCGCGATGCCGAGCAGGCCATTCAGGAGAAGCGCGAACTTCTGAACACCGTCACGCGACAGAAGATACGTGCGGCCGCAACACCGGAATCGCCCTATCATGATCGCATTTCGACAGTGGTTTCCGGTAACCGCAGCTTCTTCGACGTGGTCGATATCAAGACGGCGGGCGGGTCCGCCGGGATCGCCATCGATGCCACCGAAGCTGAAACGATCAGCGAGGAACTCAAGCGAGTTCTGAAAAGCCACGCCGAAACGCTCGATCATCTGGCAACACCCGTTGCCATTTTCGACGGCCGGCAGCGGTTGCAATTCTACAATCAGGCTTTTGCCAGCCTGTGGGGTTTCGATCTGGTTTTCCTCGAATCCGGTCCTGATAATTCCGAGCTTCTGGACAGGCTGCGCAGCGCCGGCAAGTTGCCCGAGCAGCTGAACTGGAAGAACTGGAAGGAGACGGCGCTTTCCGTCTACCGTTCACTCGATACCAAGACCGATCTCTGGCACCTGCCCAATGGCCAGACCCTGCGGGTCATCGCCACGGCCCATCCGCAGGGTGGCGCGACCTGGGTTTTCGAGAACCTGACCGAGCAGGTCGATCTGCAGATGCGCTACAACACCTTGGTAAAGGTGCAGGGCGAAACCATCGACCATCTGGCCGAAGGTGTCGCCGTGTTCGGCGCAGACGGGCGCATTCGCCTGTCCAACCCGGCATTCCGCGCGCTCTGGGGTGTGACCGCCGAACAGGCGGAAACGGGCACGCATATTCGCGCCATCGAAACCGCCTGTGCTCAATCCTATGACGGGCCGGACGGCTGGCGCGCCTTCAGCCAATTCATCACCAGCTTCGACGACGAACGGCCGTCGCGGCAGGGCACGCTGGAACTGCTTTCCGGTCTGGTGCTTGATTATGCGATCATTCCGCTACCGGATGCGCAGACCATGCTGACCTTTGTCAACATGACGGACAGCGTGCGCGCCGAGCGGGCGCTCAAGGAAAAGAACGACGCGCTTCTGAAGGCCGATGAGCTGAAGAACGATTTCGTGCAGCATGTTTCCTACGAGCTACGCTCGCCGCTGACCAATATCATCGGCTTTACCGATCTGCTGAAGACGCCCGGCATCGGCCAATTGACGGAACGGCAGGCGGAATATCTCGACCATATTTCCACCTCGTCCTCGGTTCTCCTGACCATCGTCAACGATATTCTCGATCTCGCGACCGTCGATGCCGGCATCATGCAGCTCAATTATTCGGATAATGATCTGAACGAGTTGCTTGATGACGTTTCGGTGCAGATCGCCGACCGGCTGCAGGAAAGCGGCATTTCGCTCGAGATCGTCGCGCCTGCCCATCTCGGCAGTCTGGTGGCTGACCACCAGCGGCTGAAGCAGATTCTCATCAAACTCCTGACCAATGCGATCAACTTCGCACCCGAAGGCTCCTCGGTGCAGCTCTCCTGCCAGCGCAGCGAGGGTGACTTCGTATTCTCCGTTGCGGACAAGGGTCCGGGCATTCCCGAAGACATGCTGAAGAGCGTGTTCGACCGCTTTGCGACGCGTGGCAATGGCGGGCGGCGGACCGGTGCGGGGCTTGGCCTTTCCATTGTCGAAAGCTTCGTCAGTCTGCATCATGGCACCGTCAGCATCGACAGCCGGCCCGGCAACGGCACCATCGTCACCTGCCGCATTCCCTCCGGCACACGGCCACATTCCATCGCCGCAGAATGAGCGAAGACATCTTGCCCATCACCATTCCGCTGGCGGGAGAAAAGGACACCATAAGGCTCGGTGAAGACCTTGCTCTGGCCCTGAAGCCCGGCGATTGCCTGGCGCTGATCGGCGATCTCGGCGCCGGCAAATCGACACTCGCCCGCGCTTTCATCCGGGCGATGGCGGATGAGCCAGATCTTGAGGTCCCGAGCCCCACCTTCACCATCATCCAGACCTACGCAACCCGCATTCCGGTCGCCCATCTCGATCTCTACCGGCTTTCGGATGTTTCCGAGCTGGATGAACTCGGCATCGACGAAATGCTGGAGGACGGTATCTGCCTGATCGAGTGGCCGGATATCGCCGCCGAGGCTCTGCCGCCTGAGCAGACGATCACCCTGCGGCTGACGCATTCGGGGGAAGGTCGCGTGGCCGTGATAGAGGCTCCAGCACAACAGAAAGCACGACTCGACCGTGTTTTCGCCATTCGTGAATTCCTGGCGAACAATGGCAGAGGCGACGCAACCCGCCGTTTCCTGAGCGGCGATGCTTCAACGCGCGCCTATGAGACGATTTCCACCCATGGCCCCGACCTTATTTTGATGGACTGGCGGCGCCCCATGAGGGGAGCAATCGTTGCGGATGGCAAGACTTACGCGGAAATCGTCCATCTTGCCCAGGATGCGCGCTCCTTCGTGGCGATCGGTGATTTTTTGCGAAACAGCGACTTCTGTGCGCCGGAGATTTTGGCCGCAGATATTGATCAGGGCATTCTCCTGTTGGAGGACCTCGGACGCGAGGGTGTACTTGCTGCCGACGACACCCCGATAGAAGAACGTTATCTTCAAAGTGTCACCTGTCTCGCCGCACTTCACCAGACGCCCCGCCCGGCATTGCTGCCGATGCGCGATGGCAGCACTTACGACATTCCTCCCTTCGACCGGCAGGCGATGAAGATCGAAGTCTCGCTGCTGGTGGAATGGTATCTGCCCCATAAACGCGGTGGAGCACTTACCGATGGCGAGAAACAGGATTATTACGCCATCTGGGACGGCTTGATCGATGCGCTCGCCGGCTGCGAAACGGGGCTATTGCTGCGCGATTTCCATTCGCCGAACATTCTCTGGCAGGCGCAGAACAGCGGCATCGGCCAAGTCGGCCTGATCGATTTTCAGGATGCGATGATAGGCCCGACCGCCTATGATCTCGCTTCCATCGTGCAGGATGCGCGGGTTACCATCTCTCCCGACTTGCAGACACGCCTGCTCTCGCATTATCTCGATAGCAGAAAAGCAACGCCTGCCTTCGATGAGGCCACATTCCTCAAGGCTTTCGCCATCATGTCGGCGCAGCGCAACTGCAAGCTTGCTGGCATCTGGGTAAGGCTGTTGGAACGGGACAAGAAACCCGGTTATATGAAACATATGCCGAGGACGTTCCGTTATCTCGCTGACGCGCTTTCGCATCCCGAACTCGCACCACTCAGAGAATGGTGTGTCCGCATGGGCATGGAATTTAACGACTAAACACGGTTGACCACGATGACGATCAAAAACGCGATGGTGCTGGCCGCCGGGCTTGGCACGCGGATGCGCCCGATCACCGATACGATCCCGAAGCCGCTGGTAAAGATCGCCGGTAAGCCGATGATCGATTACGCGCTCGACGCGCTTGTCGAGGCTGGGGCCGAGAAGATCGTCGTCAATGTGCATCACCATGCCGAACAGATGATAGCCCACCTTGGACATCGCACCGATGCCGAGATTCTGATCTCGGATGAACGCCCGCAGCTGATGAATTCTGGCGGTGGGCTTGCAAAGGGCCTGAAGCTTCTGGAACCCGGCCCGGTCTTCGTCATGAACGCCGATCTGTTCTGGATCGGCGAGCGATTGAACGCCGTCAGCAATCTTCGCAAGCTTGCACAGTTCTTTGACCCGGCGCGCATGGATATGGCGCTGCTCTGCGTCGATATGGATCGCACTACCGGCCACAATGGCAAGAGGGATTTCAACCTTGCCGACGACGGAAAGCTGACGCGCTATCGCGACGGTGACGCCAACCCGGTGGTTTATGCTGGCGCCATCGCCATGGATTCGCGGCTGCTTGACGATGCCCCGGCGGATGCATTCAACCTCAATATCTATTTCGACCGCGCCATTGAAAAAGACCGGCTTTTCGGGCTGTCGCTGGATGGCCACTGGATCACCGTGGGAACACCTGACGCGATTGACGATGCGGAAAGCATCATCCGGCAATTCAGGGAAAAACGTTTCGCATGACGCTCACCCACCACGCAAAGCGCGTCCTGACGATCGCTGCGGGAACGCCGTTCCTCAAAACGCTCGCGGAAACGCTGTGTGACGGGCGGCTGACAGCCGGCTATAGATATGATCCGGCCGATCCTCTTTCGCTTGCGAGCGTGACGATTTATGTGCCGACGCGGCGCTCCGCGCGCGTGCTGCGCTCCGAATTCGTCGATCTTCTGGGCGGCCGATCCGCCATTCTGCCGCTGATCCGGCCTCTCGGCGAAACGGATGACGATAGCGGTTTCTTCGATATCGAAAACCCTGAAATCATGGATCTGGCGCCACCGATTTCCGGCACCGGCCGGCTGATCGAACTGGCGCGCCTCATCCTTGCCTGGCGCAACAGCCTGCCCGACGCCATCCGGGCGATCCATTCGGATTCGCCGCTTGTCGCCCCCGCCAGTCCCGCCGACGCCATCTGGCTCGCGCGTGCACTTGGCGAAGTGATCGACGCGATGGATACCGAAGAAAAAGACTGGGAAGCGCTTCAGCATCTCGATACCGGTGAACATGCCCAATGGTGGCAGCTGACCGCGGATTTCCTGAAGATTGCCAGCGTCTTCTGGCCAGCGCGGCTTGCAGAGCTCAACCGTTCCTCCGCGGGCCGGCATCGCAACGCCATCCTGCGGGCAGAGGCAGACCGGCTAGCCAATTTGCCAGATACGGGGCCGATCATCGTGGCAGGTTCCACGGGCTCCATTCCGGCCGCCGCCGATCTCATCGCCGCCGTTGCCGCCCTGCCGCAAGGTACTGTCGTACTTCCGGGGCTCGATCTTGCCATGCCTGAAGAGCATTGGCAGGCGATTGCAGAAGATCCCACCGATCCTTCGAGCCGCACCCATTCGCAATATGGGCTTTTTATGCTGCTGCAGAAGCTCGGCATGTTCCGGGACGATGTGGTTCAGATCGGCGCTCTTGATGGTGATCTGGAAAAACGCGCGGCCGTATTTTCGGCCGCACTCGCACCTGCCAAGTCCACAAGCGACTGGAACCGCTGGCGCGAAGACAGGGATTCCGGCTTTTTCGATGGGGCTTTCGCAGCGGCCACGCTGATCGAGGCCGCCAATGAGCGTGAAGAGGCGACCGCCATCGCGGTGGCGCTCCGGCTGGCGCTGGAGGCTCCGGGTCCTGGGCGGCCGTCCCAGGCGGCGCTGATAACACCCGACCGCGGACTGGCGCGGCGGGTGGCGACGGAGTTGCAACGTTTTGGCATCGAAGCGGACGATTCCGCCGGCACGCCGCTTTCCGCCACGCCGCAGGCAGGGCTGACGCAACTGGCGCTGGAAGCCATTCTCAGACCCGGAGACCCGGTGCCGATCATTTCGCTTCTGAAGCATCCCCTCGCCCGCTTCGGGCTTTCCGGCGATGCTTTTACCAAGGCCTCGAAAGCGCTGGAGCTGATCGCGCTGCGCGGCGGCCGCGTCGAAACCGAAATAGGCAATCTCGAAGCGGTTCTGGAGACGCAGCTTCTGGCCCAGCGTGATGACCGGCACCCGCCCGCCTGGCGGGTGGCGCTGCCGGAGGGAAGCGTAGATGCGGCCCGCGATCTGGCGCGGCGGATCGCCATTGCCACGGAGCCGCTCGGCTCCGCCTTCATCCGTCGCGACCGTTCCGGCCGCGCCTTCACCGATAAATTGCCGCTTTCCGATTGGGCGGGGCGGACAGGTCGAGTGATCGAGGCCATCTGTGCCGACGACAGCAATGATCTGGCCGCATTGTGGTCCGGCGAGGCGGGAGACAAACTCTCAAGCCTCTTTGCGGAACTGTTGGAGAGCGGCGAGATCCTCGATGCGGACGGGCCGCAATGGATCGATATTTTTGCAGCGCTGGTGGCAGGCGAATCGATCAAGCCGCGTTCCATGCGCCATCCGCGCATTTTCATCTTCGGCGCGCTGGAGGCACGGCTGCAAAGCGTCGACACCGTCGTCATCGGTGGTCTCAATGAAGGGCTCTGGCCGGGCCAGACGGCGAACAATCCGTTCCTGTCCCGCAGCATGAAGACCGCCATCGGGCTGGAGCCGCCGGAACGGCGCATCGGCCAGCTCGCGCATGACTTCGAGATGGCGAACGGCACCCGGCAGATCTTTTACACCCGGGCGCTGAGGCAGGGCTCCACCCCCGCCGTCGCCTCCCGCTGGCTGCAAAGGCTCCTGGCTCTGGGTGGCGAGAATTTTGCCGAACAACTGAGGAAGCGCGGCGAGACCTATCGCCATTGGGCAGGTCTGATGGATGAGAGCATCGATCAGGAGACGGCAAAGCGCCCTGCCCCCAAACCGCCCGCTGATCTGCAGCCGAAGAGCTACTCCTTCAGCGAAGTGGGGCGGCTGCGGCGGGATCCCTATGCGATCTATGCGCGGCGCATCCTGAAGCTCGATCCGCTCGACCCGTTCAACCGCGACCCGAACGCTGCCGATCGCGGCACGCTTTATCACGAGATTATTGAGCGCTATTCCCGTGAGGGGCATATTCCCGGCACACCGGCCTCGCTTGAGGCGATGCAACGCATTCTCGACGATTGTTTCGACGCGGAAAACCTGCCTGTGCATGTGGACGTCATCTGGCGTCCGCGTTTTGCGGCCGTGGCCCGCGCCTTTATCGATTGGGAGAAAGAACGGCACCCGTCCATCCGCCGCAGTTTTTTCGAAGCACGGGCGGGCCAAGAAATCGCCGAGGCGGGCATCAGGCTGACGGGCGTCGCCGACCGTATCGACATCAAGACCGGCGGCCAGGCGGATATTATCGACTACAAGACCGGTCTTGCGCCATCAGTCAATCAGGCGCGGGCGCTGCTCGACCCGCAGCTGGCGCTGGAGGCGGCAGCACTGATGCGCGGCGCCTTCCGCGAAACGGGTTCGCCTACGCCTGACAATCTCATCTATGTGCGCCTGCGGCCGGGCGAGCGTTTTTTTGCCGATCAGGTGAATAACGAACATTCCAGCCGAAGCAGCAAAAGATCACCTAAATCGGCTATTGAGCTAGCGACAGAATCGATCGACCAGCTCGCCAAATTCGTGCGTTCGCTTCGCGAAGGCGAAAACGGTTTCGCTTCACGGCTGGTGCCTGAAGAGCAGCAATCCTATGGCGGGGAATATGACCACCTCGCCCGGGTTTCGGAATGGTCGACCGCGGAACCGGGAGACGGCGATGACGATTGATCCCTTCGACGCCGGCCCCGCCGCCGATACACCTGAAAGCTGGATCGACTGGACCAGCGCCCGGCAGCGGCTTGCCTCCGATCCTGCAAGTTCCGCCTGGGTGTCGGCCAATGCAGGCTCCGGCAAGACGCATGTTTTGACCCAGCGCGTCATTCGTCTGCTTCTGGCCGGATGCCGCCCCTCGGCGATCCTCTGCCTCACCTATACCAAGGCCGCGGCGTCTGAAATGTCGAGCCGCGTGTTCGACCGGCTGGCGGAATGGGCTACTTTGCCGGATTCCGACCTCAAGGATCGCATCACCACCATCGAAGGCAAGGTGCCGGATCGTATCAAGCTCGCCGAAGCGCGGCGGTTATTCGCCAAGGCACTGGAGACCCCGGGCGGGTTAAAAATCCAGACCATCCACGCTTTTTGCGAAGCACTGCTGCACCAGTTCCCGCTGGAGGCCAATGTCGCCGGCCATTTCTCGGTTCTCGACGATCGCGCCGCCACCACGCTTCTGGCAGAAGCACGCCGCTCGCTTCTGACGGCGGTTTCGACCGAGGGCGACACGGAATTGGCGCAGGCGCTCGCCTATGTGCTTGATCTCGCCGATGAAAGCGGGCTGGAAGCGCTGCTTTCCGCCATCATCGCCAATCGCAGCGCGCTTCGTGCGTTTCTGCACGAGACAAAACAGTCAGGCGGCCTCGATGCCCGTTTGCGGCACGAAATGCAGATTGCTGCTGGGGAGACCGAGGAAACCGCGGCTGAGGCCTTCTGGCCCCTGCCCGGCCTTTCCGGGCTGGCTCTCGACACCTACCTTACGCTTGCCGATGAGGTGGGGGGATCGCGTGTCATCGAGGTCGCTTATGCGCTCCGGGAAGCAAAACGGCAGACGGACCCGGTGCGGCGGATGGAATTCATCGAGGCCGCGCTGCTGACCGCCAAGGGTGAGAAAAAATCGGATGCCTATGTCATCAACAAGGGCATGCAGAAATCCGCTCCCGATCTCGTTGACGCACTGACACTGGCACGCGACCATGTCGTTGCCTGCCGCAATCGTTTTCGTCTGGTGCGGATGCTGGCGGCAACAAAAAGCGCCCTTGTGCTGGCCGAGCGGTTGATCGGCGATTTCGAAGACCTGAAAAAGCAACGTAGCCAGCTTGATTTCGAGGACCTGATCGAGCGCGCCGCCAATCTGCTCAACCGCGATACGGCATGTGCTTGGGTGCACTACAAGCTGGATCAGGGCATCGACCATATTCTCGTTGACGAGGCGCAGGATACCAGCCCGGTGCAATGGTCGATCATCCAGTCGCTGGCAGCGGATTTCTTCACCGGTGAAAGCGCCCGTATGGGGCGGCGGACGCTGTTTGCCGTGGGTGACGAAAAACAGTCGATCTATTCCTTCCAGGGCGCGCGGCCGGAACGGTTCTCGCAGGAACGTGACGAGACAAAAAGGCGTGTCGATCAGGTGGAGCAGGCCTTCCACCGCATCCGCCTGCCACTCTCATTCCGCTCCACCGAAGATGTGCTGGCTGCCGTCGACCAGGTCTTTTCAGACCCGAAAAATGCGAGCGGCCTCAGCGCCGATAATGAGCCCGTCGAACACCGCTCCAACCGCGCCGGCCATCCCGGCACCGTGGAAGTGTGGGATATGGTGGCACCGGAAACCACCGAAGATGAAGAGGACTGGACGGCGCCCTTCGATGCGCTGCGGGAAAGCGCGCCTGCTACCATCGTCGCGCGCCGCATCGCCGCGCGCATTGCCGACATGATCGGACATGAAACCATCATCGAAAAGGGCGTGGAACGCGCTGTCGAGGCCGGCGATATTCTCGTGCTTGTCAGAAAACGCGCTGCCTTCGTCAACGCGCTGACCCGCGAGTTGAAGCGGCGCAAGAACATTCCCGTTGCCGGTGCCGACCGCCTCCGCCTGACCGATCACATCGCCGTACAGGACCTTCTCGCGCTCGGCCGGTTCGTGGTGCTGCCGGAGGATGATCTTTCGCTGGCGGCGCTACTGAAAAGCCCGCTTTTCAACCTGACGGAAGACGATGTCTTTGAGATAGCCGCGACGCGATCCGAGACGGAGAGCGTGTGGCAGAGGCTACACGTTCTTTCGGGCGAAGAAACCAACCGTCTAACCATCGTCACAGACAAGCTTCGGCATTTCATTTCACTGTCGAAAACGGCCACGGTGCATGATTTCTTCGCGGCGGTTCTGACCCTGCATGACGGGCGCAAGAAATTCCTCGGTCGGCTTGGCAACGAGGCGAGCGACGTTCTCGACGAGTTCCTGTCCTTTGCGCTGGATCACGAAAGAACCGGCCTGCCCGGCCTGCAGGCCTTTCTCTCGGTTCTGGAGACCGATTCACCTGAAGTGAAGCGTGAGCAGGACAAGGATCGCGGCGAAGTGCGCATCATGACCGTGCATGCCTCCAAGGGTCTGGAAGCGCCGGTGGTTTTTGTCGTCGATGGAGGCTCGAAGGCCTTCAATCATAGCCATGTCCCGAAACTGCGCTTCGTGGAAGCGAATGGCAATGCCTTTCCGGTCTGGCTGCCCGGCAGCGGTTTTTCCAATCATCTCATCCGCACCGATGAGGAACGCCTGAAGACGGCGGCGGAAGATGAATATCGCCGGCTGCTTTATGTGGCGATGACGCGTGCCGCCGATCATCTGGTTGTCTGTGGTTATCGCGGCCAGAAGGAAAACCCCGAATGCTGGCACGCTATCGTCAAGGCGGCGCTTGCGGATAATCAGGATCATTGCCAGCCGCAGCTGTTCACTGCCGATGGCGAGGAATGGCAGGGTCTTGTCTGGCGCAAGTCCGAAGCGCGCGCGACGCCCGCCCCGCAAAAGCCGGTGGAAACGCAGCAGGAAGAAGACCACGCGCTTCCGGCCGGCCTTCTTGCACCCCTGCCTGCCCTGCCCTCCTTGCCGCGGCCGCTCAGCCCATCGGGCGCCGGGACCATCATTGATGACGGTGCGGACGATCTGGCCGTGCGTTCACCGCTGTTCGGAGAAAAGACCGAGGTTTCCAGCCTCGCCCTGCAACGGGGCAAGCTGGTGCATCGCATGCTGCAGGCCCTGCCAGATTTTGCGGAAAGCGAGCGGGAAGAGGCGGCCCGGCGTTATGCCGAGCGCGCGGCGCGTTTCTGGCCCTCTGCCGAACGGGAACATTTGATCCAGGCGGTTTTGCGCGTCCTCTCCGAACCGGCGGTGCAGCCGGCCTTTTCCGCCAACAGCCGTGCGGAAGTGTCGATCATGGGCACGATGACCCTCGGCCGGCAGCACTATGCCGTTTCCGGCCGCATCGACCGGCTGGCGGTGGAGGGTGATCGGGTCATTCTGGTCGATTACAAGACAAACCGCGTGCCACCGCGCGAAGCCCGGGAGCTTCCCTTCTCACAGGTCGCGCAGCTTGCCATTTATCGCGAAATTCTGGCGCCGCTTTATCCCGGCAAGGAATTTGTCTGTGCGCTGATCTATACGGAAAATGCCGCTTTTGTGCGGGTGGGCGACGATGCCATGGTGGAGGCCCTTGCCGCAATAAAGACAAAGTGAGATACCGGGGCATTGAAATTTCGACGCGCCCGCATCACATCGATAGCGGAAAAGATTAGCTGAAAGGAGAGCCAGATATGGCTACCGTAAAAGTCGATGCCGCCAACTTCCAGTCCGAAGTCCTTGAATCCTCCGAACCCGTCGTGGTGGATTTCTGGGCTGAGTGGTGCGGTCCGTGCAAGATGATCGCGCCGAGCCTTGAGGAAATTTCCTCCGAGCTCGCCGGCAAGGTCAAGGTCGCGAAGCTCAACATCGACGAAAATCCGGAACTGGCCGCCCAGTTTGGCGTTCGCTCTATCCCGACGCTCGCCATTTTCAAGGGCGGCGAAGTGGCTGATATCAAGGTAGGCGCTGCACCCAAGACTGCGCTTTCCGCCTGGATTTCCAGCGCCGCTTGAGCATTTATCCGATGGAATGAAAAAAGCCCGGCATTATCGCCGGGCTTTTTTATTGGGGAACCGTGCCGTTGAAGGCAAGGGCGTTTCCGGCAAGATAAAGCGATCCGCCGATCAGGATGCGCGGTGGCGGTCCTTCGGGATCCACACGGCGCGACAGCTCCTCCAGAGCATGGGTCAGCGACGATGTGGGTGCCGCCACCAGACCGGCGTCAAAAGCGGCATGGGCAAGCACGACGGGGTCGATTGCCGCATCTGTGCCGCCGATCGGCACGGTGAAGACATATTCGGCAATATCGGCGAAAGCCTTGAAATAACCCACCGGATCCTTGGTGTTGATCATGCCCGCGATGATGAAGAGCGGGCGCGGCGTCTTTTCCTCAAAACCTGCCATGGCCTCGGCTATCACTTCGCCCGCGCCGGGGTTGTGACCACCATCGATCCATATTTCCGCGCCCTTCGGGGCGATCTCAGCGATTTTGCCGGTCAGGATGCGCTGAAGACGGCCGGGCCATTCCACTGAGGTCATGGCCTTTTCGATCATCCGTTCCGTCACCTCGAAACCGGCTGCTTTCACGGCGCGGATCGCTGCGGCGGCATTGGCAAGCTGATGACGGCCGGGAAGGCGCGGCAAAGGCGCATCCGTCAGGCCGAATTCGTCCTGATAAACCATGCGGCCGAATTCTTCGTGGGCGGAAAAATCCTGTCCGTAGACGGAAACTGGGCAACCAATACGTTCGGCCGTGGCAACAAGCGTGTCCAGCGCCGCATCATATTCCTGATGGCCGATGACAACGGGCGAGCCCTTTTTCATGATGCCAGCCTTTTCGGCGGCAATCAGCTCCACTCGGTCGCCAAGATAGGCTTCATGGTCGAGCGAAATCGGCATGATGATGGAAACGGCAGGGTTATTGATCACATTGGTCGCATCAAAGCGACCGCCCAGTCCAACCTCGACAATCGCAGCATCAGCGGGATGCTCCGAAAAAAGCAGGAACATGACAGCCGTCAAAATTTCAAAAACGGTGATCTTCTGCCCACCGTTCGCAACTTCGATGCGACGCAGAGCGTCCGCGAAGACAGCGTCTTCAACAAAGCGGCCCCTCTCGCCGGCAACGCCGAGACGATAGCGCTCATGCCAGTTGACGAGATGCGGCTTGGTATGGACATGAACAGGAAGTCCGGCCGCTTCCAGCAAAGCCCGGCAAAAGGCGCTGACAGAACCTTTGCCGTTGGTGCCGGCTACATGGATCACCGGCGGCATTCTGTTTTGCGGATTGCCGAGTTTTTCGAGAAGACGGGAAATTCTGTCGAGTGAAAGATCAAACCCCTTGGGGTGAAGCTGCATGAGCTCTTCAATGATCTTTTCGGCCTCACCAATCGCGGGCTTCGTCATGTCTTCCGTTCGCCTTTCAGGCGTTTTGCTTGCCATTTGTCCGCCGCCCCAAAAATGAAATCAGGCAACGTTATAGCATCATCCCGAAGGCAGTTTATGCCTCCGGGCGACATATTTTTTTCCTCAGGCCGAAGCGGCCAGCGGAACGACGGCGTTTGCGTTATCAGCAGGCGCTTTGGTCATGATCTTCAACATGCTGGCCAGCGTGTCCGGGATTTCGCGACGATCGATGACCATATCCACCATGCCGTGTTCCAGCAGGTATTCCGAGGTCTGGAAACCTTCCGGCAGCTTTTCGCGAATGGTCTGCTCGATGACGCGCTTGCCGGCAAAGCAGATTTCTGCGCCTGGCTCGGCAATATGCACGTCGCCCAGCATGGCATAGGAAGCCGTGACACCGCCCGTCGTCGGGTTGGTCAGAACCACGATATAGGGCATGCCGGCTTCTTTCAGCATGTTCACCGCAACCGTGGTGCGCGGCAGCTGCATCAGCGAAAGAATGCCTTCCTGCATGCGGGCGCCGCCCGATGCCGGGAACATGACGAGCGGGCAACGCTCGGAAATGGCGCGCTCGAAGGCCTTAACGATGGCCTCGCCGGCAGCAATGCCCAGCGAACCACCCATGAACTGGAATTCATGCACGACGGCGACGATCTTCAGGCCTTTCAGAAGACCAACGCCGGCAAGGATCGTATCTTCCTGCTCAGTCTTTGCGCGGCTGTCGCGCAGGCGATCGGTGTATTTCTTGGAATCGCGGAATTTCAGCGGGTCCTGCGCCACTTTCGGCTGGGCCAAGGCCTCATAGACGCCGCCATCGAAAAGATCGGCAAGGCGCGCCTTGGCCGGCATCTTCATGTGGTAACCGGAAGCCGGGATGACCCACTTGTTGTCTTCCAGATCCTTGTGGAAGACCATCTCGCCCGTTTCCGGGCACTTGATCCACAGGTTCTCCGGAACCTCCGGGCGGCGGCCGAGCATGGAATTGATCCGCGGCCGAACGTAATTGGTGATCCAGTTCAACTGTCTACTCCTGACTGGGCCGCGCGCTTATTCCGCAGCGGCGAGGCGCGATGCACGCACGCCCGTTGAAAGTCCTTTTACCAGCGTCGTAACGGCCGGCACAGTGTCGGCGGTCGCCTGCCCGTCCTTGGTCAGGCTGCCCGCAATCTGGTTGACGATGGCGGAACCCACCACCACGCCATCCGCCACGGCGCCGATTGCCTTGGCATGATCGGCCGTCTTGACGCCAAAACCGACACAGACCGGCAGTTCCGTATGCGCCTTGATACGACCGACAGCGCCCGAGATCAACGAGGGATCGGGAAGTGCTGAACCGGTGATACCGTTCATCGAGACGTAATACACGAAACCTGAGGTATTTTTAAGGACGGCAGGCAGGCGCTTGCCATCCGTGGTCGGTGTGGCGAGACGGATGAAATTGACGCCGCGCGCGAGTGCGGGAATGCAGAGTTCATCGTCCATTTCCGGCGGCAGGTCGACCACGATCAAGCCATCGATGCCACAGGCAAGCGCGTCGTCCAGGAACTTTTCGACGCCATAGATATAGATCGGGTTATAATAGCCCATCAGCACGATCGGCGTTGCATTATCTTGCCTGCGGAACTCGCGTGCGAGATCGAGTGTTGTCTTCAGCGTCTGTCCGCCCTTCAGCGCGCGCTGGCCGGCCAGCTGAATAGCCGGGCCATCCGCCATCGGGTCGGAAAACGGCATGCCGAGTTCGATAACATCGGCGCCGGCTTCCGGCAGGGCCTTCATGATGCCGAGCGAGGTCTCGAAATCCGGATCGCCGCCCATGAAATAGGTGATCAGGGCAGGGCGATTTTCAGCGCGCAGATCGGCAAAGCGCTTGTCCATACGTGCAGTCATGATCTTATACATCCATTCCAAGGAACTTGCTGACGGTGTGGACATCCTTGTCGCCGCGACCAGAAAGGTTCATCAGGATGATTTCATCCTTGCCCATTTTTGGCGCGCGCTTGATGACCTCGGCCAAGGCGTGGCTCGGCTCCAGTGCCGGAATGATGCCTTCGAGGCGGGTCAGCATCTGGAAGGCGTCCAGCGCCTCGTGATCCATGATCGGCACATATTCGACGCGGCCGATATCGTTCAGCCAGGAGTGTTCAGGCCCGATACCGGGATAGTCGAGACCAGCGGAAATCGAATGGCCTTCCTTGATCTGGCCGTCCTCATCCTGCAGCAGATAGGTGCGGTTGCCATGCAGCACGCCCGGCGAACCGGCGGTGATCGAGGCGCAATGCTCGTCGCCCGAAAGGCCCTTGCCGCCGGCTTCGACGCCGACGATGCGAACATTCTTGTCATCGAGGAACGGATGAAAGATGCCGATGGCGTTGGAGCCACCGCCGACGGCGGCAACGACCAGATCCGGCAGGCGGCCTTCCGCCTCCAGCATCTGTGCCTTGGCTTCCTCGCCGATGACGGCCTGGAAATCGCGGACCATTTCCGGATAGGGATGCGGGCCGGCTGCGGTGCCGATCAGGTAATAGGTATCCTCGACATTGGTGACCCAGTCACGCAACGCCTCGTTCATAGCGTCCTTGAGCGTACCATGGCCCGCCGTGACCGGCTTTACCTCGGCGCCGAGAAGCTTCATGCGGAATACGTTCGGGGCTTGGCGGGCAACATCAGTCGCACCCATGTAAACGACGCAAGGCAGGCCGAAGCGTGCGGCAACCGTTGCCGAGGCAACGCCATGCTGGCCGGCACCGGTTTCGGCAATGATGCGGGTCTTGCCCATGCGCTTCGCAAGCAGAATCTGGCCGAGGCAATTGTTGATTTTGTG
This sequence comes from Agrobacterium tumefaciens, assembly GCF_005221325.1. Taxonomy (NCBI): domain Bacteria; kingdom Pseudomonadati; phylum Pseudomonadota; class Alphaproteobacteria; order Hyphomicrobiales; family Rhizobiaceae; genus Agrobacterium; species Agrobacterium tumefaciens. Next base: position 2,643,383 of record NZ_CP039888.1, on the reverse strand, counting down.
CGAACCGGTATGGTTCAGCTCTTCGCGCTTGAAATAAATCTTCGCGCCGCCGAGTTCCGCCGTCAGGCGCTCCGCGAAATAAAGCGGGCTCGGACGGCCGGTGTAATGCGTGCCGAGATATTTCAGTTCGGCCTGAAACTCGGGATCGCTCTTGGCCTTGTCCCATTCCGCCTGCAAATCCAGGATAAGCGGCATCAGCGTTTCGGCAACAAAGCGTCCTCCGTAAATGCCGAAGCGGCCGTCCTCATCGGGACCAGCACGAAAAGAATTGGGTGTTGGCGCGTCGTTCACTTCAAGCTCCCTTTGGGCCTTTCGACCAATCATTCACCACATCGAAAAAAGCGTCGATCTTCGACAAATCCTTGACGCCCGGCGCACTTTCCACACCGGACGACAAATCTAGTCCGCTCGTCCTGGTCTCCGCCAGAGCCTCAACGACATTGTCCTTGTTCAGCCCCCCGGAAAGCATGTAATCCACACTTTCGTCAAGTGAGCGCAGGATCGTCCAGTCGAACGAGACGCCGTTGCCACCGGGCAGGTCGGAACCGGCAGGCGCCTTGGCATCCAGCAGGAAACGGTCGGCTATACCGATATAAGGCTCGATTTTGGCAAGATCAGCGTCATCGCGAATGGAAATCGCCTTCATGACAGGCAGACCGTAAAGCGCCTTGATGTTCAGCAGTCGCTCCGGGCTTTCGCTGCCATGCAGTTGCAGGATATCCGGCGTTACGAGATCGACGATTTCATCGAGATAATCATTATCGGCATCGACGGTGACGGCAACGACCTTGGCGGCGCCACGGGCGGCTTCGGCCAGCCGGCCGGCAAGATCCGGCTCGATGTAACGCGGGCTTTTTTCAAAGAAAATAAAACCGACATGGGACGCACCGCGCCGGACGGCGCGCTCCAGCGTTTCCGGTGTCTTCAATCCGCAAATCTTGATATCCGGTTTCATACCCGCGACCTGACATGAAATGCGACAAGAGTCGAGCCAAATCGCATCCCTTTTTGATGGAATGTTTCACGTGAATCCAGATGGCGATGCACGTCTCCGGTTTCAATCGAAATCGATGGCGTGAAGTTTGGAGCCATGGCGTTTCAGCCATTCCTTGGCCTCATTGGTGTGCGGACAGAGCTTTTCGCATAGCGCCCAGAATTTCGGGCCATGGTTCATTTCGCTCAGATGCGCGACCTCATGGGCGGCGAGATAGTCGATGACCCTTTCCGGGGCCATGACGATACGCCAGGAAAAACTCAAGTTTCCATCATGGGAACAGGAGCCCCAACGGCTGCGTGTATCCTTCATGCTGATGGACCGCACCGGCCGGCCGGCAGCGCCGGCGTGAATGGCAACCAGCCGCTCCAGATCGGCCTTTGCTTCCTTTTTCAGGAAGGTCGCGATCCGCCGTCTCAGATGCTCAGGCGCGCCGCTGACTTTCAGAACAGCCACACCATCAGCGTCTTTCGCGATGTGGGTCAGGCCTCTCAGGCCGCCGGTGTGTTCGATGCGATGGGAAATGCCTCTGATATCGATGGTCGCACCGGGACGCAAACCGTCATCTGGGCTGAACTTCAGAAGCTTGCCTTCCAGCCAGCCCTGGTGCCTTTCGAGAAAATCATCCACCTGGCGGTGATGCAGGCCCATCGGGATCGTCAGCTTCAGCGCCCGGCCGCCCGGCTCGATGCGCAGCGTAATACGTGTGGCCCGTGGGTTTTCCTTCACGGTAATCGGTACCTGCCGGCCCGCAACCGAGACGGTGCGCTGGCTCGGCGCGACCTTTTTGGGCGCCGGCGACTTCAGGGATTTTCTGAGGAGCGAAAACATGAAGCCTTCATAACCGATTCGTCCATCCCTTGGCCATGCAAATACGCGGCGTCACCTGCCGTTTCACCGTTAGGCCGGCTGGTGTTTGCGGATGAAATCCAGCATGCGCGGCACGATTTCCTTGCGGAAACGCGAACCGTTGAAGACGCCATAGTGCCCCACATCCGGCTGCATGTAGTGAGCGCGTTTGTCTTCAGGGATATTCCGGCAGAGATCATGAGCCGCCTTCGTCTGGCCTACGCCGGAAATATCGTCATTCTCCCCTTCGACGGTGAACAATGCGACATTGCGGATAGCGGCCGGATCGACCGCCCTGCCCCGGTGCAGCATGTTCCCCTTCGGAAGCGCATGGTCGATGAAGACGGTTTCCACCGTCTGGAGATAGAATTCCGCCGTCAGATCCATCACAGCCAGATATTCATCGTAAAACTCGCGATGTTTTTCAGCGGAATCGCCGTCATTCTTGACAAGGTTCAGGTAAAAATCCTTGTGCGCCGTCATGTGCTTGTCGAGGTTCATGGACATGAAACCCGACAGCTGCAGGAAACCCGGATAGACATTACGGCCGAAAGCCGGCTGCGGCCACGGCACCTGCATGACGACATTGTCGCGGAACCATTCGATTGGCTTGGCCTTGGCAAGACCGTTGACGGCCGTGGGGTTGATGCGCGTATCGATCGGCCCGCCCATCAGCGTCATGGAAGCGGGTGCAAACGTGTCTCCATCCGCCTCCATCAGGGAAACGGCAGCCAGAACAGGCACGGATGGCTGGCAGACGGCAACCACATGGGCTCGGGGGCCGATATGCCGCAACATCTGGATGACATAGTCTATATAATCGTCGAGATCGAAGGTTCCCTCCGTCGCCGGCACCATACGGGCATCGGCCCAATCGGTGATATAGATATCGGCCGAGGGCAACAGTGCCTCCACGGTCCCGCGCAGCAGGGTTGCGTAGTGGCCGGACATCGGTGCCACCAGCAGCACCTTCGGGTCGGACTGGCGGGGTGGATCGAGTTCTTTTTTGAAATGAAGCAGATTGCAGAACGGGCGCGACCAGACGGTCTCCTCCGTGACGGCAACGGTCTGGCCATCAACGACCGTGGAGCCGAGGCCGAATTCCGGCTTGATGTAACGGCGCGTCAGACGTTCGAAAACCTCGAAACCGGCATCGAGGCTTCTGCCGAAAGCGGTGCTGGATAACGGATTGAGAGGATTGTTGCAGGCTTGGCGCATCATATCGGCACCGGCACGCAGCGGCGCCATGGCCGCATGGTTCATTTCATAGAGGTGGTAGAACACTGATGACGCCTCCCTCGCGATCACGCTCTTTTTTTCAACCATAGCAGCTTTTCGCAGGTGCACAAAATTTAAGGCGCCAGCGGTCTCCCGCCGGCGCCTCACTTTTCGTTGAATGCCTGCCGGCGATCAGATGTCGGCGACGAAAGTCTGCTTCTGGGAACCGAGGCCCTCGATGCCGAGTTCCACGACGTCGCCAGTCTTCAGGTAACGCGGCGGCTTCTGACCCATGCCCACGCCGGGAGGGGTGCCAGTGGAAATGACATCGCCGGGGTGCAGCGACATGAACTGGCTGAGATAGGAAACAACATGGGCGACGCCGTAGACCATGGTCTTGCTGGAACCGTCCTGCATGGTCTGGCCATTGACCTTCAGCCACATGCCGAGGTTCTGCGGATCGGTGATTTCGTCCTTGGTCACCAGCCAGGGGCCGATGGGGCCGAAAGTGTCGCAGGATTTGCCCTTGGTCCACTGACCGGCACGCTCCGTCTGGAAGGCGCGCTCGGAAACATCGTGCGAAACGCAATAACCGGCGACATAATCGAGAGCATCCGCTTCGGAGACATATTTGGCGGTCTTGCCGATGACGACACCAAGCTCGACTTCCCAATCGGTCTTTTCCGAACCGCGCGGAATGGTGACGTTATCGTTCGGACCGACGATGGCCGAGGTCGCCTTCATGAAAATGACCGGTTCCGGCGGTACGGTGGCACCCGTTTCGGCAGCATGGTCGGAGAAGTTGAGGCCGATGCAGATGAATTTTCCGGTACCCGCAACGCAGGCGCCGATGCGTTCTTCGCTCAACACCGGCAGGGTGGCGAGGTCGATCGCGGCGATCTTCTTGAGGCCCTCGGGAGAAATGGCGTCGCCGCCGATATCTTTCACATGGGCGGACAGATCGCGGACTTTTCCTTCCGCGTCGAGGATTGCTGGTTTTTCCTGGCCGGGCTGGCCAACACGCATCAATTTCATGGAACTCTCTCCCGGTTGTCAGACAAGGTGATGCATATATGAACGATGCATTCATACTTGTCACCCCTTGACTGCGCCAAGTTTCGAAAAATACCTTTTCCTTCCCGGCAACCAAAAGGACATGGCCCGTGACGAACAGCAATAACAGGCAATCCGAATATCCCGTCGATCCCCTCTTTCTCGACCGCTGGTCTCCGCGCGCCTTTGATGGCAGCCCCATGCCGACCCAGCATCTGATGACCATTCTGGATGCGGCGCATTGGGCACCCTCGGCGTCCAATTATCAGCCATGGCGATTTGTCTATGCGCATAAGGACAGCGAAGACTGGCCGCTTTTTGTGGAGCTTCTCATGGAAGGAAACCAGCGCTGGGCAAAAAATGCCTCCGTGCTGCTCTTCGTCGTTTCACGAAGCTACAATATCTCGCGCGAAGGCGAGAAAAAGCCGTCCGCGACCCATTCCTTAGATGCGGGCGCAGCCTGGTTCTCGCTCGCCATGCAGGCGCATCTGCTCGGTTATCACGCCCACGGCATGGGCGGCATCCTCAAGGACCGAATTGTCGAAGCGCTTGATATTCCTGATGGATACAAGGTGGAGGCCGGTATCGCTATCGGCACGCTGACCGACAAGTCGGTTCTTCCCGACGATCTGGCGGAGCGGGAAGTCCCGAGCAAGCGGTTGCCCCTTTCCGAGGTAGTTTTCGAAGGACGCTTTACCGGCAAGGCCGACTGATATCGGTCCATCCGCTTAAAACGAAAGGCCCGGCGGGATATTGACCGCCGGGCCTTTTGTTAAATTTTCGTTTCACGTGAATCGTTACGTGAAGCACCCCACAGATTAAATGTCGAGGTTAGCGACGCTCAGCGCATTCTCCTGGATGAAGTCGCGGCGCGGCTCAACTTCATCGCCCATCAGCCGGGCGAACAGGCCATCGGCATCGGTCGCGTCGTTCACCCTCACCTGCAGCAGGGAGCGGACATTGGCGTCGAGCGTGGTTTCCCACAGCTGTTCCGCATTCATCTCGCCAAGGCCCTTATAACGCTGCATGGAAAGACCCTTGCGGCCGGCGGCGAAAATCGCATCCAGAAGCGCCCGCGGTCCGGCCAACTCCATGCTGCCATCCTTGCGCTGAAGAACCGGCGGCGTCGCATAGATGTCGCGGGTACGGGCTACGAGTTGATCGATATGGCGGGCATCGGCTGAACCGAGCAAGCCCATATCCAGCGTCGAGACTTCCTTGACGCCGCGCACCATACGCTCGAAGCGCAGGCCGCCATCTTCCAGAACTGTGCCCGACCAGCCGCGTTCGGTTTCTTCCGCAATCATGTCCAGACGCCGGGCCACTTCGGCAACGGTTTCCGCAGCGCGGGCAGCATCGGCCGACAGTTCCGGGTTCAGCGCGCCGGCAATGGCCGCCTGTTCCACGATCGAGCGGCTGTAGCGCGAATGCAGGCCATCGATCAGCGAGCGCATGCGCACCGCATCGAGAATGACTTCGCGCAGATCGGCGCCGACGCGGACTTCACCGGTGCCGAGCGTCAGCGACGCTTCCTCGATACCCATGGAGATCAGGTATTCTTCCAGCGCCTTTTCGTCCTTCAGGTACTGCACGGATTTACCGCGCGTCACCTTATAAAGCGGCGGCTGGGCAATATAGAGATGGCCGCGTTCGATCAGTTCCGGCATCTGGCGGAAGAAGAAGGTCAACAGCAGGGTACGAATGTGAGCGCCATCGACGTCAGCATCCGTCATGATGATGATCTTATGGTAACGCAGTTTGTCGGCGTTGAATTCGTCCTTGCCGATCGACGTGCCGAGCGCGGTAATCAGCGTACCGATTTCCTGGCTGGACAACATCTTGTCGAAACGGGCGCGTTCCACGTTCAGAATCTTGCCGCGCAGCGGCAGGATCGCCTGGGTTTCGCGCGAACGGCCCTGCTTGGCGGAACCACCGGCTGAGTCGCCCTCGACGAGAAAGAGTTCGGATTTGGCCGGATCGCGCTCGGAGCAGTCGGCAAGCTTGCCGGGCAGAGAAGCGATATCGAGCGCGCCCTTACGACGCGTCAGTTCGCGCGCCTTACGGGCGGCTTCGCGGGCGACGGCCGCTTCCACAACCTTGCCGATGAGGATCTTCGCTTCGGAAGGGTGCTCTTCCAGCCAGGTGGAGAGCGCTTCGTTGACGAGGCTTTCCACGACCGGACGAACTTCGGATGAAACGAGCTTGTCCTTCGTCTGGGAGGAAAACTTGGGGTCGGGAACCTTGACCGAAAGAATGGCCGTCAGGCCTTCACGGCAGTCCTCACCCTGCAGGCTCACCTTTTCTCTTTTCATGATGCCGGATGTATCGGCATAGGAGGTGACCTGACGGGTAAGCGCCGCGCGGAAACCGGCCATATGGGTGCCGCCATCGCGCTGGGGAATGTTGTTGGTAAAGCAGAGCACATTCTCGTGGTAGCTGTCATTCCACCAAAGCGCGACTTCGACGGTGATACCGTCCTTCTCGCTGTGAATGGCGATGGGTTTGTCCACCAGCGGCTTCTTGGCGCGGTCCAGATAACGGACAAAGGCCTCAAGGCCGCCGTCATACAGCAATTCCTGCTGCTTGACGTCCGAGTGACGCTTGTCGGTGAGCAGGATACGCACGCCGGAATTCAGGAACGCGAGCTCGCGCAGGCGATGCTCCAGCGTTCCGTAATCATATTCCGTCATGGTGAAGGTTTGCGGGCTGGCCAGGAAGGTGACTTCCGTACCGGAGCGGCCTTCATATTCGCCGATGACCGACAGCGGCGCATCTGCGACGCCATGGGTGAAGCCGATTTCGTGCAGCTTTCCATTGCGGCGGATTCTGAGCTTCAGCCAGACGGAAAGCGCGTTCACCACCGAGACGCCGACGCCGTGCAGACCGCCGGAAACCTTATAGGAGTTCTGGTCGAATTTGCCGCCAGCGTGAAGCTGGGTCATGATGACTTCGGCGGCGGAAACGCCTTCGGAAGAATGAATATCGGTCGGAATGCCGCGTCCGTTATCGGTCACCGTCACGGAGCCATCAGCGTTCAGCGTCACCGTCACCAGATCGGCATGGCCGGCGAGCGCCTCGTCGATGGCGTTGTCGACGACTTCGTAGACCATGTGATGCAGGCCGGAACCGTCATCGGTATCGCCGATATACATGCCGGGCCGTTTGCGCACGGCATCAAGGCCCTTGAGGACCTTGATCGAATCGGCTCCATATTCCGCGTTCGCGCCGACTTCGCTTGACGATGTTTCGGTCATAAGTACTCTTTCCAAAGTTTTCTCGGGCCAGGCGTTTCAGTGAGAAGGCCTGAAGCCAGCGAATCACTCAAATCCGACATGCGACTATAGAAATTCTACACCCAATCCCAAAGGCCGCATGCTTCAGGATGCTGAATAAAGCAGGGGATAGAGGGGTTTCAATCGCAAGAACGGCTTTTTTGCAGCACGGCTGACAGTTCCTCTACCACACTCGGCGGCAGCTTGCGAATATCCCGTGCGAGACGGTTGGCGAAAGCCGTATATTGCGGCGCCAGGCCCACCGTATCGATCACCACCTTCGGGTCTGACGAGCCGGCCAGAAAGAACAATTCCTCCGCCTCATCCCAGATGATGTTGAAATAACCGGCAATGCGTTGCAGCAGATCGAAGCTCGGCTTGCCGCGCTTGCCGTGCTCCAGCGCGGAAAGATAGGCCGGCGATACGCCGATTGCCGCGGCCATTTCCTTCTGCGTCACGCCCTTCCGTTCACGAAGCTGCCGCACGGCTTCCGCAAAGGGCGTCATGTTTTTTCACCGCGCCGCCGCGAAAGCCGCACATAAAGCGCGCCGTCGCCGCCATGATTGGCCGACGCATCCTCATAGGACGAGATCAGGTGGCGATATTCCGGTTTGGAGAACCACATCGGCACCGCCCTCTTCAAAGCACCATCGCTGCCGATGGAACGCCCCTTGCCGGTAATGACCAGCACGTGTCGAAGGCCTCGCTCATGCGCCCGCAGCAGGAAATCCAGAAGTACCGCATGGGCTTCGCTCTGGAACATGCCGTGCAGATCGATCCGCCCTTCCAGCGGCAGCCGGCCGCGGGTGAGCTTACGCTTGACCGGTTTTTCCATCGGCTGATGGATTTTCGGCTTTTTATCCGGTGTCGCAAGCGGGGCTTCCGCCGCCTCCACAAGCATGCGCGGAAATGCGCTTTTGCCGGTTTGCGGAACGCTGGGTTCCAGCGGATATTCTTCTATATCGTCGAAAGCCAGCAAGTCTTCCAGCCTGCCGGAAATAGGCCGCGTGGTTTTCGCGACCTTTCCCCACAGAACACGTTCTTCCTTGCCGAGCTTGCGACTGCCTTTCATCGCCGATACCTCTCCGCAGCAACCCGCGGCAGCAGTATATAAAAATCGGCCTCATTGCGCACCGTGCCGGCAAGCTCTCCCGCTTCGAAACCGGAGCCGGTGAAAATATCGCCGCGTGCCGGGCCGACGATGGCCGAGCCCGTATCCAGCGCCAGCATCAGCCGAGCGAAGGGCTTTCCATCGTCCAGATGGGTCAGCGTCGGCGCGTGGATAAAGAACGGCAAGCCGAAAGTGTGGATCAGTCTGTCGACCGCGAGCGCGCGGCCGGCAACCAGCGGCACCTTGGCGGCGGCGATCGGCCCCATATCCAGACCGGCGACATCCGCCTCCCGGAAAAAAATGTAGGAGCGGTTATGCCACAGTACCCCGTCTACCTCATCGGGATGGTCGGCGAGCCATTGGCGGATCGTCTGCATCGAGATTGTTTTCGGATCAAGCTCGCCGCAATCGAGAAGCAGCCGGCCAATCGGCGAAAAAGCATGCCCGGCTTTGGCCGCGTAGGTGATCCGCTTTATCGCGCCATCCGGAAACACCAGACGCGCCGCACCCTGCACATGGACGAAGAAAAGATCGACCTTCGATCTTGCCCAGGCGATTTCCAGACCCCTGCCCTGCAGATACCCTTCATCGATGGCGCGGCGATCGGGAAAATAGGAAATGCCGTGTTCATCCGTCTTGCCGAAAGCATAGGACGGATCGAAGCCATCCGGCCGGTTAGCATCGTCAATATCCACCAGCTCCGGCGGCCGGCGGTAAATCGGGTAACGCCAGACATCGTCGTGCGTGGCGGAGACTTTCAGTTCGGGCTCGTAAAAAGCGGTCACGAAACCGCTTTTTCCCTGAGCCGGAGAAATCCTGAAAGGCACACAATTGGTTTCGAAAAACCGGCGCGCCTGTTCGGGGCTGTTGAGCTGGGTTTTTTCGGCGAGTTCCAGAAGCGAAACCAGTTCCGCCGCCGTTATCCCGAGCGCGCCGGTCCTGTAGGGTTTCGCATTGCGAAGATGCGACAGGATCGTTGCCATCGCCGGAAAAAGCTTGCCGGGATCGTCTTGCCCCCATCCGGGCAGATCGTGAAAAGAGACCTCGTCGATCGAAAAGGGCGTATTCATTGCTCGGATTCGGTGGCGATCAGCTTCCAGTTCGGATCACGCGAGCGGATGTCGCGCGAGAAGGTCCAGATGTCATCCACCTCCGCAACCGCATCCGGATCACCATCCACCAGCTTGCCGTCCTTGTCATAGGTTGCCGAAATCAGCTGGCTGATAATCCGCAGCGTCACTTGCACTTCGGAATCGCGAGCGCTCGCCTGGGTGATGTCGGCTTTCTCGATGCCAACGAAGGTGGATTTCACCACCTCGCCACGGCTTTCCCGCTCGGAAATCGCCGCCTCGAAACCGTCGAACACTTCCTTCGACAGAAGGTTCTTGAGTGTCTTGCGGTCGCCATCGGCAAAACCCATGACGATCATTTCGTAAGCCATGCGGGCGCCGTTCAGGAATTCCTTGGGCCTGAAGGACGGGTCCTTGGTCATCACGTCGCGCAGCGATGCATTGAGTGGGGTATCAACAGGCGCAAGCGCATCCGCCTCGGCGAAGCGGTTCTCATCCTCCGCCTCGCTGCGTTTCGGCAAGGTCACGACCTTGTTATCGTCAGCGGCGGGGCCCTTTGCCACATCACGGGGGCTATAGGGGTCGAATGGCGGCTTTTCATTGCCTGTGCGACGGCCAAGGACACTGCGCAGCTGGAAGAAGATCAGCACCGCTGCAACGAGAAAAAACAATGTGATAAAGTCGCTAAAGCCCATCTTTTACCAAAACCGCCATTTAAAATCAAAAACCACACCATCATATAGTCTGCATCTTATCATCATTCAAATGTGCAGATTCAATCATCGGTGTCCCGGGAACCGGCAATCTGCCAGAGATGCACACGCAAGGCTAGAAGATGCGTTTTTCCTTTCTCCCCATCGTCATCCTGATGATGCCCATTCTCGAAATTGCCGGCTTCATCATCGTCGGCAAGGCAATAGGCCTGTGGCTGACATTGGCGCTCGTCCTGTTCACATCATTCCTCGGGTTGCTCATACTGCGGCTCGGTGGCATCGGCATGGTGAGAAATCTTCAGGATGCGGGCCGCACCGGCGCGCAGCCGGCGGATGAGCTCGTTAATGGGGCCATGCGCGTCGTGGCGGGCATCCTGCTAATCATTCCCGGTTTCATCACCGACATTCTCGGCCTTCTGCTTCTGTCGCCGGCCATTCGCCGGTTTTTCTGGAAGGCCTTCGGCCCGCGCGTCGCTGCGGCTGGCTCATTCAGGCAGTCCGGCCCCCGGTCCGGTGACTATTCCGGGTTTCGCAATGGCCCTGGACCTGCGGGCAATTCGAAGGTGGTCGATCTGGACGAAGAGGAGTTTCACCGCGAAGGCCCGAAGGACTCTCCCTGGTCGAACAGGCCTGATGATCGCGACCTGCCCAAACCCTGACCTCCGTGCGGAATCGACGGCGATGACCCGATCACGAAGGGTTGTAAGCCCCGGGTCGAAATGATAGACCGCCTTCCACGAATTCACGCCGCGAGGAACCGTAATGACCGCTGAAAATGGCGCACAGGGCGCAGTTAGCCCTTCTCTCAATATTCTTGCCCAGTACATCAAGGATCTCTCTTTCGAAAATCCGGGTGCTCCTCGTTCGCTGCAGGGCCGTGAGAATGCGCCGGCAATCAACATCAATGTCAATGTCAATGCAAACCCGATCTCCGGTTCGGATTTCGACGTTGTGCTGACGCTGAATGCGGAAGCCAAGGATGGCGACAAGATCCTGTTTGCGGCCGAGCTGGTTTATGGCGGCGTGTTCCGCATTTCCGGTTTCCCCCAGGAACACATGCTGCCGGTCCTCTTCATCGAGTGCCCGCGCCTGCTCTTCCCCTTCGCCCGCCAGATCATTGCCGATGTCACCCGCAATGGCGGTTTCCCGCCGCTGATGATCGACCCGATCGATTTCGCGCAGATGTTTGCGCAGCGCGTTGCCGAAGAACAGGCGAAGGCTCAGGTTCAGGCAGTCCCCAACTGAACGGCACGCACCGCTTTTCATTGCAGACAAAACAAAACCCGGGTTTTCGCCCGGGTTTTTCTTTAGCCAGTTTTGTCATTTCAACCTCCGCGAAGGCTTCAGTTCTGGTAGCGGTTCCAGATAGCCTTGTCGCCCATGCCGAGAACCAGTTTGCCATGCGCCGCGACTGTTTCCGCATCCAGCCTTGAGGGCAAGGCGCTTGGCCTTCGCAATGGCTCAAGCGGAACGTCTTCCTCAATGACAATGGTTTCCTGTCTGGCGGCAGAGCCAAAACCGAGCGCCGTCTGGCGACCGCCGATCATTTCGATATAGACTTCGGCCAGAAGTTCGGAGTCGAGAAGCGCGCCGTGTTTGGTGCGGTGGGAATTGTCGATGCCGTAACGCCGGCAAAGAGCATCCAGCGAATTCGGGCCCATCGGGTTCTTGCGACGCGCGAGTGAAAGTGTGTCCGTCACCAGCTCGGCCGAGACCGGCTCGATGCCAAGACGCGCGAATTCCGCGTTGATGAAGTCCATATCGAAGGTCGCATTATGCGCCACCCAGCGCGCGCCATCGAAGAACTCACGGATCTGGTCGACAACCTCGCCGAATTTCGGTTTATCTTTCAGAAACTCATCGGTTATGCCGTGAACGGCAAGCGCGTCGGGGTGTACTTTGCGATCCTCCGGGCTGATATAAAGATGCAGCGTGCGGCCGGTGGGAAAATGATTGATCAGTTCGATGCCGCCGATTTCGATCACGCGGTCAAGCTTCGATTCGAGGCCCGTGGTTTCCGTATCGAAAATGATCTCACGCATTCGTCTCTCCGCGGCGCGACTCAAGCGCCCAGTTTCTGCAGAATTTCTTTTACCTGATCCCGCGCTGCTTCGACACCATTTCCGGAATCGATGACAAAATCGGCGCGCCGGCGCTTTTCCGCATCAGGCATCTGCCGGGCAAGGATCATGTCAAATTTCTCTTCCGTCATACCCGGCCGGGATAAAACCCGCTCGCGCTGGATATCCGGCGCGCAACTCACCACCACGACTTTATCGACCCGGCCTTCCGCCCCCGTTTCGAACAACAAGGGTATATCGAGCAGAGCAAAAGACCGATTGTCTTTCCGCGCTTCCGCCAGAAACCCGTCCTGTCTCTTGCGCACCAGCGGATGAACGATCTCTTCCAGCCTGATAAAATTAGCGGGTTTCTGCCGCAGGATATCACCGAGTTTCTGCCGATCGACCATGCCGGAGATGGTAGTGCCAGGAAAGGCGGCCTCGATCAACGGAACGGCTTCTGCACGATAAAGCCCGTGCACGACCTCATCGGAATCGAGAACCGGAACACCCTCGTCGGCAAAGAGCTTCGCCGTCGTCGTTTTTCCCATTCCAATCGAGCCGGTGAGACCGATGACGATCATCAATGTTTCTCCATATCCGCGATGATCAGCGAACGGAGCGTTTCATCCACCTCAGGCATTCTGCCGAACCATCGCTTGAAACCCGGTTTTGCCTGATGGAGCAACATGCCGAGCCCATCGACGGTGGCCATACCCTGCTCTTGCGCCATATTGAGGATCGGCGTTTTCAACGGCACGTAGACGATATCGGTCACGACCGCATCGGGAGCGAGCTGCGAAAAATCGAGATGCGGCGCTTCGGTTCCATCCATTCCGAGCGATGTCGTATTCACGAACAGCCCAGCGCCCTGCATGACCTCCTGAAGCGCCGCCTGTGGATGGGAAAAGACCCGTGGGCCAAAGCGGTCGGCCAGTTCGCGCGCACGCTCGACCGTGCGGTTCAGGACGTGAATCTCCGCAATACCCCTATCACGCAGTGACTGAATAACGGCCCGGCTTGCGCCGCCGGCGCCGAAAACCACCGCCCGGTCGGTCTTATCCCAGCCCGGATGCCGCTCATCCAGGTTCGAGACGAAACCGTAACCATCCGTGTTGGTAGCGTGGAGTTTACCCTCCTCCATCCATATGGTGTTGGCGGCGCCGAGTTCTTCCGCCAGAGCATCGGGACGGTCCGCCAACAGGTAAGCCGCTTCCTTGTGCGGAATGGTGACATTGCCGCCCACGGCTGCACCCGGTTTACCTTCCTTCAGTGTTTTAATGAAATTCGGAAAATTATCCGGGGAGACCTCAACGGCTTTATAGGAACCGGCGATACCGAATTTTTTGAGCCAATAGGAATGTATGATCGGCGACCGGGAATGCTTGATCGGGTAACCGACAACGAAGGCGTTTATGGTTAGTGTTTCACGTGAATCAGCCATCGATGACATCCATGTCGCGCAGTTTCGATAAAAGAGGCAGAAGCGGCAGACCGAGGATCGTGAAATAATCCCCCTCGATGGAGGTGAATAGCTGGATTCCTTCCCCCTCAAGCTGGTAGGCGCCGACGCTGCTGAGGGCCTTTTCTCCCACCCGCTGCAGGTGGCGGGAGACAAACTCAGCACTCAAGGCCCGAACGGCAAGCTCAGCGCTGGAAACGGTCTGCCACACCACATCGCCCTTTCGAACTAGAACAGCCGCGCTGTTCAGACGATGGACCTTGCCGGATAATGACAGAAGATGCGTTTCGGCTTCCGCCATCGTTTTTGGCTTGTGATAGACGCGAGCACCGAGCGCCATGGTCTGGTCGCAGCCGAGAACCAGTGCTTCCGGGTGGAGTGCACTGACTGCAAGCGCTTTGGCCCGGGCGAGCTCCAGCGCAACCTCCTCGGGGCTGGCGCCGTCTCGTTCCAATTGCTCGTCAAGCGCACGCTCATCGATATCCGCGGGTATTGCCGAAAATGTCAGCCCCGCATTGCGCATCAGCATCTGCCGGGATGCGCTGGACGAGGCGAGGATCAACTCTTGTTTCATCGACTGTCTGCTCCTGATGATGCGACCGGATTATCGCGTCCTCGGGCGTAGGGCAAGGATCGCCGCAGCCGTTTCCTCGATGGAACGGCGTGTGACATCGATCAGCGGCCAATTGTTGCGCGCGCAGAGAGCGCGCGCATATTTCAGCTCTTCCATGATGGTGGCGCGATCCGTGTAACGGCCACTGTCAAATCCGCCGGTTGCGCCCAGCTCCCGGTTCTCACGAACCTGCGATATGCGATCCGATGTCGCGACGAGACCGACTATCAGAGGCCGGGTAGCGGCATAGAGGCTATCGGGCAAAGGCACATTGGGAACAACCGGAATATTGGCGGTCTTTATGCCCCTGTTGGCGAGATAGATGCTGGTTGGTGTTTTCGACGTGCGGCTGATGCCGATGATGACGACATCCGCCTCGTCGTAGGTCTCCGGCATCTGTCCGTCATCATGATCCATGGCGAAATTGAGCGCTTCGATCCGCGCAAAATAATCGGCATTCAGCGCATGTTGTGCGCCCACCCGCCTTCGCGATGGCGCACCAAGATAGGTCTGGAAGATACCAATGATGGGTTCAAGCACGTTGACGCAAGGCACACCGATCGCATGACAGCGTAGATCCAGGAATTCGGCCAGCTGCTGGTCAACGATCGTATAAAGAACAATGCCCGGTTCCTTGTCGATGAGATCCACGACCTGCGCGAGCTGTTTCTGGTTACGGATCATCGGATAGACATGTTCCACCGGCATGGAGGCATGGAACTGCGCCGAGACGGCGCGGCCGGCCGACATCAGAGTCTCTCCCGTCGAGTCCGAAATCAGGTGCAGATGGAAGAAACTTTTTTTGTTCTCCACGCTGTTTTTCTCCCCCTGTTGATAAACTTGGACAAGTCTCTGAATTGCCCGGCGGGCCGAACCGCGAGGTGAATAAGGTGGTGTTTTTCCACAATTCGCAAGTGGTGTCTCTCGCCTTCACGGCGCCTGTGAATTAATGGAATAGTGCGAAACTGTTCAGAATTTTCCCCAGATTATCCACAGAGACGAAATTTATTGCCGTATAAATAACTATATGAAATTATTCATATAATTACAGTTTTCCCAATTATCTTTAAACACTCGCATGATCAATATACGCAGGCGCTGTTGAGATGTCGCCGCTGCGGCATTTCGACTGGAATGATTTTAATCCTTGCTACCCACAGACTCTAAGAAATAGAAAATCTTTTAAATCTCTTTGATTTTATTTTTTAGAAGCTGGGTGCCATGAGCGAACGCAAGGTTATGACTGTTTTGAACGGGAAGACGGTCACACCGCCGCCCATATGGCTGATGCGTCAGGCTGGGCGTTATCTTCCGGAGTATCGGGAAACTCGAAAGACCGCCGGAAGTTTCCTTGATCTCTGTTATAATCCCGAGCTGGCGAGCGAAGTGACCCTTCAGCCCATTCGCCGGTTCGGGCTGGATGCAGCCATTCTCTTTTCCGACATTCTTGTCATCCCCGACGCGCTCCATCGCAACGTGTCCTTCAGCGAAGGCAAAGGTCCAGCCATGGACCCGATCGATGTGAGCGGTATCGGGAAACTCGATGCGTCTGATGTCATGGCGCATCTCTCGCCCGTTTTCGAAACGGTGTCGCGTCTGCGCAGCTCATTGCCGGATGAAACGACGCTTCTCGGTTTTTGCGGCGCGCCCTGGACGGTTGCGACCTATATGATTGCCGGGCATGGGACGCCGGACCAGGCCCCGGCGCGGTTGTTCGGTTATCAGGAGCCGGCCGCCATGGAAAAGCTGCTGGCTTTCCTCGCTGAGGTCTCTGCCGATTATCTGGTGGCGCAGATTGATGCCGGGGCCGATGCGGTTCAGATCTTCGATTCCTGGGCCGGCGTGCTCGGCGAAAAGGAATTCGAGGAATATGCGATCAAGCCGGTCGCCCGCATTATCGCGTCGGTACGCGCCCGCCGGCCTTCGGCAAAGATCATCGCTTTTGCTAAGGGCGCTGGTTATCTGCTGAGGGATTATCGCCGCAAGACGGGTGCTGACGCCATTGGCCTGGATTGGTCCGTGCCGTTAAGCTTCGCCAGGGATTTGCAGAAGGAAGGCCCGGTGCAGGGCAATCTCGACCCGATGCTGATGGTGGCGGGTGGCAAGGCTTTGCAGGATGGCATCGACGCTGTGCTGCAGGCGCTTGGGCAAGGTCCGCTGATCTTCAATCTCGGCCACGGCATCACCCCGCAGGCGGATCCGGAGAACGTAACCCGGCTGGTGCAGCGTGTGCGCTCGGTTGGGGGTGCTGGATGAGCGAGGAAAAACAGACCTCGGCCCGCTCCGGAAACAAGGCGGCTTTGCGTGCCGGTGTCGCACTCGGTGTCTTTGCCGCTTTCATCGCGCTCGTATTTTACGCCGATCCCGCCGATCTCTATCTCTGGGTCAAGGCGCTGCATATCGTCGCCGTGATCTCGTGGATGGCCGCGATTTTCTACCTGCCGCGGCTTTTTATCTATCACACCGATGCACCTGCCGGTTCGCAGCAATCTGAAACCTTCAAGGTGATGGAGCAGCGGCTGATCAGGGTGATCATGAACCCAGCGATGATGATATCCTGGATATTGGGGCTCTATCTCGCTTGGTCGGTTTATGGTTTTTCCGGCGGCTGGCTGCATGCGAAGATCGGGCTGGTCGTGCTTCTGACCGCCACCCATGTTTACTTCATCCGTAGCGCAAAACGTTTTGCGCGGGATGAAAATACAAGACCGGCCCGTCACTGGCGGTTGATGAACGAAGTTCCGACCGTTCTAATGATCCTGATTGTCATACTTGTGGTTGTGAAACCGTTTGGTTAAGACGGTGCGACGATAAATTTCGCGGAATTCGTGCTTTCCTCTTGCAGCCGCCGTATTCAATCGCTATTTTCAGTTCACTCATCTTCGTGGCATGTGAATTATTCAGTCATCTGCGGTATCTCCCACAGCATCTGATTCGCGAACACGCCCTCCCCCGACATTACATTATCAAACGGTCTTCCCTTCATGGCTGAAATGAAGCTTCAGGAACTTAAGAGCAAATCGCCTACCGACTTGTTGACTTTTGCCGAATCCCTGGAAGTTGAAAATGCGAGCACCATGCGCAAGCAGGAGCTCATGTTCGCAATCCTCAAGGTTCTCGCGAGCCAGGACATCGAAATCATCGGCGAAGGCGTCGTTGAAGTCCTGCAGGACGGGTTCGGGTTCCTGCGTTCTGCAAACGCAAACTATCTGCCCGGCCCGGACGATATCTATATTTCGCCCTCGCAGATTCGCCGCTTCTCGCTGAAGACCGGCGATACTGTTGAAGGGCCGATCCGTGGTCCGAAGGAAGGCGAACGGTATTTCGCGCTTCTCAAGGTCAATACGATCAATTTCGACGACCCGGAAAAGATCCGTCACAAGGTTCACTTCGACAATCTGACGCCGCTTTACCCGAATGAGCGCTTCAAGATGGAACTGGAAGTTCCAACATCGAAGGATCTGTCGTCGCGCGTCATCGACCTCGTCGCGCCGCTCGGCAAGGGCCAGCGCGGATTGATCGTGGCGCCGCCGCGCACTGGTAAAACGGTTCTGCTGCAGAACATCGCTCATTCCATCACGGCGAATCACCCGGAGTGCTATCTAATCGTTCTGCTGATCGATGAGCGTCCGGAAGAAGTGACCGACATGCAGCGTTCGGTAAAGGGTGAGGTTGTGTCCTCCACCTTCGACGAACCGGCTGTACGCCACGTCCAGGTCGCCGAAATGGTCATCGAAAAGGCGAAGCGCCTGGTCGAGCATGGCCGTGACGTCGTCATCCTGCTCGACTCCATCACGCGTCTTGGCCGTGCTTACAACACCGTTGTTCCCTCCTCCGGCAAGGTTCTGACCGGTGGTGTGGATGCCAACGCCCTGCAGCGGCCGAAGCGTTTCTTCGGTGCCGCGCGTAACATCGAAGAAGGCGGCTCGCTCACGATCATTGCGACTGCACTTATCGATACGGGCAGCCGCATGGATGAAGTCATCTTCGAAGAGTTCAAGGGTACCGGCAACTCGGAAATCGTGCTTGACCGCAAGGTTGCCGACAAGCGTATCTTCCCGGCGCTGGATATTCTGAAATCCGGTACACGTAAGGAAGACCTGCTGGTACCACGTCAGGACCTCCAGAAGATCTTCGTTCTTCGCCGCATTCTCGCACCGATGGGAACGATGGACGCCATCGAATTCCTGATCGACAAGCTGAAGCAGACGAAAACCAATTCGGATTTCTTCGAATCGATGAATACCTGATCCGAACTTTAGTCGGATTCATCATAAGAGCTTTAAAGCCGTATCCGTTCATTCGGGTGCGGCTTGACTGTTTTAGACCGAGGTGAACGATGCCAGCTTCCGCCGATACGATTTATGCGCTGTCCAGCGGCGCCCTGCCGGCGGGTGTCGCGGTTCTGAGGATCAGTGGTCTCAGGGCTTTTGATGCGTTGAAGATGCTGACAGGTCGAGACCTTGCTTCACCACGAAGAACAAGCCTTTGTTCGATTCGGAATCGAAACAATGAGATCATTGACCAAGCTCTGGTGATCGCCTTTCCGGCTCCAAATTCTTTCACGGGTGAAAATTGCGTTGAAATTCACAGCCACGGCAGCCGCGCGGTCGTGGCTTCCATTTTTGCAGAGCTCGAGAATCTTGAAGGACTTCGACCCGCAGAGGCCGGTGAGTTTTCCCGCAGAGCCTTTGAAAATGGTAAGATGGACCTGCTCGAGGTTGAGGGCCTCGCCGATCTGTTGCAGGCGGAAACGGAGATGCAGCGGCGTCTGGCGGTCGAGCAAAGCAGCGGTCAATTATCGGCTCTCTATGATGGCTGGGCCAATCGCCTGACCCGTGCCCGCGCCCTGATCGAGGCGGAACTGGATTTTGCCGATGAGGAGGATGTGCCGGATTCCGTTGCTGCCCGGGTTTGGGAAGCGATGGCGGAGCTCAAGGGTGAAATCAGCGATCACCTTAAAGGCGGTGGAAGCGGCGAAATCATTCGCGATGGCTTTAAAGTGGCGCTTGTAGGCGAACCAAATGTGGGTAAGTCCACTCTGCTTAATGCGTTGAGCGGTCGTGACGTGGCAATTGTTACCGACATTGCCGGGACGACGAGAGATGTTTTAAGCGTCGACATCAATCTGGACGGATATCTGGTGCGGATATTCGATACCGCAGGAATTCGGGAGACTGAGGATGTGGTGGAACAGGAAGGCGTTCGGCGTGCGGTTCTGACCGCGGAAACTGCAGATCTTATTTTATTGCTGCAAGATAATGATTCGACTCCGAAACAATCTATTGGCTTATTTGATAATCAGAGCTCCTTGCGGGTGAGAACAAAATCTGCGTTTCGCTCTCACGCTTCGGATGATGAATTTGATTTGTTTGTCTCAGCAAAAGAAGGCACAGGCCTCGATGAATTGCGCTCAGCCCTCAAGCGAGAGATAGAAAAACAGGTCGGTGCTGGCCAGACTTTGGTTCCTGCCCGTGCCCGCCATAAAAAACGACTTGAAGAGACGCTGAACTATGTTAGTGATGCGCTTGATTCTGAGACCCTGGACCTCGCGATAAGGTCGGAATATCTAAGGCTCGCCGCGACATCGCTCGGACGGATCACCGGCCGCGTTGATGTAGAAGATTTGCTGGGCGTGATCTTCTCGGAATTCTGCATAGGAAAATGATTCACGTGAAACATCGGCACCATAGTGAGGTCGATGCATTAAACAGGGCGCAGGAAAATGCACCAGTCATTCGATGTCATTATTATTGGTGGCGGTCATGCCGGCAGTGAAGCTGCCGCTGCCGCTGCAAGGCATGGTGCAAAAACCGCTCTTGTTACCCACAAGCGCGAAACGATTGGGGTCATGTCCTGTAATCCCGCAATTGGTGGCCTGGGAAAGGGTCATCTCGTTCGTGAGATCGATGCGCTGGATGGATTGATGGGCAGGGTCGCAGATGCTGCGGGCATTCAATTCCGTATGCTCAACCGGAAAAAGGGTCCGGCCGTTCGTGGGCCGCGCACGCAGGCTGACCGCCGACTCTACCGTGAAGCGATGCAGCGGGAAATCGATGCCATTGATAACCTGAGAATTATCGAAGGCGATGCTTTTGATATTGAAATGGACAATGATCGGGTCGCTGCCGTTATCATGAAAAATGGTAGCCGGATTCCTTGTGGGGCTGTAGTACTCACCAGCGGAACTTTTCTGCGTGGTCTTATCCATATCGGTTCCGAAAAGATTCCAGCCGGCCGAGTTGGCGAAATGCCTTCTCTCGGCCTTTCCGAAACGCTATCGCGGCTTGGTCTCGCCATGGGTCGGCTCAAAACCGGCACGCCTGCCCGTTTGGATGGCCGTACCATCGATTGGAACGCCGTGGATCGGCAGGCGGCTGATGAGGATCCCGTCCCATTCTCATTTATGACGGACCGTATACTCAATCCGCAAATCGAATGTGGTGTGACCCGCACGACTCCAGCAGGCCACAAAATCATCCAGGACAATATTCACCTCTCTGCCATGTATTCCGGGCAGATCGAAGGGGTTGGCCCGCGTTATTGCCCATCGATTGAGGATAAGATTACTCGTTTCGGCGAAAGGGACGGCCACCAGATATTTCTGGAGCCGGAGGGTCTCGATGATCATACCATTTATCCCAATGGTATTTCCACGTCCCTGCCCGCCTCCGTACAGGAGCAATTTATCCGGACGATACCAGGCCTTGAACGGGTTACGATTCTTCAGCCGGGTTATGCGATCGAATATGATTATGTCGATCCCCGGGAACTGAAACCCTCTCTCGAGTGCCGCAAAATACCGGGGCTGTTTCTGGCTGGCCAGATCAATGGCACGACGGGTTATGAAGAGGCTGGCGCTCAGGGTCTTGTTGCTGGCCTGAATGCCTCGCTTTACGCTGGCAACACCCATCCGCTTCATTTTAGCCGGACGGAATCTTATATTGGCGTGATGATCGATGACCTGACATCCAAGGGTGTCAGCGAGCCCTATCGCATGTTTACGTCAAGGGCGGAGTATCGTCTTTCCCTGCGTGTGGATAATGCGGATCTCCGGCTTACACCCGTGGCCCAGGCGACGGGTATTCTCGGTCAAGAGCGTCAACAGCGCTTTGCAGATTTTATTTCGGATCTCGATCGCGGCCGCGCGTTAATGAAGGAGCTCTCCATCAGCCCTTCGCAGGCGGCCAAACAGGGTTTGAAACTCAATCAGGACGGTCAACGTCGCTCCGTCTACGAGTTGCTTGCTTATCCTGACATGACTTTGCACGCTCTGGCGGAACACTGGCCAGAGCTCAACGCGCTTAATGGCAAGGTCGCAGAGGTCTTACATATCGAGGCGAGTTACGCCGTCTATATGCAACGGCAGAGCGCGGATATCGTCGATATTAAACGGGATGAAGACAGGAAAATCCCTGACGATTTCGATTTTCAGAGTCTGTCAGGTCTCTCCAATGAGCTTAAACAAAAGCTGGAAAAAGCCCGTCCGGAGAATATTGCACAGGCCGCCCGTGTTGACGGCATGACGCCGGCTGCGATATCGCTGCTGCTCGCACTTCTGCGGAAAGATACCGCAACGCGAAGTGAACAACTGCGCATGCACCAATAGCGAGTCGGATTATGAAGATAAACGGCCAGAGTGTTTCACGTGAAACACAAGAGAAGCTCGAGCATTTTGTCGAGCTTTTCAAGAAGTGGAACAAAACCACAAATCTGGTAGCGCCTTCCACGCTCACGGAGCTTTGGAGCCGGCATGTCGCCGATAGTGCGCAAATCTTCCAGCTCTTTCCTCAACCAAAAAAATGGATTGATCTTGGCAGCGGTGGTGGCTTCCCTGGCGTTATCACTGCGATCTTCATGGCGGAACTTGGCGACGGCTGGGTCGATCTGGTTGAAAGCAACAATAAAAAAGCTGCCTTTTTGCGAATCGCGCTGAAGGAAACCGGCGCCAGAGGAGCGGTTCACCCAATCAGAATCGAGACGGCGTCTGAAATTATAACAACTTGTGATGCTGTTTCCGCTCGTGCCCTTGCCGAGCTGGATGTGCTTTTTGAGTATATTCATCCCTGGGCGCAGAATAATCCCGATCTCAAGGCCTATTTTAATAAAGGCCGGGATTATGATTCCGAAGTGCAGAAAGCGCATGGTCGCTGGCAGTTTGATCTGGTAAAACATCAGAGTGCCATTGAGGCAGATTCTGTTGTTCTTGAAATCAGCAACCTCAATTTGAGGCGCTGACAAGCTGGCCAGGTGTGCGGCATGACCTTTGAAAAAAACCGAATTATCGCAGTTGCGAACCAGAAAGGCGGCGTTGGCAAGACAACAACCGCTATTAATCTGGCGACCGCGCTGGCGGCTATTGGTGAGCGAGTGCTGATCGTGGACTTGGACCCGCAGGGCAATGCGAGTACGGGCCTCGGAATTGACCGCAAAGAGCGCAAGCTTTCATCCTATGATCTTCTGGTAGGAGAACATGGTGTCGCGGAAGTTGCTGTTCCTACGGCGGTTCCCAATCTCGATATCGTTCCCTCCACAATGGATTTGCTCGGTTTTGAGATGCAGGTCGCGAATGTTGTCAACCGCGTTTTCCTCTTGCGTGCGGCAATGGAAACACAAGAAGCCAGGGGTTATTCCTATATTCTCGTTGATTGCCCACCCTCATTCAATCTTTTGACGATGAATGCGATGACGGCCGCGCATTCCGTACTGGTGCCGCTGCAATGCGAGTTCTTTGCGCTGGAAGGTCTCAGCCAGTTGCTGGATACGGTCAGCCAGATACGCGGGTCGGTCAATCCACAGCTCGATATACAAGGCATCGTTTTGACGATGTTCGATGCGCGTAATAATCTTGCGCAGCAGGTCGTTTCGGATGTGCGCAGCCATCTTGGCGAAAAGGTTTACCATACCCTTATTCCGCGCAACGTTCGTGTTTCGGAAGCGCCGTCCTATGGTAAGCCGGCCATTCTCTATGATCTAAAATGCGCCGGCAGTCAGGCCTATTTGCAATTGGCATCCGAAGTGATCCAGAGAGAGCGCCTGCGCAAAGCTGCCTGACATTTGCGGACTGTATGGAGTAATATCTTATGAGTGATGATCTTTCCAAGCGTCGATTGGGGCGCGGTCTTGCCGCATTGATCGGTGAAATGGATCAGCCCGTGCCGGTCGGCGAGCCTCAGCGCGCGGTTAATGCCGATCGTACCATTCCGATCGAATTCATCGCTCGCAGCCAGAGAAACCCGCGGCGTCATTTCGATGAAAATGAACTGCAGGATCTTGCCGCTTCCATCCGTCAGCATGGAATAGTTCAGCCAGTAGTAGTGAGAACGGTTGGAGTCAACCGATACGAGATTATCGCAGGTGAGCGCCGCTGGCGGGCAGCACAGCTGGCTGGGTTTACCGACGTTCCCGTCATCGTTCGCGATGTGGATGATCGTACTGCTCTGGAACTTGCCATCGTCGAAAACGTGCAGCGTTCCGATCTCAATCCGCTTGAAGAGGCGATGGGTTATGAACAGCTGATCGCCGAACACGGCTACACGCAAAATGACCTCGGCGAAATTATCGGCAAGAGCCGAAGCCATGTTGCCAATAGTCTGCGGCTTCTCAAGCTGCCCGATCCGGTGCGGGATATGCTGGCGGATGGTTCGCTTTCCGCCGGTCACGCCCGCGCGCTGGTCTCCACTTCAGATCCCGCGACTTTGGCACGCACGATTGTTTCCAAGGGACTTTCGGTGCGTGATGCCGAGCGTCTGGCGCAAAACGATATCAAATCCCAGGGTGAGATTGCTGAAAAGCGCCCGGCTGGGGAAAAGGATTCGGATACGATCGCGCTCGAACGTAGCCTTTCCGACGCTCTTGGGCTTGATGTGAAAATCAGCCACAAGGGTGGATCGGGGCAGATTCGTATCGGTTACCGCACGCTAGAGCAACTCGAGGCCGTCTGCCGGCTGTTGGAACAGAAATAATTAAATACCTGTTTTAATTAATAAATACCCGCTTTTGGCGGGTATTTTCGTTTTGGGGCTCTCAAAAATCGATAGCCCGGCCCTTTATTTCGTAGTCCCCGAAACGAACCGGTTCCGCGCCGCCGCGACCGCCGGTCTCCGGCGGCAATTGAATATCCGCCTGCTGCAGGCGTCGTTCTTCCGCTTCCTTGAGCGCCCGCTGCGCTGCGGGTGAAAGTCGCTTCACCGGCTCCGAGCCCTCTTCCGTGCCATTGTCATTATCCGCATTCTGCATGAAATCCTCCCTATGACGGGATATTGAAATATGTTTCCCGCTTCCCAGATTATATAATCGGACGGGTTTTATAAACCCCCGCAATATTCCCGCGAGTGAGAAGGAGAGTTCGACGGATGAACATGATGCGCACGGCAATGCTTCTGGCCTTCATGACCGCATTGTTCATGGGTGTCGGTTTTCTGATCGGCGGCAAGGGCGGCATGATGATTGCCCTGCTCATTGCTGCCGGTATGAACCTGTTTTCCTACTGGAATTCGGATAAGATGGTCCTGTCAGCCTATCGCGCCCGGGAGATCGATGAGGCGAATGCGCCTGAGTTTTTTCACATGATCCGGGATTTGTCACAGAATGCCGGGTTGCCTATGCCGAAGGTCTATATCTACGACAGTCCGCAGCCTAACGCCTTTGCGACAGGTCGAAATCCTGAGAACGCGGCTGTTGCCGCGTCGACCGGGCTGCTGGAACGCCTGACGCCGGAGGAAGTGGCGGGTGTCATGGCGCATGAACTTGCCCATGTGCAGAACCGCGATACTCTGACCATGACAATCACCGCCACGCTTGCGGGTGCAATCTCCATGCTCGGCAATTTTGCCTTCTTCTTTGGCGGCAACAGGGAAAACAATAATAACCCGTTGGGTTTCATCGGCGTGCTGGTCGCGATGATTGTGGCGCCGCTCGCGGCGATGCTCGTGCAGATGGCGATCAGCCGCACTCGGGAATATTCCGCGGACCGTCGAGGCGCGGAAATCTGCGGCAACCCGCTTTGGCTCGCCTCTGCCCTGCATAAGATTTCAGGCATGGCGCAGCAGATTCACAATGATGACGCCGAGCGCAATCCGGCAACGGCGCATATGTTCATCATCAATCCGCTCTCCGGCGAGCGTATGGACAATCTCTTTTCCACCCATCCGAACACGGAAAACCGCGTGGCGGCGCTGCACGCCATGGCGCAGGAGTTTTCCCCGCGAGGATCGACGAAGCCGCCCTCGGATGATAGACCGTTGCGCAAATCAGGTTCCGTCCCCAAAACGGGCTGGGGACGAGGCAATGAAAACGAGCGCAAGGGGCCGTGGTCTTGACATCCGATATTCAGAATAAGCCGGCGCGGTCCAGAAAACCGAAGCCAGCGCATGCAAGGGGCCGTGAAGACGGCCCTTCGTCTTTCGAGGACAAGCCGGGTCTTGCTGCACGCATTGCTGCCACCCGCATTCTCGCGGCCGTTCTGGAAAAGAAGACCTCCATGGATGGGATGCTTGATAGCGAAAACGGCAACCCTGTTTATCGTGCGTTGTCGCTTGCTGACCGGGCGCTGGTGAGGGCCATCGTCAATAGTGCGCTTCGGCACCTTCCCCGCATCGAGACGGCATTGTCGATGTTGTTGGATGGGCCATTGCCGCAAGGCGCGCGATCGCTGCATCACGTCCTTGTCGTGGGCGCTGCGCAAATGCTTTACCTCGATGTACCGGATCATTCCGCTGTCGATCTCGCCGTGGAGCAGGCGCATCGCGATCCACGCAACCGACGTTTCGTCAAGCTGGTCAATGCCGTGCTCAGAAGGCTCGGCCGTGAAAAAGCGGAGATCGAAAAGGCTGTCGCTGACGTTTCTGTCTTGCCGGCGTGGTTCTATGCACGGCTTGTTTCGGCTTATGGCGATGAGGTGGCTAAAAGGATTTCGGAGGCGCAGCTTACGCCGTCCTCCATTGACCTGACGGTGAAGGCCGATCCTGCTCTTTGGGCGGAGAAGCTGGGCGGCACGCTTATGCCGAATGGCAGCGTGCGTCTGGGTGAATTCGAAGGTCAGATCCCCTCACTTGACGGTTTCGCCGAGGGCGCCTGGTGGGTGCAGGATCTCGCAGCCAGCATGCCGGTAAGGCTTCTGGGGGATATCTCCGGCAAGCGCGTCGCCGATCTTTGCGCTGCCCCCGGTGGCAAGACCGCCCAGCTTGCGCTGGCGGGCGCCAAGGTGACGGCGCTGGATCAGTCCGGCAACCGTCTTCGCCGCCTGCGGGAAAATCTCGGCCGGCTTGGTCTCCATGCCGAAACGGTCGAGACCAATATGCTGAAATACCAGCCGGAGCAGCTTTTCGATGCCGTGCTCCTCGATGCACCCTGTTCGTCTACCGGGACTTTGCGCAAGCATCCGGATGTCTGCTGGACGAAAGACGAGAACGACATTGCCAAACTCGCGGCGCTTCAGGGCCAGATGCTGCGACATGCGCTGACTCTCGTCGGGCCAGGCGGCCTCGTTGTCTTTTCCAATTGCTCGCTCGATCCTTCTGAAGGGGAAGCGATGATTGCCGAGGTTCTGGCGGAAAATCCTGATGTGGAGCGCGTTGTGGTCCAAAGGGAAGACTGGCCCGGAATGGAAGCAGCCATCAGCGCCACGGGCGATCTTCGCACGACGCCGGATATGTTCGGTGGCGTCGATGGGTTCTTTAGCAGTGTCTTGCGTAAGAAGTAGAAAAAAGCCAAGCTCTCGCGAATCATTAGATATTTATCGAAAACGTTCCGGTCATCGCGGTTCACTGATAAAAACAAAACATGTGAAACGGGAAACACAGCTTGTTAGGGTCTTTCACAGGCAGCATGAATGCCGCCGGTCTTCTTTCGCGGATGGCGTATCGTCATCTGTGTGTCGGCCTCACCCCGTTGCGCCTGCATCTATCCCGATTTGCCAACCGCGTGCCCGACGGTCTGGTGGCCGCACCCACCGATCTGAGAGCGATTGACCCCTATTTTGCCGAGGAGTTGTTGCGCGGTCGCATCGCGCTGGCCGGGCGGGTCGTTGAAACCGGCGGCGCTTCGCCGTTTCAGGTGGACTACCCCTCAGCGGTTTTTGAAGAGCGGCTGCATGCCTTCAGCTGGCTGCGGCACATCCGTTCCGATAAATCGAGCGAGGCCTGCAAACGCGCACGTCGCATCGTTGCCGAGTGGATGGTGTTACATGGCAAGCGCGTTACCGGCACGGCCTGGTCACCTGAAATTGCGGCGCAGAGGCTGATCGCCTTGCTCTCGCATTCTCCTGTGGTTCTCTACGAGGCGGATGCCGGTTTTTATCGCCGTTTCCTGAAAAGTCTCGCCTTTCATGTGCGTTATCTCGAGCGGATCGTCAAACATGCGCCGGATGGTGAAGCGCGGCTGAGGATAAGAATAGCGCTTGCCATGGCCTCCATCGCTATGCCCATGCGGCTGTCGCGGATCAACCGGAACGGAATGAAGCTGGCTCAGGAAATGGAACGCCAGATTCTCCCGGATGGCGGGCATGTTTCCCGCAATCCAAGGGTTATGCTGGATCTCCTGCTCGATCTCCTGCCGTTGCGGCAAAGCTATATCAATCTCGGTCATGACCTGCCCTCCGGGCTGGTGCCGGCGATAGACCGTATGTTTCCGGCGATCCGGTTCTTCCGGCATCAGGGCGGCGATCTTGCGCTGTTCAATGGCGCCACGGCGACGCTCGCCAACGAGCTTGTTTCCGTGCTGCGTTATGATGAAACCGCCGGGAGGCCTTCCAAAGTCCTGCCGGATGTGAATTACCACCGGTTGGCGACGGATGAGACTGTTATCATCGTGGATACCGGTTATCCCGGCTCTGCGGAACTGTCGCGCAGCGCCCATTCGGGATGCCTCTCTTTCGAAATGTCCTGCGGCAAGAACCGGTTCATCGTCAATTCCGGGTTTCCTCGCAACGCCGCACCGGAATATCAGCGTGCCAGCCGTTCCACGGCGGCGCATTCCACCGTCACGCTTGCCGATACCTCGTCCTGCAGATTGTCGCGCTCGAGGTTGCTTGGCCCAATCATGGTTTCGGGCGTCAGCCAGGTAGATAGCCGACGTGGAACGGATGCGAATGGCAATGATGTCCTTTGGGCGTCCCATGATGGCTATTTGCAGAATTTCGGCTGCTACCACGAGCGGGAAATAGAATTGAATGCGGCCGGCACCAAGATAAAGGGCCGCGACCTGCTTCGCGCTGACGAGGCGGCGGCGAATGTGCAATTGCAATCGGTGTCGGCGGTTTCCCGTTTCCATATCCATCCCCATATCCAGCTTCATCAGCGGGATGAGGAGTCGGTTTATCTGGAGGCCGCAGATGGCACCACCTGGCTGTTTTCGGCCCCCGGACTGGAGCTTTTCGTGACGGAGGATGTCTTCATGGCGGATGCATCCGGCATGCGTCCGTCGCAGCAGATCGAATTGCCCTTCAATCTCGTCAATACGCGGGAAATCCGCTGGCTCATTGAACGCATGAGCTGACCGCCTTCAAGTCATGAAGGCAAAAACGGCCATAGTTCTTGCCGTTCGGCATCCTCGCTGTTTATTAATGCGGTAAGCTGTGTTAACGCGGCGGCAATTGCTGGATCATTCCCCTTCCAGCCTGTCCTCCCTGTTAACGGAGTATGCCTGATGGCCGTGGTGTCCAAGAAAATTCCCGCCCCCGATAAGGTCAAGATTCGCACGGCGCTTCTTTCCGTGTCCGACAAGACCGATGTTATCGAGCTCGCGACGGTGCTCTCCAAGCTTGGCGTCAAGCTCCTGTCGACGGGCGGTACTGCAAAGGCGATTGCCGAAGCCGGCCTGGCGGTCACGGATGTCTCCGATGTCACCAATTTTCCCGAAATCATGGATGGCCGCGTCAAGACGCTGCATCCGAATGTCCATGGCGGGCTTCTGGCTATCCGGGATGATGCGGACCATGTCGAGGCGATGAAGGCGCACGGCATCGAGGCGATCGATCTTTCCGTGATCAATCTCTATCCTTTCGAGGAAGTGCGCGCCAAGGGTGGCGACTATCCGACGACGGTTGAGAATATCGATATTGGCGGCCCGGCTATGATCCGCGCTTCCGCCAAGAACCATGCTTATGTCACTGTTGTTACCGACCCCTCCGATTACCCTGCGCTGGTCGAAGCCCTGCAGGCCGATGACGGCCAGACCTCCTATGCGTTGCGCCAGCGTTTTGCCGCCAAGGCTTATGCCCGTACGGCCGCTTATGACGCCGTGATTTCCAACTGGTTTGCCGAAGCACTGGCGATCGAGACGCCTGATTACCGCGCCATCGGCGGCGTGCTGAAGGAAAAGATGCGTTATGGTGAAAACCCGCATCAGAGCGCCGGCTTCTACCTGACCGGTGAAAAGCGCCCCGGTGTTGCGACCGCGGCGCTTCTTCAGGGTAAGCAGCTCTCCTACAACAACATCAATGATACGGATGCGGCTTACGAGCTGGTAGCGGAGTTTCTGCCGGAAAACGCGCCGGCCGTTGCCATCATCAAACACGCCAATCCCTGCGGTGTTGCGACCGGCCCGACGCTTGCCGAAGCCTATCGGCGCGCGCTGGCATGCGATTCCGTTTCCGCCTTTGGCGGCGTCATTGCGCTCAACCGCACGCTCGATGCGGAAACGGCGGAAGAGATCGTCAAGCTCTTCACCGAAGTCATCATCGCGCCTGACGTGACTGAAAAAGCCAAGTCCATCATCGCCCGCAAGCCGAACCTGCGCCTCCTGGCGGCCGGTGGCCTGCCGGACCCGCGTGCGGCTGGCCTCACGGCGAAGACCGTTTCCGGCGGCCTTCTCGTGCAAAGCCGTGACAATGGTATGGTCGAGGATCTCGAACTCAAAGTCGTTACCAAGCGTGCACCGACCGCGCAGGAGCTTGAGGACATGAAGTTCGCCTTCAAGATCGCCAAACATGTGAAATCCAATGCCGTGATCTATGCCAAGGATGGCCAGACGGCGGGCATTGGCGCCGGCCAGATGAGCCGCGTGGATTCCGCCCGCATCGCCGCCCAGAAGGCGGAAGATGCAGCCAAGGCGCTTGGCCTTGCCGAACCGCTGACGCGCGGGTCTGCCGTTGCTTCGGAAGCCTTTTACCCCTTCGCCGATGGTTTGCTTGCTGCGATTGCCGCTGGCGCCACAGCTGTCATCCAGCCGGGCGGCTCCATGCGTGACCAGGAAGTGATCGACGCTGCAAACGAACATAATGTGACGATGGTGTTCACCGGCATGCGCCACTTCCGCCATTAAGTTACGGATCTATAGTCAGCAAAAGTTAAGGCCCGGAAATCGCTTTCCGGGCCTTTTGTTTCACGTGGGACAGTTTCGATTTTTATTCAGGTCACTGCGCCGACCTGCCACGGCACGAATTCGTTGTCGCCGTAGTCGTAAATTTCGCTGACGGTTTTGTCGCCGGAAGCCACGGCTAGAATATGTTCGAAAATTCGTTTGCCGGATTCTTCGATGGTTTCATTGCCGGTGACGATCTCGCCGCAATTGATATCCATGTCTTCCTTCATGTGTTCATACATTTCGGAATTGGTGGCGATCTTGATGCAGGGGGACGGCTTGAAACCTGAAACCGAGCCGCGGCCGGTGGTGAAACAGATTACGTTGCAGCCACCGGCAACCTGGCCGGTGACGGCAACGGGGTCATAACCGGGCGTATCCATGAAGACGAAGCCCTGCTCCGTCACCGTTTCGGCAAATTCATAAACCGCCTTCAGCGGCATGGAGCCACCCTTGGCAACCGCGCCCAGCGATTTCTCCAGAATGGTGGTCAGGCCGCCGAGCTTGTTGCCGTGAGAGGGATTGTTGTTGAGTTCATCGCCATTGCGGGCGGTGTAGTCCCGCCACCAGTCGATGCGCTGCAGCAGCTTTTCGGCGACCGCAGGCGTGACTGCGCGTTTGGTCAGCAGGTGCTCGGCGCCGTAGATTTCGGGCGTTTCGGAAAGCACTGTCGTGCCGCCATTGCGGACGATGAGGTCGGACGCATAGCCCAGAGCCGGATTGGCGGATATGCCGGAATAACCGTCCGAGCCGCCGCATTCCAGTGCGACCTTCAGCTTGGAAAGCGGTTGTTCCGTACGGCGCGCAGCATTGACCATCGGCAGCATCGCCTTGATCTCGGTGATTGCCGCATCGATCGTCTTGCGGGTGCCGCCGTGTTGCTGGATGGTCATGGTGCGCAGCCGCTCACCCTCTTCCATTTTGTAATGTTCGAGGATGGGGGCGATCTGGTTGGTTTCGCAACCGAGGCCGATCAGCAGAATGCCGCCGAAATTCGGATGGCGGGCATAACCTTGAATGGTGCGGATCAGAAGACGGTAGCCTTCCGATTTGGTATTCAGCGCGCAGCCGCCGCCATGGGTGAGCGCCACGACGCCGTCGACATTGTCGAAACCGTCAAGGCCGCCCTGTTTGTTGAAATAGTCGGCGATGTAGCGCGACACGGTGGCGGAACAGTTCACCGAGGCGATCACGCCAATATAGTTGCGCGTGCCAACGCCGCCGAGACCACGGTCGTACCCCATGAAGGTCCGGCGCTCGGCTTCCGGCACCATGCCCTTTTCCTCGATGTCGACGCTGAACTGATGTGCGTGTTCTGAAGGCACCATGGCGAGATTGTGCAGGTGCACATGCCGGCCGGGTTCGATGTCCTGGGTGGCGATGCCGATCACCTGCCCGTATTTCAGCACCTCGTCTCCGGATTTGATGAAGTTGAGGGCTACCTTATGCCCGCGCCCGATCAGCTCGAGTGCCGCCAGATCGCCCCTGCCCGTTGCACCGCCGGCCGGGATAGACCGACGTGCCACCGCGACATTGTCGTTGGCGTTCAGCAAAATGGTTGCCTCGGAATTCTCACTCACGGGTTTTCCTCCTCCCGGTACATTGCCTGCTATGTTTGTCATTCAGCTATCCACCCAGCGGCGTTTCGAGCCTTCCAGATGGGTATGCATGGCGGCCTGCGCCAGCAGCGGATCCCTAAGTTCCAGCGCAGCCAGAATGGCTTCGTGCTCCTGCAGGGCGCGGGTCCAGGTGTCGCGATCTTCAAATTTGACGCGAAGCTGAGCCGAAATGGGGCTGTGGCGCTCATCGAAGAGGTTCGCCACCAGCCGCGCCAGAACGCTGTTGCCGGATTGTTCGGCGATGGTGACGTGAAACAGGCGATCCTGATCGAGGGGTTTGCGGCCGGCCTCGATTTCCCTTTGCATGGTGTTGAGAATCTGGCGGAGGGCCGCGATCGTTTCATCGGTCATCCGGCTTGCCGCCAGCACGATGGTCGCCCCTTCCAGCGCGGCCCGCGCCTGCATCAGCTCGGAAGGGCTGTCACCCAGCGATTTGGTCTGATGGGTGGTCTGAAGAGCTTCGGCCGATACATAGACGCCGGAACCCATCCGAATTTCGACGGTGTTATCGATTTCAAGCGCAATCAGCGCCTCGCGCAACGAGGGTCTCGACACGCCGAGTTTCTGTGCCAGTTCCCGTTCGGCGGGAAGCCGCGCGCCGGGCAGGAATTCACCCAGGTCGATGAGTTCGCGTATCTGATCCGCAATCTGCTGATAAAGCCTGCGCGGTTCCGCTATTTTGGCCTGACCACTCATGTCTTTTTTGCTGAAGCCTTCGTGATGCTTATATTTGGCCTTACCGTAACGCCAAGCGTATCAATACGCAAGAAATTACTTAACTTATTGAAAGCAATATATTATTTTAAAGTTCTTTATGGTGGCTTTCCATCCCTTCCAACGCGCCATTTCAATTTTTGACCTAATTGGCTTGACCATTATGAAAAACCGGCCTAACCATTTGCCCTGTTCATGACCCCGGTGGAGCGGGGAACAGGGTGGAGGTTTCCAGATGTCGCAGGGCGCATCGACAATTCGGGGCGATTTTTCGCCTGAGGAGATGGCGCGTGCGGAGCGTTCGGCCCTTCTGCGTCTCGAAAACATCAGCAAGGAATTTCCCGGCGTAAAGGCGCTGTCGAACGTTCATTTCGATCTGCGCGGCGGTGAAGTTCATGCCGTCTGCGGCGAGAATGGCGCGGGAAAATCGACACTGATGAAAATCATCAGCGGTGTGTACCAGCCAAGCGAAGGGACGATCCTGCACAAGGGTGTGAAGGTGCAATATGCATCGCCGCTGGAGTCCGAAGCCGCCGGAATCGCCATCATCCATCAGGAACTCAACCTCGTTCCGCATCTTTCCGTTGCCGAGAATATCTATCTCGCGCGTGAACCGCGCCGGGGTTTTCTCGTGGACCGCAAGAAGCTGCGGCTCGATGCTAAACGCTGTCTCGACCGGCTAGGCGTCGATATCAACCCCGACCAGATGGTCCGCGGTCTTTCCGTCGCGCAATGTCAGATGGTGGAAATCGCCAAGGCGCTCTCTCTCGACGCGGAAGTGCTCATCATGGATGAGCCGACTTCGTCGCTGACCGAGCAGGAAACCCGGCTTCTGTTCAAGGTCATCCGCGATCTCAAGGCTTCCGGCGTCGGCATCGTCTATATTTCCCATCGTCTCGATGAGATGGCTGAGATTGTCGACCGTGTGACGGTCCTGCGCGACGGACGTTATATTTCGACCGACGATTTTGCCTCGATCACTGTTGATGACATTGTCACACGCATGGTCGGGCGTTCGCTGGAAGACAAATTTCCCGAGCGCACCTCGCGCCCGACGGAAGATATTCTCTTCTCCGTCGAAGGACTGACGCGCAATGGCGTGTTTAGTGACGTCAGTTTCTCGCTGCGGCGCGGCGAAATCCTCGGTTTTGCCGGACTTATGGGCGCGGGGCGAACGGAAGTTGCGCGGGCAATCTTCGGGGCCGATCCTCTCGATGCGGGTAAGATCGTTTTCAACGGGCGCGAACTTTCGATCGGCTCGCCGCAGGACGCCATCGAGGAAGGTATTGCCTATCTCTCGGAAGATCGCAAAAGCGATGGCCTCGCCATCAAGATGTCGGTGGCGGCCAATACGACGCTCGCCAATCTCGGCGAGGTTTCCAACCGTTTCGGGCTGATAGACTTCAAGAAACATGACGATGTGGCGAAGCGCTACGTCGATCTGCTGAATATCCGCACCCCTTCGATCGATCAGACGGTGCGGCTGCTTTCGGGCGGCAATCAGCAGAAAATCATCATCGGCAAATGGCTGTTCCGTCAGTCGCGCGTGCTGTTCTTCGATGAGCCGACGCGCGGCATCGATGTCGGCGCGAAGTTCGCGATCTACAAGATCATGGACGAACTGGCCGCACAGGGCATCGGCGTCATTCTCATCAGTTCGGAACTGCCGGAAATTCTAGGACTGACGGATCGTATCGCGGTGTTCCATCAGGGCCGCATCACAGGCGTGCTCGAAACCGCCAAGACCAATCAAGAAGAAATCATGCGGTATGCGTCCGGTTACGGCCGGGCCGCGCAGTGAGGAACGACATGGCCAATATTGCAGAACCCAAGAAGGGCTTCGCCGTCAGCGATCGCCAGAAGGACATCATCCAGAAGTTTGCGGCGCTCGGCAGCCTCTTTGCGCTGGTCGCGGTCTTCTCCGCAACCAGCAACGCCTTCTTCACCGTCAATAATGGCATGACCATCGCGCTGCAGGTGACATCCATCGCGCTGCTCGGCATTGGTGCCACCTGTGTCATCATCACCGGCGGCATCGATCTTTCCGTCGGCTCGGTGCTCGCGCTTGCCGGCGTCGTGGCCGCCCTTGCGGTGAAGGAACTCGGTCTGCCAGTGCCCATCGGCATGCTGCTCGGCATTCTGACGGGGTCGTTTTGCGGTCTCATCAACGGTCTTCTGGTGACGCGCTTCAAGCTGCCGCCCTTCATCGCCACCCTCGGCATGATGCTGATCGCCCGCGGTGTGGCCCTGCAGATCACCGGTGCGCGCGCCGTGTCCGGCCTTGGCGAGTCTTTCGGCGAACTCGGCAATGGCGCACTCTTCCGCATAGTCAACATTGGTGACGACGGTTTTCCGAATGTCGTGTTTCCCGGCATACCCTATCCGGTCATCCTGATGGTGGTGATTGCACTTGCGGTTTCCTTCATGCTCAACCGCTCCATCCTCGGCCGCCACATCTATGCCGTGGGTTCCAACGCGGATGCCGCGCGCCTTTCCGGCGTCAACGTCGCCCGCGTCACCAATTTCACCTACATCCTGTCCGGTACGCTCGCCGGGTTGACGGGCTGCGTGCTGATGTCGCGCCTCGTCACCGCCCAGCCGAACGAAGGTGTGATGTATGAGCTGGATGCCATCGCCAGCGCGGTCATCGGCGGCACATCGCTGATCGGCGGCGTGGGCACGATTTCCGGCACGGCCATCGGCGCCTTTGTCATCGGCATTTTGCGCAACGGTCTCAATATGAACGGCGTTTCCGCCTTCACGCAACAGATCATCATCGGCCTTGTCATTCTGGTCACCGTCTGGATCGACCAACTGCGCAACCGCCGCTGAT